>NZ_CP134876.1:2721787-3024208 GCF_032108445.1 Micromonospora halotolerans | reverse complement strand
GCCGGCGCCTTCGCCATGCTGTTCCTGTCGCTCTACCTGACCGCCGCGCGGGGCGCCTCGCCGTCGCTCGCCGGCCTGGTGGTCGGGGCGTACGGGGCCGGTGGCGCGGCCGGCACGCTGCTCGGCGGGGTGCTGGCCGACCGGTGGGGCCGGCGGTCCACCCTGCTCGCCGCCCACCTGGCCGCGGCCGGCCTGATGGTGGCGCTGGCGTTCAGCCGGCACCTGGCGGTGATCGCCGTACTGGCCGCGCTCGTCGGGTTGGCGCACTCCATGCCCAGCCCGGCGTTCGTCGCCGCCATCGTGGACGTGGTGCCCGAGGCCCGCCGCTCGCGCGCGTTCAACCTGCAGTTCTGGGCGTTCAACCTGGGCATGGCGGTGGCCTCGCTGCTGGCCGGGGTGCTGGCCGAGGCCAGCTTCCTGGCGCTGTTCCTGGTCGACGCCGCGGCGACCCTGGCGGCCGCCGTGGTCATCGCGCTGAAGGTGCCGGAGACCCTGACCCGCCGCCCGGCGGTCACCCTGCGCGCGGTGGCGGGCCGGCGACCCGGTCTGCACACCGCGCTGACCGACCGCACCTTCCTGACCTTCGTCGGGCTGACCTTCCTGCTGGCCGTGCTCACCATGCAGACCTCGACGATCATGCCGCTGGCGATGCGGACCGACGGCCTGCGCCCCTCGGCGTACGGGCTGGTGGTGGCGCTCGGCGGCGCGCTGATCGTGGTCGGGCAGCTCTTCGTGCCCCGGCTCATCGAGCCCTACCGGAAGTCGACCGTGCTGGCCGTCTCCACCGGGCTGATGGCGCTCGGCTTCGGGGCGCTGACCGTGGCCGACGGACTGCCGCTCTACCTGGGCGCAGCGGTCGTCTGGACGGTCGGCCAGATGCTCGCCGCGCCGCCGAACGCGCAGATCAACGCGGATCTCGCCCCACCCGAGCTGCGCGCCCGCTACCAGTCGGTGTTCTACCTGACCTTCCCGGCCGCGTCCTTCGTGGCGCCGGCGCTGGGCGGGCTCAGCCTCCAGCATCTCGGCGAGCGGCACTGGCTGGTGGTGGGCGCCCTGGGCCTGGTCGCGGCGGCCGGTCACCTGCTCGCCGGGCCGCCCCGGGAGCGCCGGGTGGCCGCGCTGCGGGCCGCGGCGCAGCGGTCGGAGACGGTGTCGGCGGGGCACTGAACGTCCCCGGAAACGGCTCGAGCGCCCACCACGACCCCCGTCGTGATGGGCGCTCGCACCGTACGCCCGGCGGCGGCGGGCGACCCTCACCCCCGTAAGCGTCGCCCGCTCGCGCCGCCGGTCCACGGGTGGCACCGTCCCCCAACGGTGAACTCCACCCGATCCCTCGCACCTCGCTTGCGCGGATCTGATCGATCCGCCGCTCCCCCGAACGATTCCAAGCGTGGCGCGGTGCAATAAAGTTAGTTCGCCCGGATTCCGGATTCAACCCGGATCGCTGTCTTACCCGTCACAGCACCCGTGTCGGAAACCCGGCTGTCCCTGCTCCGGTCTCTTCCCTGGCCAACAAGCGAATCCCCGTCGGCCATTCCCCTAAACCTCAGCCGTCCTCGCGATTCGGGTTCTCGGTCCGGAAGAAGTTGCTCTGCCGGCCGTCCCGCATCTGCTCCTGGTAGATCAGGTTCAGGCCGCGCAGGTCGAACGTCCGGAACCAGTCGTCCCAGCTGACCTCGCGGATCCGGCTGCTCTCCCGGTATCCGGGGATGTTGAAGGTCAGCACGCCGGGGCGGTCGTCGCGCTCGGTGCCCGCGATCGTGGCCGGCTTGGCGTTGCGAGCCCGGGCCCACCGCTGGATGACCTCGTGGTTGGTCGTCACCAGGCTCCGCCCGGGACGTTCGGGACGATCGTCCAGAGACATGATCTGCTGGGACGAACCCACCGACCGGGACGCCGACCGCCCGCTCCGGATCTGGGTGGTCGTCGCGGCCGTACCCCGTGCCAGGGCCGGCCCTGGAGCGGCCGCCGCCTTCCGCGCCGGGGCCGCCTTCGCCCGGGTGCCGGCCGCCCTCTTCGCCGGCACCGCCCGGGCACCCGCGGCCTTCCGCGCGGGCGCGGCCTTCGCCCGGGTGCCCGCCGCCTTCTTCGCCGGTGCCGCCTTGGCGCGAGCGCCCGCCGTCTTCTTCGCGGGCGCGGCCTTCGCCCGGGCACCCGCCGTCTTCCGCGCGGGGGCCGCCTTCGCCCGAGTGCCCGCCGTCTTCTTCGCCGGGGCCGCCTTCGCGCGGGCGCCGGTGGCCTTCGCGGCCGGCGCGGCCTTGGCCCGCGACGGCGCGGTCCGGCGCGCCGCGGTCGTCTTCTTCGCCGCGGCCGTCTTCTTCGTCGCCGACGGGCGGCCGGCCGGGCCGGTGCTCTTCCGGGCCGCCCCGCCCTGCTCGGACCGCAGCGTCCGGACCATGGTCTTCACCAGGTCCGGCTTGCGCATGGCCGAGATCCCCGAGACCCCGCGCCGGCGCAGCTGACCCCGGATGTCGTCGACCTTCATCCGGGAGATCTCGGATTCGTTGATGCCCGGGGTGTTCGCCGTCTGGTTGCCCGGCTTGCGTTTGGTCGCAGTCGTGCCGCGACTTGAGCTGTTGCGCTGAGCCATGGGACACGCTCCTCGACAGTCCGTCCTCGGCACGCGGTGGGTCCCAGTGCCGCACCGCGCGGTGCGGCATACCCGTCAGGAGGGGTCCGAACCTCCGGCGGCCGACCCGGCCCGCGCCGAGGGCTCGAAGAGGTGGGCGAACGCGGCCAGGTTGGCCGTCGACTCACCCCGCTTGACCCGCCACTCCCACTCCCGGCGGATGGCGGTGCCGAAGCCGATCTCCAGCATGCTGTCGAAGGACTCGTCGGCGTAGGTCAGCACGGAGCCGAGCAGGCGGTCCAGCTCGTCGGAGTCCACCCCGGCCAGGTTGACCCGCCCGGTCAGGTAGACGTCGCCGACCGCGTCGATGGAGAACGACACCCCGTACATCCGGGCGTTGCGCTGGAGCAGCCACGCCCACAGCTCCTCGCGGCGCTCGTCGGGCTGGCGCATCACGAACGCCTCGACCCGCAACGCGTGCTCACCGACGATCAGGTTGCAGATCGTCTTGAGCTTGTGGGTGCCGGGCAGGGTGACCGCGTACGACGTCTCGCCGGTGGACTCCCACTCCAGCTCGCGCTCGACGCAGACGGCCTCGATCAGCGCGGCGACCTCACTCCTGCGGCTCATCGCACCCACTTTACGGCGCACCACCGGAGGCCGCCGGGCACGGCGGCGCTCACCAGGAACAGGTGAGGGCGGGGTCGCCGAGCCGGCCGGCCAGCCGCACCCGGTGCTCGGCCATCGCCTCGCCGTAGACGGCGAGCAGGCCGGAGACCGTGCGGTTCCAGGAGAAGTCCCGGGCGTGCCGCTCGGCGCCCCGGGCCAGGGTGGCCCGGCGCCGCCGCTCGGGCAGCAGGCGGGCCAGCGTACGGGCCCAGTCGACCGGGTCGTGGCCGTCGATGAGCACCCCGCTGACGCCGTCCCGGACGGCGGTGACCAGCCCGCCCACGGCGGCGGCCAGCACCGGCGTGCCGCACGCCTGGGCCTCCAGCGCGACCAGCCCGAACGACTCGTTGTGCGAGGGAACCGCGACCAGGTCGGCCGCGCGGTAGAGGGCGGGCAGGTCGTCGCCGGTCTGTGGCGGGAGGAACCGCACCCGGTCGGCGACGCCGAGCGAGCCGGCCAGCTCGATGAGGGCGGTGGGCCGGTCCAGCCCGGTGCCGCTCGGGCCCCCGCAGATCACCACGGTCACCTCGTCGGCGAGCGCGGGCTCCCGCTCGCGCAACGCCGCGACCGCCCGGATCAGCACGTCCGGGGCCTTGAGCGGCTGAATCCGGCCGACGAAGGCCACCACGTAGCCGCCGGCCGGCAGGCCGAGGCGGCGGCGGGCCGCCAGCATCGCCGCGTCCCGGTCGCCGCGGGCCGGACGGAAGCGGTCGAGGTCCACGCCGGGCTCCACCACGGCCACCCGGGTCGGCTCGGCGTCGTACCTGTCGATCAGGTCGCGGGCCTCGACCCGGGTGTTGGCGACCAGCCGGTCGGACTCGGCGACCACCTGCTCCTCGCCGATGACGCGCGCCTTGGGCTCGGGCCGGTCACCGGCGGCGAGCTGGGCGTTCTTGACCTTGGCCAGGGTGTGTGCGGTGTGCACCAGCGGCACGCCCCAGCGCTCCTTGGCCAGCCAGCCCACCTGACCGGAGAGCCAGTAGTGCGAGTGGATCAGGTCGTAGTGGCCCGGCGGGCGGGCCGCCTCGGCGCGGAGCACCCCGGCCGTGAAGGCGCAGAGCTGGCCGGGCAGCTCCTCCTTGGTCAGCCCTTCCAGGGGGCCGGCCGTGACGTGCCGGACGCTCACCCCGGGCGCCATCTCGACCACCGGCGGCAGGTCGCCGGAGGTGGCCCGGGTGAAGATCTCCACCTCGACGTCGGCCTCGGCCAGCCGCCGGGCGATCTCCAGGATGTAGACGTTCATGCCGCCGGCGTCGCCCGTGCCGGGCTGGTGCAGCGGCGACGTGTGCACGGAGAGGGTGGCGATCCGGCGCGGCCGCGGCCACGGCAGGGCACCTCGCTGACGACCGACACCGGTGTGCAAATCCGCCACGTCCGCTCCCTCTGTCACGGTTGATGCCGTCGCGCACGACCGGCGCTTCTCGGTCAACCTCCGCGCCGGATGTCATCTTCCCCATCGGGCTTCGGAAATGCCTCGCGGCGGGTCCCCGGCGTGACGGACCTCATCACCGCGCCGAGCGGGGCGCCGGGTGAGAATGACCGGATGAGCTCAGTCGCCATCGTCACCGGGGCGTCCAGCGGGATCGGCGCGGCCACCGCCCGCCGGCTGGCCGCCGAGGGTTTCCACGTGCTCGCCGCCGCGCGGCGTACCGACCGGCTGGCCGGCCTGGTCGCCGAGATCGAGGCGGCCGGCGGCGCGGCCACCGCGGTGGAGTGCGACGTGACCTCGGAGGAGTCGGTCGCCGGCCTGGCCGCCGCGGCCGCCGCCGCGCCCGGCCCGGTCACCCTGCTGGTGAACAACGCCGGTGGGGCGCGCGGCCTCGATCCGGTGGAGTCCGCCGACGTCGGCGACTGGCAGTGGATGTACGACGTCAACGTGCTCGGCACGCTCCGGGTCACCAAGGCGCTGCTGCCCGCGCTGGAGTCCTCCGGCGCCGGCACGATCGTGATCGTGAGCTCCACCGCCGGGCACGTCGTCTACGAGGGCGGCGGCGGCTACACGGCGGCCAAGCACGCGCAGACCGCGATCGCCGGCACGCTGCGGCTGGAGCTGTGCGGCCGGCCGGTCCGGGTCATCGAGATCGACCCCGGCATGGTTCGGACCGAGGAGTTCGGCCTGGTCCGCTTCGGCGGCGACGCCGACCGGGCCGCCGCCGTCTACGCCGGGGTGGCCGAACCGCTGGTCGCCGAGGACGTGGCCGACTGCGTCGCCTGGTGCGCGACCCGCCCGCACCACGTCAACATCGACCAGCTCGTGGTCCGCCCGCTGGCCCAGGCCGCCCAGCACAAGGTGCACCGGACCATCGTGAAGCGCGAGGACTGAGCCGGGTCTGCGAGCCCCGCAGTCGTGAACGGGGATGGTGCTGATGGTCCGGCCGCTCGGGTTCGTCACCCGGGGCACGACGAATCCGAACCGGCTCCGGCGGGTCGACAACTGGATCGCCGCGACCTGCGGCGACGCGCTGCGCGCCGCCGCCGACCCGGTCGTGGTCGACCTGGGCTACGGCGCCACCCCGGTGACCGCCGTCGAGCTGCGCGCCCGGCTGGCGGCCGCGGTCCGCGCCGACGTCCGGGTGGTCGGGCTGGAGATCGATCCGGTACGCGTGGCCGCCGCCCAGCCGGCCGCCGACCCGCCCGGGCTCACCTTCGCCCGGGGCGGCTTCGAGCTGGCCGGGCTGCGCCCCGCCCTGGTGCGCGCGTTCAACGTGCTGCGCCAGTACGACGAGAGCGAGGTGGCCGACGCCTGGCGTACGGTCACCGGGCGGCTCGCCCCGGGCGGGCTGCTGGTCGAGGGCACCTGTGACGAGTTGGGCCGGCTCGGCGCCTGGGTGCTGCTCGACGCCACCGGCCCGCGCACGCTGACCCTGGCCGCGAAGCTCACCACCCTGGCGAGCCCGGCCCAGCTCGCGGAGCGGCTGCCCAAGGCGCTCATCCACCGCAACGTTCCCGGCGAACCGATCCACGACCTGATCCAGGCCCTGGAGAGCGCGTGGCACTCCACCGCCGGCTACGCCCCCTTCGGCCCCCGCGACCGCTGGACGAGAACCGTCGCCGCCGTCAAGGAATCCGGCTGGCCCGTCCTGGACCGCCCACACCGCTGGCGCCTGGGCGAACTCACCCTCCCCTGGCCCGCCATCGCCCCCACCCCGCCCAGTTGATCAAGAAGTTTGCGTCGAAACCACGGCCTCTCCAGACGCAAACTTCTTGATCAACGCGACCGAGGGGTCAGATGGCGCAGTTGATCAGGACGGGTTCGGGGTGGAGCGTTACGCCGAGGCGGGTTTGCACGCCGTCGCGGATCTCGCGGGCCAGCGCGATCAGGGACGCCGTGCTGGCCGTGCCGGTGCGGTTCGTGAGGGCGAGGGTGTGCTTGGTGGAGATGGCGACGCCCTCGGGGCCGGTGTAGCCCTTGCCGAAGCCGGCCCGGTCGATCAGCCAGGCCGCGCTCACCTTGACCATGTCCCCCGGGCACGGCCAGGACGGCGGCTCGCCCAGGTCGACGGCACGCTCCCGCAGCCGCTCGTACGCCTCCGGCTCCAGCACCGGGTTCGTGAAGAACGAGCCCACCGACCAGGTGTCCGGGTCCCGCGGGTCGAGCACCATGCCCTTGCCGGCGCGCAGCCGCCGCACGGTGGCCCGGGCGTCCGCCAGCGGCACCCGGTCGCCGACCTCGACGCCGAGCGCGCGGGCCAGCTCGGCGTAGCGCACCGGGCCGGAGAGCGGGGAGCGGGTGAGCCGGAAGTCGACCGAGAGCACCACCCAGCGGTCGCTGTACTTGAAGATGCTGCCCCGGTAGGCGAACCCGCAGTCCGCCGCCGGGATGCGGACCACCGTGCGCCGGGTGCGGTCGTACGCCTCCACGGCGGTGATCGTCTCGGCCACCTCCTGGCCGTACGCGCCGACGTTCTGGATCGGGGTCGCGCCGGCCGAGCCGGGAATGCCGGAGAGGCACTCCAGCCCCGACCAGCCGCGCTCGACGGTGGCGGCGACCAGGTCGTCCCAGGGCTCGCCGGCCTCGACGCGTACCGTGACGGTGTCGGTGTCCTCGGCGACCACCTGGAAGCCCCGGGAGCGGATCAGCACGACGGCGCCCGGGAAGCCCTGGTCGCCGATCACCACGTTGCTGCCGCCGGCCAGCAGCAGGACGGCCTGCTCCCGCGCCTCAGCCTCCTGGACCTTCCGGACGATCTCGTCGGCGCTGGTGGCGATCTCCAGCCGCCCGGCGGGGCCGCCGAGGCGCAGCGTCGTGTGGCGCGCCAGGGTGGCCGGGTCGGTCGGGTGGGCTCCGGTCGTCGGTTCGGCGTAGACGTCTGACACGCCTCTCACCCTAGGCTGAGGGGTAGCCGCGGCACCCACTGGTGGCCCGGTCACCCCCGGGAGGATTGCGATGAGCAGACTGCACGGCACGAAGGACTTCTGGATCGGCGCGTTGCGGACGGAGGGTCCCGCCTTCGCCGCCGCCGTCGCGGAGGCACCCCCCGACACACCGGTGCTGTCCTGTCCCGGCTGGACGGTCGCCGACCTCGGCCACCACCTCACCCGGGTCTACGTCTGGGCGCGCACCGTCGTGACCGCCGGCACGGCCAGCCGCCCGGAGCGGCACGACCCGGAGCCGCCGGCCGGCCTCACCCCGGCCCAGTGGTACGGCCAGGAGTACGAGCGGCTCATGGCGCTCTTCGAGGGGCTGGACCCGGAGACTCCGGCGTGGAACTTCGCCCCGCAGCCGAAGAAGGCGGCGTTCTGGCCGCGCCGGATGGCGCACGAGACCGCGGTGCACCGCTGGGACGCCCAGCTCGCCATCGGCGCGGGTGAGCCGATCGAGGCCAAGCTCGCGGCCGACGGGGTGAGCGAGGTGCTGGACACCTGGCTGCCGGCGGGCCGGCGGATCCAGCCCGGCCAGTGGCACGGGGTGATCCAGCTGACCGCGACCGACGCCGCCCAGGAGTGGTACCTGCGGCTGCGCGGCGAGGGGATGGCCCTGCTGGACACCGCGACGATCCTCGACCACGACGAGCACCACGCCCGGGCGCAGATCACCGGCACCGCCAGTGACCTGCTGCTGGCGGTGATGGGCCGGATCAGTTTCGACGCCCTCGGGGTGGCCGGCGACCGCCGGCTGCTCGACGGGCTGCGGGTGGGCTGACCCCGCCGGGGGGTCGTGCGGACATCGGGCGGAGCGCGGCGTTTCCCACCGGAGCGCCACTCTCCGCCTTTTTCCGGACGCCCTGAGAGCGCTCTCTTGACACGGTCCGGGGCAGCCACCACCCTGTCGTGAGAGCGCTCTCTAAGTACCGGAACCGCCCGCCACCACCCGATACACCTAGAGGGGTCAGATAAGAGATGGTCACCTTCACCCGCCGCCGCCTGGCCGCGGTGGCCCTGGTCGCCACCACCGCCCTGCTGGGCGCCACCGCCTGCGCGGGCGGTGACGACGAGGCCGCCGCCGGCGGCCCGGTCACGCTCACCGTCGACGTCTTCGGCCAGTTCGGCTACGACGAGCTCTACAAGGAGTACATGGCCAGCCACCCCGACGTGAAGATCGTCGAGCGGGGCACCGGCAGCAACCTGGACGAGTACTCGCCGAAGCTCACCCAGTGGCTCGCCGCGGGCAAGGGCGCGGGCGACATCGTCGCCATCGAGGAGGGCCTGCTCGTCGAGTACAAGGCCAACCCGCAGAACTTCGTGAACCTGCTGGACCACGGCGCCGCCGACCTGAAGGGCAACTTCCTCGACTGGAAGTGGAACCAGGGGCTCACCGCCGACGGCAAGCAGCTCATCGGCCTCGGCACCGACGTCGGCGGCATGGCCATGTGCTACCGCAAGGACCTGTTCGCCAAGGCCGGGCTGCCCACCGACCGCGAGGCCGTCTCGAAGCTCTGGCCCACCTGGCCGGACTACATAAAGGTCGGCGAGCAGTTCACGGCGAAGAAAACGGGCGCCTCGTTCCTCGACGCCGCGACCAACACGTTCAACACCATCCTGCTCCAGACCGCCGGCAACACCACCGGCTACAGCTACTACGACACCGGCGACAAGCTGGTCGTCGACAGCAACCCGGCGGTCCGGCAGGCGTACGACACCACCATGGACATCATCGACTCCGGCCTGTCCGGCCGGTACGGGTCGTGGTCGGAGGAGTGGGTCTCCGCGTTCAAGCAGTCGAAGTTCGCCACCATCGCCTGCCCGGCCTGGATGACCGGGGTCATCGAGGGCAACGCCGGCCCGGGAGCCAAGGGCAAGTGGGACATCGCCCAGGTCCCCGGCAACGGCGGCAACTGGGGCGGCTCCTTCCTCGCGGTGCCGAAGCAGGGCAAGCACCAGGCCGAGGCGATCGAGCTGGCGAAGTTCCTGACCAGCGCCAAGGGCCAGATCGGCGCGTTCAAGGCCAAGGGCCCGCTGCCCTCCTCGCCGCAGGCGCTTGCGGACCCGGCCATCGTCGACTCGACGAACGCGTACTTCTCGACGGCACCGGTCGGCAGGATCTTCGCCGAGGGCGCCAAGAGCCTGAAGCCGGTCTACATGGGCCCGAAGAACCAGGCCGTCCGCACCGAGGTGGAGAACGCCGTCCGCTCGGTGGAGCTGGGCAAGCGCAGCCCGGAGCAGGGCTGGGCCGACGCGGTCGGAAACGCCAAGAAGGCCGCTGCCAAGTAACCCGAGCCAGGCGTGCGGGCGGTACCCGGTCGACGGGGTGCCGCCCGCACGGCCGAAAGGAGTCCCGGGCCATGGCAGTCCAACTCGACGCCCGCCCGCCGGTCGCACCGGCGCCCGGCACCACCCGCCCCTCCCGGGGCGTCCGGCTCAGCCGGTTCGACACGAGGTACTCGCCCTACCTGTACATCGCCCCGTTCTTCCTGCTCTTCGGGGTCTTCGGGATCTACCCGCTGGCCTACACCTTCTGGGTCTCGCTGCACGACTGGGACCTGCTCGGCGCCGACCACCCGTTCGTCGGGCTCGACAACTACAGCGAGTTGCTGGCCGACCCGGACTTCTGGCACTCGGTCGTCAACACCCTGGGCATCTTCGTCATCTCCACGGTCCCGCAGCTGCTGCTCGCGCTCTGGCTGGCCAACCTGCTCAACCGGCGGCTCCGGGCCCGGACCACCTGGCGGATGGCGGTGCTGATCCCGAACGTCACGTCGACGGCCGCGGTGGCGATCGTCTTCGCGGTGCTCTTCGGCCGCGACTTCGGCATGATCAACTGGCTGCTCGACCACGTCGGCGTCGACGCGATCGACTGGAAGGCCAACCGGCTCGCCTCCTGGGTGGCCATCTCCGCCATGGTCGACTGGCGGTGGACCGGCTACAACGCCCTGATCTTCCTGGCCGCCATGCAGGCCATCCCGCGCGACCTCTACGAGTCCGCGGCCATCGACGGCGCCGGCCGGGCCCGGCAGTTCTGGTCGATCACCGTGCCGCTGCTCAAGCCCACGATCATCTTCGCGGTCATCATCTCCACCATCGGCGGCCTCCAGCTCTTCACCGAACCCCGCCTGTTCAACTCGGGCACCAACGCGATCCGGGGCGGGCCGCTGCGCGAGTCGCAGACCGTGACCATGTACATGTTCGAGAACGCCTTCGCGCCGCACTACAACTTCGGCTACGGCTCGGCGATCGCCTGGCTGCTCTTCGCGCTCATCGCGGTGGTCGCGGCCGTCAACGTCCTGCTCCTCCGCCGGCTCGGCGGCGGCGCGCGCAAGGAGGACCCCCGATGACCCGCCTCTGGTCCGCCGGCCGGCTCACCTACCTGGCGCTGGCCGTCACCGCCCTGATGTCGATCTTCCCGATCTACTGGATGTTCGTGGTGGCCAGCCGGACGAGCGACGCGATGGGCCAGGTCCCGCCGCCGCTCACCCCCGGTGGCAACCTCGGGGCCAACATCGCCCGGCTGTTCACCAACACCGACGCGTACTTCCTCACCGGGCTGGTCAACTCGGCGATCGTGGCCGGCACGGTCACCGTCTCCGTGGTCTTCTTCTCCACCCTGGCCGGGTTCGCCTTCGCCAAGCTGCGCTTCCGGGGGCGCAACGCGCTGCTGCTGGTCATCGTGGCCACCATGATGGTGCCCACCCAGCTCGGCGTGATCCCGCTGTACCTGTTGATGACGAAGCTGAACTGGAACGACCGGCTGCCGGCGGTCATCGTGCCCGCGCTGGTCACCGGGTTCGGCGTGTTCATGATGCGCCAGTACGCGGGCCAGGCCGTCAGCACCGAGCTGATCGAGGCCGCGCGGATGGACGGCTGCAACACCGCGCGGATCTACTGGAACGTGGTGCTGCCGGCGCTGCGCCCGGCCGCCGCCGTGCTGGGCCTGCTCACCTTCATGACCACCTGGAACGACTTCCTGTGGCCGTACGCGGTGCTCAACGATCCGGAGAACCCGACCGTGCAACTGTCGCTGCGGGCCCTGTCCGACGGCTACTACCAGGACATGTCGCAGGTGTTCACCGGGACGGCCATCGCCACCCTGCCCCTGCTGCTGGTGTTCGTCGCGTTCGGCCGCCAGATCATCGGCGGGATCATGGAAGGCGCCGTGAAGGCATGACCGAGCTTCGGTTCCCGGAGGGCTTCGTCCGGGGGGCGGCCACCGCCGCGTACCGGATCGCATCGACGGGACCGGCCGGGTGGCGGACACCGACCGGATCGCCTACCTCCACGGGCACCTGCGCGCCGCGCACGACGCCGTCGCCCGCGGCGTCGACCTGCGCGGTTATCTCGTATGGTCGTTGCTGGACAACTTCGAATGGGCCGAGGGCTACCGGAAGCGGTTCGGGATCGTCCACGTCGACTACCTGACCCAGCGGCGCACACCGAAGGAGAGTGCCCGTTGGTACCAGGAGGTGATCTCCCGGAACGGGCTGTGACGAGGTGGTGGTGACGGGGATGACGACGGCGCAGCGACCGACCCTGGAGGCGGTGGCGAGACGGGCGGGGGTGTCCCGGGCCACGGTCTCCCGGGTGGTGAACGGCTCCACCACCGTCGCCGAACCGATCCAGCAGGCGGTCCGCCGGGCCGTCGAGGAGCTGGGGTACGTCCCGAACCTCGCCGCCCGCAGCCTGGTCACCCAGCGCACCGATTCGATCGCGCTGGTCCTGCCCGAGGCGGCGACCCGGGTGTTCTCCGACGACCAGGTCTTCCCCGGCATCATCCGCGGTGCGGCCCAGGAGCTGGAGGCGGCGGACAAGCAGCTCGTGCTCATGCTGGCCGGCTCGCCGGCCGGCCACGAGCGGGTCGAGCGCTACACCACCGGGCGCCACGTCGACGGCGTGCTGTTCGCCTCCCTGCACGGCGAGGACCCGCTCCCCGGGCGGCTGGCCGAGCTCGGCATCCCGGTGGTGTGCAGCGGCCGCCCGCTGGACGGCGCCCAGGTGCCGTACGTGGACGTCGACCACGTCGGCGGGGTGGCCGAGGCGGTCCGCCACCTGATCGCGAACGGTCGGCGGCGGATCGCCACCATCGCCGGGCCGCAGGACATGGTCGCCGGCATCGAGCGGCTGATCGGCTACCGGGAGACGGTCGCCGCGGCCGGCCTGCCCGAGCTGATCGCGTACGGCGACTTCACCCGGGAGTCGGGCACGGCGGCCATGCGGCAACTGCTCGCCGCCGACCCGAAGCTGGACGCGGTGTTCGCGGCGTCCGACCTCATGGCGCACGCCGCGCTGCGCACCCTGCGGGAGGCCGGCCGGCGGGTGCCGGACGACGTGGCGATGATCGGGTTCGACGACATCGAGACGGCGGCGTACACCGAGCCGCCGCTGACCACCGTGAAGCAGCCGATAGTGGAGCTGGGGCGGGCGATGACCCGGCAGCTGCTCCGGATCGCCGCGGGCGAGCAGGTCGAGCAGGCCCTGCTGCTCCCCACCGAGCTGGTCGTCCGCGACTCCGCCTGAGCCGGTAAACCCGTCGCCGGCGGGGGGCGACGGCCCTAGGGTCGGCCGGATGACCGAGGACCTGATCAGACCTGCCCGCCCCGAGGACGCGCCCGGTGTCGTGGCGCTGCGCACCGTCGTCCACCCGTACCTGGTGCGCGGCGTCGAGTCGACCCGCCGCATGATCGCCCAGCCGCCGCCCGGCGAGGACTGGGCGGCCTGGGTAGCGGAGGCGGACGGGCAGGTGGTCGGCTGGGTGTCGGCGTACCGGAACAGCGCCACCTCGGCGGCGAACGTCGGGGAGGTCTCGACCCTGCACGTCCACCCGGCGCACCGGCTCCGGGGGCTCGGCACCGCCCTCCTGGAGGCCGCGCTCGACCACCTGCGCCTGCTCGGCGCGAAGCGGCTGCTCACCTGGTCCCAGCCCGAGTCCCTGCCGTTCGCCCGCCGGCACGGCTTCACGCCCAGTCGCGAGCTGCGCTACTCGGCTCTGGACCTCCGGCCCGCCCCGCCGATGCCCGAGCCGCCGCCCGGCGTGCGGCTGCTGTCGGCCGCCGAGGTGGACCCGCGCCGGATCCACCAGGTGGACGCCGAGGCATCGCGGGACGAGCCGGGCGACGTCCCGACCGACGCGCTCGGCTACGACACCTGGCATCACGAGGTCTGGGAGAACGTGGGCCTGGACAAGGGCGCCAGCACGCTGGCCGAGGTGGACGGCACGCTGGCCGCCGTCAGCCTGGTCAAGCGGGACGGCGACCGGATGTGGTCGGACTTCACCGGCACCGTGCCGCAGCACCGTGGCCGGGGGCTGGCCCGCCTGGCGAAGCAGGCCGCACTGCACCGGGCCGCCACGTCCGGGGTGCGCACCGCGTACACCTCGAACGACGAGGCGAACGGGCCGATGCTGGCGATCAACGCCCGGCTCGGTTACCAGCCGGTCGGCAGCCAGTGGTCCTGCGTACGCGACCTCACCTGAGCCCGGCGAACAGGTCGTCCTCCGGCAGCGAGACCGGCACCCGGGCCTGGGCCAGCTCGTAGTCCTCGGTGGGCCAGGCCCGCCGTTCGATCTCCCGCGAGTGGGCGAAGAACGGGTGAGCCGGGTCCGCCTGGGTGGTGTGTGCCCGCAGCGCCCGGTCGCGGGTGGCGAAGTACCGGGCGCACTCCACCCGGGTCGTCACCCGGGGCTCGGGCAGGTCCTCGGGCAGCTCCCGCAGCACCTCCGCCATGGCCGAGGGCAGCCCGGCGGCGCGAGTGGCGTCATGCAGGGCCTGGAACCAGGAGCGACTGAACGAGAGCAGGTAGTAGAGCTTCGCCACCGCCCAGGCCGGGCCGCTTCCCGGGTACGCGGCGGGGTCGGCGGCGGCGTCGAAGGCGTGCCGGGCCACCCGGTGGGTCAGCAGGTGGTCGGGGTGCGGGTAGCCGCCGCTGGGGTCGTAGCTGACGATCACCTGGGGCCGGAACTCGCGGACCAGCGCCACCAGGGGGGCCGCCGCCACGGCGACCGGGAGCCGGGCGAACGCGTCGGCGGGTAACTCGGCGCCGTCGGCGGGCAGTCCGGAGTCGACGAAGCCCAGGAACCGCTGCCGCACGCCGAGCACGGCCGCGGCGGCGGCCATCTCCGCGGCGCGGACCCGGGCCAGGTCCGCGCGGACCTCCGGCCGGTCCACGGCCGGGTTGAGGATGTCGCCGCGCTCGCCGCCGGTGCAGGTCGCCACCAGCACGTCCACCCCCTCGGCGGCGTACCGGGCCAGGGTGGCGGCGCCCTTGCTGGATTCGTCGTCGGGGTGGGCGTGCACGGCCATCAGCCGCAACGGGGTGGACATGCGACTCCGCTCGTCGGGTTCGGTGTCTCGTCAGCTCTGGTCGAGGCCGACGGCCAGCTGCGCGAAGGTGCGCGTTCCGGCCTCGGCGAGGGCCGCCGCCACCTCGTCCTCGCCGTGCCCGGCTCGGATCAGCCGGAACGCCTCACCGAACAGCACGCGGTAGGCGCCGGCGAGCTGCGCGGCGAGCACCCGCACCGGTACGTCGTCCGCACCGGTTCCGCGTTCGGCGGCGAGCCGGGCGGCAAGAGCCCGTTCGCGCAGCTCGTGCAGTTCGCGGAGACGGGCGGTGAGCGCCGGGCTGTCCTCGATCAGCCGGACGAACGGCTCCCCCGCGAAGCCGACCAGGGCGTCTCGCCGGGCCACCGCTTCCGCGTACCGGCTCTGGAGGGCGGCCAGCACCCGCTCCCCGGCGGGCCGGTCGGCGACGGCCGCCGCCAGCAGGGCGACGAAGTCGTCGGCGATGTCGAGGGCCAGGTCCTCCTTGCGCGGGAAGTAGTTCGTCACGGTCATCTTCGCGACCCCCGCCGCCTCGGCGATCTCGGCGATCGTGACCTGCTCGTAGCCGCGGGCCAGGAACAGCCGGGTCGCCACGTCCGAGATCGCCTGCCGGGTCAGCCGCTTCTTGCGGTCGCGCAGCCTCTCACTCACCCCGGCAGCATACATGTGCCCGACCTAAAATTAGGTTGAGCCTAAGGATCGTCCTCCGTAGCGTACGACCGGACCGAAGGGAGGCAGCCATGAACCTGCGCATCACCTGGTGAATCCGCCGCCGGGCCCGCCCCGCGCGGGCCCGGCTCAGCCCGCGGCGACCCGGACGGCGGTCGCGTAGGTGTCGGCGCCGAAGAGCACCAGCCGGGCCTCGCTCACGTACGTCGGGGTGGCCGCGTGCAGCGCCGCCAGCGCCTGCGCCACCGCGTCCTCGACCGGCCAGCCGTAGATACCGGCGGAGATGAGCGGGAAGGCGACGCGGGCCGCGCCCAGGCCGTCGGCGATCCGGAGGCTGTTGGCATAGCAGTCGCGCAGCAGCACCGACCGGTCCTCGCGCGGCGAGAAGACCGGCCCCACGGTGTGCACCACCCACCGGGCCGGCAGGTGGCCGCCCGTGGTGGCGACCGCCTGGCCGGTGGGCAGGCCGTCCGGGTAGCGGGAGGCGCGCAGCGCCCGGCACTCCTCCAGGATGGCCGGTCCACCCGCGCGGTGGATCGCGCCGTCCACGCCCCCGCCGCCGAGCAGCGAGGAGTTCGCCGCGTTGACGACGGCGTCGACCTGCTGCGCGGTGATGTCCCCCTCGATCAGCACCGTCTCCATGTCACCCCTCCTCGACGACCGACTGCCCGAGCGCCCGGCGGGCCAGCAGGGTGGCCCCGGCCACGGCGGCGGGCATGACCAGCACCGCGCCGAGCGGGATCAGGAAGCAGAGGAACACCGCCACCCCGAAGCCCAGGGTGGCCGGCCGGTCCGCCCTGAGCAACGACCGCCGCTCCGGCAGTCGCATGCCGCGCCGGTAGAACGGCGCGCCGACCAGCTCCAGGGCGAGGAACCAGCCGCCCACCAGGGCGCCGACCACCGGGACCACCGTCTGCCCGACCACCGGGATGAAGCCGGCCACGAAGAGGGGTACGCCCACCAGCGCGGAGATGGCCACCAGGCGCAACGAGTCGAGGATGCTGCGCCGCAGCGAGGCCCAGAACGGCACCTCGACCGCGCCGGGCGTACCGCCGAGGCGGTCCTCCACCCGCTCGGAGATCTTCTCGTAGAACGGGTCGCCGACGGCCAGCGTGACCGCCGTGAAGGTGAGCACCCCGAGCAGGCCGGCCAGCCCGACGACGGCGAGCCCGGCCGCCACCCGGACCAGGCTCCGCCAGGTCTCCGACCAATCGTCCGCGAACGGGGTGACCAGCGCGGCCAGGTCGTCCACGAAGTAGAGCAGGGTGGCGAACAGGGCCACGAAGAGCACGCCGGTGATCAGCGCCGGCACGATACCGAGCAGCATGAGGCCGGGGCTGCGGACGTAGAGGCCGAGACCCCGCAGCAGCAGGCCGGCGCCGGCGAGGAATCGGGTGACGGCGCCGGTCACGGGCGCCGCGAGGCGGGGTGCGTCCACGACCGGAGAGCCTAGTCCGGTGGATCACCCGTTGAGGTACGCGAGCACGGCCCGGACCCGGCGGTGCGCGTCGTCGGCCGGCGGCAGGTCGAGCTTGGCGAAGATGTTGGTGATGTGCTTCTCGACGCTCACCTGGGCGAGCACCAGGGCCGCGCAGATCGCCGAGTTCGACATCCCCTGCGCCATCAGCCCCAGCACCTCGCGTTCCCGCGGGGTCAGCGCATCCACGCCGGACCGTCGGCTGTTGCGCGTGAAGAGCTGGCGCACCACCTCCGGATCCATCACCGTCCCGCCGGCCGCCACCCGGTCCACCGCGTCCAGGAAGTCGTCCAGCGCGGTCACCCGGTCCTTGAGCAGGTAACCCACCCCGCCCCGACCGTCGGCCAGCAGTTCGGCGGCGTACGCCCGCTCTACGTACTGCGACAGGATCAGCACCCGGGTGTCCCGCCCGCCGGCCCGCAGCCGGAGCGCTGCCCGCAACCCCTCGTCCCGGAAGCCGGGCGGCAGCCGGACGTCCACCAGGGACAGGTCGGGCCGGTGCCGCTCGACGGCGTCGAGCAATTCGTCGGCGTTGTCGACCGCGGCCACCACCTCGTGGCCGGTGTCGGTGAGCAGGCGCACCAGCCCGTCCCGGAGGAGCAGCAGGTCTTCGGCGATCACGATGCGCATGGCAGCTCCGCGTGCAGGACGGTGGGACCGCCCGGTGGACTGGTGAGGGTCAACGTGCCGTCCAGTGCCTCGACCCGGCGGCGCAGCCCGTCCAACCCGCTGCCCGCGAGGTCGGCGCCGCCCTTCCCGTCGTCGGTCAGGCGCACCGTCAGCGTGCCCCTGCCGGGGGTCAGGACGATGGTGCAGCGGGACGCCTCGGCGTGCTTGGCGGCGTTCGCCAGCCCCTCCGCGACCACGAAGTAGGCCGCCGACTCCACCGCGGCCGGATGGCGCGCGTCCGGATCGCCGGACAAGCTGACGTCGAGCGGGCTGTCGGCGGCGAGGGCGGCGAGGGCGGCGTGCAGGCCCCGGTCGGTGAGGATCGGCGGGTGGATCCCCCGGACCAGCCGGCGGAGTTCCGCCAGCGCCTCGTCGAGCTGGGACCGGGCCAGGTCCACGTCGGACACGGCGGGGCCGCCGGCCCGCAGCTTCCGGGCCGCCAGGGCCAGCGTCATGCCGGCCGCCACGATCCGGGCCTGGGCGCCGTCGTGCAGGTCGCGCTCGATCCGCCGCAGCTCGGCGGCCTGCGCGTCGACGACCCGCGCGCGGGTCTCGGCGAGCCGGGCCGCCTCGTTGACGAGGCGCAGGTGCGCGCCGGGCGCCAGCAGGGCCCGCGCGCCGGACGCCACGCCCCGCGCGAGCGCGCGGACCAGCCAGGCCGCCACCGGAAGGACCAGGAGTCCGATCGCGGCGAACGCGAACCGGCCCGGCGTGGTGGTGAGCAGGGGCCGCAGCGGCCACGGCGCGTTCCCGTTCGGCACCGCCCACAGCCAGGCGGGCGCGAGGGCGGTAGCCACCGGCACGATGGCCAGCACCGTCCCCGCCACCCCGGTGACCAGCCCGACGGGGAAGCTCGCCACCAGCCAGGCCAGGTCCCGCCAGGTGGCCGGCTGGCGGGCCACGGCGGCGACCCGCTCGCGCACCGTGCCGGGCGCGGTCGGCTCGTACGGCTCGTCCAACGGCCGGCCGAGCACCCAGCCGGCCCGGTGCCGCTCGGCGGTGGCGAGCCGGCGGGTCAGCCAGGCCGCGCCGAGGAACACCGGGCCGCCGAGCTGGGTCACCGAGAGCAGGGCGACGGTGACCAGCGCCACCACCGTCCAGGCGAATCCGGCGGCACCGGCCAGGATCCCGGCCGCCAGGTACGCCACGCTCCGGGCGGTCGCCGTCGTCACCCGGCGGATCGTAGCGGCCCGGGCCGCCGCCGACGTGCCGGCGGCGGCCCGGGAGCGGACGGTCACCGGTCCCCGAGGGCCGGCAGGTCGCGCCGCCGGAGCACGAACCGGACCGGGAGGGCGCCCGCGGCCAGCCCCAGACCCGCGACCCCGGCGAGCAGGACCAGGTACGTCGCGGGCGCCACCACCAGCCGGAACACCCCGTCCTGAGCGACGCTGAACGGGACCACCACCGCGCTGGTGACCGCGATGCCGAGGACCAGCCCGGCGGTCACCGTGATCAGTCCCTCCCGGTCCACCAGGCGGTGCACCTGCCGGGCGGTCGCGCCCGCCAGCCGCAGGTCCGTGAACTCCCGCCGCCGAGCGGCGGCCGAGATGGCGAACGTGTTCACCACGGCGATCGCCACGAAGCCCAGCGAGACCACCACGAGCAGTTCCCACGCGCCCTGCTGGTTGCCGTCGTCGGTACGGGTCGCCGCCGCGGTCGGCACCACCCGCAGGTCGGGCCAGCGCTGCCGGACCCGTTCGGTCACCGCGCCGTCGGAGTGCCGCAGGGCGACCATGGTCACCAGGCCGCGCGGATCGTGGGCGGCGACCAGGCCGGCCGGCAGGGTCAGCTCCCCGAATCCGCGATGCCGGGTGTAGCGGGCCGAGAGCCGCAGGACCACCCGCTCCCCGTCGGCGAGCCAGAGCGGCACCTCGTCGCCGAGCCGCCAGCCGTACGCGTCGGCCAGGTCGGTGCTGGCCGCGAACGTGCCGTCCCCGGCCAGCGCGCCGGACTCGACCGCCAGGTCGAGAGCGCCGTCCGCACCGGTGCGCAGCAGGCCCTGCGCGGCGTAGTCCTGCGGCTTGCCACCCTGGGCGAGCACCACGCGCGTGGGCACGGTCGCCACCGCCCCGGTGACGCCGGGCAGTGCGGCCACCCGCGCCGCGGTGTCCAGTGGCAGGCCGGTCGCGCCGGTCACCAGAGTCGTCGCCCCGGTGAGCCGCGCCGCCTGCTGGTCGCCCGCCAGCCGGGTGAGCAACTCGCCGTTGAGCAGCAGCGGCGCGTTGATCGCGAACATCAGCACCAGCGGCACGGCCACGGCGGCGGTGCGGCGGACCTCCGCGCGGGTGGTGGCGGCGGCCAGCCAGCCGGCCGCCCCGGTGCCGGCGCTGAGCCGCCGGGGCACCGCGGCGACCAGGCGGACCAGCAGCGGGCCGAGCGCGGCGACCGCGCAGAGCAGCAGGGCCGACGAGATGAAGGTCATGCCCATGCCGAACGGACCACCGAGCGGCACGAAGGTCAGCACGGCGACCGCGCCGGCCGTGGCGACCAGGGCGACGGCGGCCCGGGCCAGCATCCCGCCGCGCGGCGCGACGACGGTCTCGGTGAGCGCCTGGGCCGGCGCGACCCGGACCGCCCGGCGGCCGGCGAATCGCGCGGCGACCAGGGTGACCACCGCCCCGGCGAATCCGGCGAGCAACAGCACCACCGGGTTGACCCGCACGGTGAACTGGGCCGGCACCACCCCGAGGTGCCGGAACCGGGCCGCCACCAGGTGCGCGACGACCACGCCGAGCGGCAGCCCGGGCAGCGCGGCGACGGCGGCGAGGACCAGGCTCTCCACCCCGAGCAGCCGCCGCAACTGGCGCGGGGTCGCCCCGATGATCCGCAGCAGCGCCAGTTCGCGCAGCCGCTGCCGGACCCCGAGCGCCACCGTGCCGGTCAGCACGAAGATCGCGGCGAAGGCGGTGATGCCGATGGTGAAGCCGAAGACGGAGATCGGTCCGATGTAGTCGGGCAGCGCCCCGGGCAGGTCGGCGCGGACCCGGTCCGCCCCGGTCAGCACCGGTGCGTCGCCGGCGCGAGCCCGGACCGCCGCGAGCAGGGCGGCCCGATCGGCGCCCGGCTGGGCCAGCACCGCTACCGCGGTGGGTCCGGCCATGCCGGAGACCTCGGCCACCGCACCGTCGGCGAGGAAGAGCGCCCCCTGGGCGGGTAGCGCGTCCCGCCCGGCAGGTGCGGCGACGCCGGCCAGCCGCAGGCTGCGTAGCCCCGTGCGGGTGGTGATCCGGACCTCGTCCCCCACGGTGAGGCCGCCCCGGGCGGCGAGGTCGGCGTCCACGACCGCCTCGCCGGCCGCCGGCGGGTGCCCGGCCCGCAGCCGGTACGGGGTCAGCGCGGCCGACGACCAGCCGTGCCCGATCACCGGGGCGGCGTCGGCGCCGCGCACCGGCCCGGCGGCGGTGGCCAGTTCGACGGGGAAGGCGGCATCCGGGACCACCCGGGCCACCCCGGGCAGCCCGGCCAGCCGGGGCGCGAGGTCCACGGGAAGCGTCCCCGCACCGCTGAGCCGCTCGGTCTTCGTCTTGGTCTTGGTCTTCGTCTTGCCCTTCTTGTGCTTCTCCCTCGTCGTGGTGAGGGTAACCTCGCGGGCGCCGGAGACCACCGCCGTGGCGGCCTCGAACCGGTCGGCCGGCGGGGTGGCGGTGAGCACCGAGAAGAGCAGCAGGCCGGCCCCGGCCAGCAGTGCCACGGCGAGCAGCCCGGCGAGGAAGGTGCCCAGGTAGGCGCCGCGATGGCGGCGCAGCGTTCCGATCGCGAGGCGGATCATGCGGCCGTCACCGCCGTCATCCGCGCGGCCACCGTCTCCACCGTCGGCTGGGCCAGTTCGCTGACCACCCGGCCGTCGGCGAGGAACACGACCCGGTCGGCCCAGGCGGCCGCCGCCGGGTCATGGGTCACCATCACCACCGCGGTACGCAGGTCGTCCACCGCCTCGCGCAGCAGCGCGAGCACCTCCCGGCCGGCGCCGAGGTCGAGGGCTCCGGTCGGCTCGTCCGCGAAGATCACCTCGGGTCGCGCGGCGAGCGCCCGGGCGAGCGCGACCCGCTGCCGCTGCCCGCCGGAGAGCTGCCCGGGCCGGTCGTCCTCCCGCCCCGCCAGGCCGACCCGGTGCAGCACCTCACGGGCCCACGCCCGGTCGGGCCGGGTGCCGGCGAGCCGCTGCGGCAGGAGCACGTTCTGCCACACCGACAGGGACTCCATCAGGTTGTACGACTGGAACACGAAGCCCACCCGCCGGCGGCGGGCCTGGGTGAGCTTCGGCTCGCGCAGCGTCCCGAGCTCCTGCCCGGCGAGCCGGACCTGCCCCCCGTCCGGCCGGTCCAGCCCGGCGGCACACTGCAGGAGGGTGGACTTCCCCGACCCCGACGGCCCCATCACCGCGTTGAACGTGCCGGCCGCGAAGGCGACCGTGACACCGGCCAGCGCGGGCGTCCCGCTGCCGCCGGCATATCTCCGCACCACATCGACCAGTTCGACGACCGGCCCGCGAGCTCCGTGATTTCGCATGTCCCCAGCCTCGTCACCGGGCGGTCCGGGCAACACACGGTCACCTCGTATCTCCAGGGTGGGGACAGCCCTACCCCGGCGGAGGCCGGGCAGGATGGGCGGGTGCGCGCGTCCCGGCTCATCTCGCTGATCCTGCTGCTCCAGTCACGGGAGACGATGACCGCCGCCGAACTGGCGCGCGAGCTGGAGGTCTCCGAGCGCACGGTCTACCGGGACGTGCTGGCGCTCTCCGCCGCCGGGGTGCCCGTCTACGCCGACCGCGGCCGGGCCGGTGGCTACCGCCTGCTGGGCGGCTACCGGACCCGGCTGACCGGGCTGACGCGGGACGAGGCGGAGGCGCTCTTCCTGGCCGGGCTGCCCGGCCCGGCCGGCGACATGGGGCTGGCCGACGCGGTGGCCGGCGCCGAACTGAAGGTGCTCGCCGCGCTGCCGCCGAGCCTGCGGGACGCGCCCGCCCGCACCGGCCAGCGGTTCCACCTGGACGTGCCGGGCTGGTTCCGGGAGTCCGACCCGCCGCCGTGGCTGGCCGAACTGGCCCGGGCGGTCTGGCAGGACCGGCGGGTCGAGCTGCGCTACCGGCGCGGCGAGCGGGAGGTGACCCGGTCGGTCGCGCCGTACGGGCTGGTGCTGAAGAACGGCGTCTGGTACCTGGTCGGGCGGGTCGGCGACGGGTGGCGGACGTACCGGGTGGACCGGGTGGTCGGCGTGCAGGTGAGCGGGGAGGGCTTCGATCGGGACGTGGGCTTCGACCTCGGGGCGTACTGGCGGGAGCAGGCCGAGGCGTTCCTGCGGGACCTCCTCCGGGCCGAGGTCACCGTGCGGCTCACCCCGGCCGGGCTGCGCGCGTTGCGGCACCTGGTCGACGCACCGTTCGTCCACGCCGAGGCGGTCGCCGCCGCCGGCCCGCCCGACGGGCAGGGCCGGCTGGTGCTCCGGCTGCCCGTCGAGTCGGTCGAGGTGGCGTACGCCCAACTGCTGGCGCTCGGCCCCGAGGTGGAGGTGCTCGACCCCCCGGAGCTGCGAACCCGGTGCGCCGAGGCGGCCCGCCGCGCGGCCGCGCTCTACGCCGGGGAGCCGGAGGACGGTCAGCGGTAGCCGGTGTCGTCCGCCGGCTTGCCGGGCCGCACCACCTCCTCGTAGTAACGCGCCCAGTGCGGGCGGGTGCCGTCGAGGTCGGTGAATCCGTACACCTGGGCCAGCCCGCCGCTGTCCACGGACTTCCCGTTCCAGCGGGCCCGGTCCGGGTCGGCGGCCAGGGCGGCTACCGCGCGCCCCACGAAGGCCGGCGTCTCCGACATGACGAAGTGCGGTTGCCCGGCCGCCGCGTCGCGCCAGTTGGCCTCGGTGACGCCGAAGAGCTCCAGCATGGCCTCCGAACGCAGCCAGCCGGGGCTGAGTGCGACCGCCGTGCACCCGTGCGGGGCCACCTCGTGCGCCTGGCTGAAGGCGAGCCGGTTCACCGAGACCTTCGCGAGGTCGTAGAAGAGCGAGACCCGGTACTCGGTGTCGTTGTACTCCTTCGTGCCGTCGCCGATCTCGACCACCAGGCCGCCCGGGTTGCGGACCAGCAGCGGCAGGGCGAAGTGGCTGGTGATGATGTGGGTGTCCACGGCCAGCCGGAGCAGCCGGAGGCCGGCGTCCAGCGGCTGCTCCCAGACCGGCTTGTCCCAGGTGATGAGCGGGTCGCCGCCCCACACGTCGTTGACCAGCACGTCGAGGCGGCCCTGCTCGGCGTCGATCCGTGCGACGAGGCCGCGGACCTGTTCGGGGTCGAGGTGGTCGACGGCCACGGCGATGCCGGTGCCGCCCGCCGCCGTCACCAGTTCGGCGGTCTCCTCGATGGTCTCCGACCGGCCCATCTCCGAGCGGCGCTCGCGGGTGGAGCGGCCGGTGGCGTAGACGGTGGCCCCGGCGGCGCCGAGCTGGACGGCGATCTGCCGCCCGGCGCCCCGGGTCGCGCCGGCAACGAGCGCGATCTTCCCTGTCAGCGGTGTCGTCATGTGACCACCGTGGCACCGATACCTGACAGCGGAGGTCCGGATTCGGCGGCGTCACGCGAACCGCTGCGACCGGCCTCAGTCGACCAGGCGCACCCGCACCCGGCGGTTGGCGCGGCCCTTGCTCTCCACCTTGACCACCTGGACCTTGCCGATCTGGGCCGTGGAGGCGACGTGGGTGCCCCCGTCGGCCTGCACGTCCAGCCCGACGATGTCGACGATCCGCACCTCCTGCTCCTCCGGCGGGATCAGGTTCGACTGGGTACGGATGATGTCCGGCAGGGCCAGCGCCTCCGCCCGGGGCAGCACCCGGACGGCGACCGACCGGTCCGCCGCCACCTCGGCGTTGACCAGGTCCTCGATGCGGGCCTTGAAGTCCGGCGGCACCTCAGGGAGGTTGAAGTCCATCCGGGCCTCGCCCGGTTCCATGTTCCCGCCGGTGACCAGCGCGCCGAAGTCGCGGAACACCACCCCGCAGAGCACGTGCAGGCCGGAGTGGGTGCGCATCAGCATGCTCCGCCGGGTGTCCTCGACCGCGCCGGCGACGGCGGTGCCGACCGGCGGCAGCGGGTCACCCTCGGCCGGGACGAGCCAGAGGTCGTCACCCTTGCGGGTGCCCACGATCCGGGTCTGCACCCCCTGCCAGAGCAGCACCCCGTGGTCCGGCGGCTGCCCGCCGCCGCCCGGGTAGAAGGCAGACCGGTCCAGCACGATGCCCTGCTCGGGATCGGCCGCCAGCACCGTGCACGTCCACTCGCGGAGGGTGGGGTCGGCGAGGTCGAGACGGTGGGTGCGGCCGTGGTGTGTGACGCCCATGACCGCCGACGTTACCCGTTGAGGAACGTCGAGATCCGCTCCCGCAGGTCGGCGCGTTCCGTCCAGAGCACGCCCGGCCGGTCGTAGACGTGCAGGGTGGCCCGCGGCAGCGCGGCGGCCAGTTGCTCGGCGACGGCGACCGGATGCAGGTCGTCGCCCGCGCAGCCGATCACCAGGGCCGGCGCCGTGACCCCGGCGAGCACCCCGGCGTCGCGCAGCGGGGCCTGGTCGGGCAGGCCGGCCAGGCCCGGGGCGAGACCGTCGCGGAGCAGCTGGTCGAGCCGCTGCCGCAGGTAGGCCCAGCCGGCCGGGGTGTTGCGGACCGAGGGCGGCAGTTCCAGCGACACCACGTCGGCCAGCGCGGAGGCGTCCCCGTCGGCCACGGCGTCGAGCAGGTCGGTGAGCCGGGTGCGGGCCACCTCGCCGCGCGGGGTGTCCAGCACGGCCGGCAGGAAGAAGACGAGCTTCTCGAAGCGTTCCGGGCTCTCGACGAGCAGGCGGCACAGCGCCCCGGCGCCGAGGCTGGCCCCGAAGGCGCGGGTGGCGCCGCCCAGGTCGGCCACGGCACGGAGGTCACGCGCCAGGTCGAGGTAGCTCCACGGACCGGGCGGCGAGTCGGACCGGCCGTGCCCGCGGAACTGGAAGAAGAGCCGCCGGCCGGTGACCCCGCTGCCGAACGGGCGGGTGGTGGCGATCCCGTTGCCGAGCCCGTGCGCGAACACGGTGACCGGGTCACCGGTGCCGGTGACCAGCCGCTCCAGGCGTACGCCGTGCGGGGTGGTGACCAGCTCGGTCTCCGGCTCGGGCAGGGCCGGCCGGCCGGTGCGGGGCGCGCCGGGGCCCGGGCCCCAGGTGCGGGGGCCGCCGTCGGGCGGCGGTGGCCAGCGGAAACCTCTCACCAGGAGCCTCGGCCGTCGTGCAGGTCGCGCAGCCCGACCCGGACGTCGAGCAGGTAGATGAGCGCCGCCGCGATGCCGATCAGGCCGAAGATGCTCAGCACGCCACCACCCACACCGAGCAGGGTCAGCACCATGCAGACCGCCAGGATGGCGATCCACCCGCCCTTGGGAAGGGTGCCGATGGCCGCGAACGCGTCGGAACGCTGGGTGATCGCGTGCACCAGGGAGACAGCCTCGATGACCAGAGCGAACACCAGCAGGATCAGCTCGATCACGAGGCGGACGTCGTCGAAGAAGAGCGGCGCGGCGTAGGCCATGTCGGCAAGCTTATGCCGAGACCCCGGAAACGTCCGACAGGACGGCGTCCGGGGTCTCGGTCCAGGTTCGACTCACTCGGCGGCGGGGCGGGTCCGCTTCGTGGTCTTCGGCAGCTTCGCCGACGGGGTCGCCTTGGCGGTGGTCGCCTTGGCGGCGGTCGCCTTGGTGGCCCGGGTCCGCTTCACGGCGGCGGGCTTGGCCTCGACGACCTCGGCCACCTCGGCCGGGGTGGGCACCTCGGCCGGCTGGGCGGCCGGCGCGGTGACGGCCCCGGTCGCCTCGATGTCGGCGTTCACCGTGTCGGCGGCCTCCAGCACGCCCGCGCCGACGACCCGCTCGCCACGGGCGACCAGCTCGGCGTACGCGGCCAGGGCGCGCTCCTGCGCGGCCTGCGCGCCGGCCAGAACGGCGGCGGCGTTGCGGCCGGCGGCCTCCCGGAGCTTGTCCAGGTTGGTGGCCTCGCGGAGCTTGTCCAGGTTGGCGGTCTCCCGGAGCTTGTCCAGGTTGGCGGCCTCCCGGAGCTTGTCCAGGTCGAGGTCGGCCGAGCCGGCCTTCTCCCGCAGGCCGGTCGCGGTCAGGTTGGCGGTCCGCAGCGTCTCGGTCGCCTTCTGGCGCAGCTCGAAACCGGTGATGACGGCCTTGCCACCGAGGTCGGCGACGACCCGGGTGCCGAGGTCACCGACCACGGTGGGCAGCTTGCGCAGCTGCTGGAGGGCCAGCTCGCCGGCGCCGGCGGCGGCGTAGACGGGGGCCGGGATGCGGTTGGTCTTCGGCTGGGGGGTCATGACTGCTCCTCTTCGGCCGCACCGGCGGCCTTCCGGACCACCCCGCGGGTGGTCTTCTCTTGGGGGATGGCGGTGGTCGGGGCGGGCGCGTGGCCCGCCTCGGTGACGGCGACCGACTCGAGGACCGCCTCGGTCGGGGTGCCGTCCGGTGTCGTGGGGCCGGTCGCGGCCGGCGCGACGGTGGCCGGGGCCTCCGGCGCGGCGGCCGGTTCGGCCGGTTCGGTTGCCGCCTGGGCCGGCGCGGTCGCCTCGGCGAGGCGCGCGTTCTCCCGGCGGAACGTCTCGTAGATCTGGGTGAGCGACTGCTTCTGGGCCATGGTCAGCTCGGGGTCGACGGCGATCGCCGCGAGCACGCCCTGCCCCTCCTTGTCGTCCAGCAGCCCGGCCCGCAGGTACATGGCCGGGGTGGAGACGCGCAGGGCGCTGGCGAGCTGCTGGAGCACCTCGGCGCTCGGCTTGCGCAGGCCGCGCTCGATCTGGCTCAGGTACGGGTTGCTGACGCCGGCCTGCTCGGCGAGCTGCCGCAGCGAGATCTTCGCGTTGCGGCGCAGGTCGCGAATGAACCCGCCGACGTCGGGAAGGTCCTTGCTGGTGGCCATGACTCCACGCTAGCCCGCGCTGCTAGCTGCTGCAAGCAGAATGCTTGCCAGAGTTAGCGACGTCACCGACAGCCGGTTGCGCTCCGGCTGACCCGTCCGTACGGTTCCCCCGTGGCCAAGATCGAAGTAAACGGTTCCTCGCTCGCCTACGACGAGGCCGGTAGCGGCAGCCCGGTGGTGCTGCTGCACGCCGGCATCGCCGACCGGCGGATGTGGCGGAACCAGGTGCCCGCGCTCGCCGCCCGGCACCGGGTCATCGCCGTCGACCTGCGCGGCTACGGCGACTCCGAGCTGCCCCCCGCCCCGTTCGCGCACCACGACGACGTGATCGGCCTGCTCGACGCGCTGGGCGTGACGCAGGCCGCGCTGGTGGGCTGCTCGTTCGGCGGCAAGGTCGCGGTGGACACCGCGCTGGCCTACCCGGAGCGCGTCGCCGCGCTGGCCCTCTTCGGCGCCCCGGTCTCCGGCAACGAGTGGTCCGAGGAGACCGAGCAGCTCTGGGAGCAGCTCGTCGGCGACGTCGACCCGGAGGACTTCGACGCCACCGCGGCCGGCGAGGTGCGGTTCTGGGTGGTCGGCCCGACCCGCGAGCCGGCCGACGTCGACCCGGAGCTGATCCGGTTCGCCGAAGAAATGGACCGCCGGGCGCTCGCCGCCGAGCAGGCGCTCAGCGCGGTCGAGGCGGGTGAGCTGGACCCGCCGGCGATCGACCGGCTGGCCGAGCTGCGGATGCCCGTGCTGGCCGCCGCGGGCGCGGACGACCTGGCCGACATCCGCCGGCTGGCCGACCGGATCGCCGCGGAGGCCCCCCGGGGCATGCGGCTGCCGGACGTGCCGGACGCCGGTCACCTGCTGCCGCTGGAGCGCCCCGAGCCGGTCAACGCCGCACTGCTCGACTTCCTCCCCTGACCGCCCGGGTCACCAGACCGGGCGGACCGCCCCGACCGGCAGGCCACCGCCGAGCAGCGGGATCTCGGCGTACTCGGCCAGCACCGGGGCGTCGACGCCGAGCCGGCGCAGCGCCGACACCAGCACCGGCATCCGGGCCCGCCCGGCACCGTCGTCGATCTTGAGCGCGACCGCGCCGACCTCCGGCACGGCCGCCGCGATCACGCCCTCCGCGCCGACCTTCGCCAGCAGCCCGGGTACGCCGCGCATCAGCCGGGTGTCGTCGGCCTGGGTGCCACCCACCAGCTCCGGGTACGCCCGCATGGCGTCGGCCACCGTCCGCTCGACGGTGCCCGGCTCGGCGGAGACCAGCCGCAGGAAGGCGCGCGCCAGCCCGGTCAGCGAGACGGCGAGCACCGGGGCGCCGCAGCCGTCCACCCCGACCGCCGCCGCCCGCTCCCCGGTGAACTCCTCGATCGCGGCGGTGAGCCGCTGCTGGAGCAGGTGCTCCGGCCGCCAGTAGCCGTCCAGCGGCCAGCCCGCGGCCAGGCAGGTGAGCAGCATGCCCGTGTGCTTGCCGGAGCAGTTCATCAGGACCCGGGACGGGCCACCCCCGGCCCGCAGCACCGCCTCCCGGGCCGCCTCGCCGACCGGCAGGTCCGGCGGGCAGTGCAGCGCCTCCTCGGCCAGGCCGGCGCCGCGCAGCAGGGCCCGGACCCGCTCGACATGGAACTCCTCGGCGGCGTGGCTCGCCGAGACCAGCGCCACGTCGGCCGGGTCGGTCAGCGGCAGGCCGGCCCGGAGCATCCCGATCGCCTGCATCGGCTTGTTGGACGACCGCGGGAAGACCGGCGAGGTGGGGTCACCCGCCCCCGACACCGGCGCGCCGGCGGCGTCGAGCACCGCCACGGACCCCCGGTGGAAGCCCTCCACGAACCCGGACCGGACCACCTCGGCGAGCGGCACGCCGCCCTCGTACGTCTTTCCCACGCTGTGGACGGTACCGACGGGCTCGACGGGGCCGGCACCGGGGTGACCAGGGGCGTCGGCCGCCGGCGTACAGGGGTGGTGGGCTGGCCGTCGCTTACAGGCCGAGCAGCGCCCGGGCCTCGGTGGTGGTCAGCGGGGACCGCTGGGCGAGCTGGGCGAAGCCGACCGCGCGGGCGACCAGTTGCATGTTGGACTCGACCGGCCGGCCCTTCGCGTAGGTGACCGTGTCCTCCATGCCGACCCGCAGGTGACCGCCGGCCGAGAGCGAGGCCAGCATGACCGGGATGGTGGTGCGGCCGATGCCGGTGGCCGAGAACGTGGTGCCCTCGGGCAGGTCGCGCAGCATCTGCTGGGCGGCCACCAGGGTGGCCGTGGTGCCCGGCATGCCACCCGGCACCCCCATCACGAAGTCGACGTGCACGTGCCCGCCGTGCGGCAGGCCGTACTTGCCGAGCAGGCGCTGGAGCGCCGTGAGGTGGCCCAGCTCGAAGATCTCGTACTCGGGGACGACGCCCTTGTCCTGCATCCGGGTGTGCAGGTCGACGATGAACTCCCAGCGGTTGAGGAACACGTCGTCGCCGAAGTTGACCGTGCCCATGGTGCAGGAGGCCATGTCGGGGCCGGCGTCGAGCACGGCCAGCCGGGCGGCCTCCGGGTCGGTCACCGCGCCGCCGGAGGAGAGCTGCACGATGAGGTCGGTGCTCTGCCGCAGCGCCGCCACGGTCTCCCGCAGCCGGCCCTGGTCGAGGGTGGGCTTCGCCTCGTCGTCGCGGATGTGGACGTGGATCACGGCGGCGCCGAGCGCCTCGCACTCCTTGGCGGTCAGCAGCAGCTCGTCGAGGGTCACCGGCAGCGCCGGCACCTCCGCCTTGGCCGACTCCGCGCCGGTGGGGGCAACCGTGATCAACGTCCCTGTGGTCATGCCCGGATCCTAAACCGCCAACTCCCCCGCGGTCGACAGCCGGAACCAGCAGATTCGGCCGCGGCGGCGGCCGGGAACAGAAGATTTTCCGCTTCCCCGCCGCTTCAGCGGCATCCCTTACGCCGGATCGATGGCGGCAGCCGTCTCCCCCACCATCAGCCGGGCGTCCTCGGCCACGTTCCGCTTGACCACGGCGAGGGCGATCTGGCCCAGCTCGAAGTGGTGCACCGCGGTGCCCACGAAGCCGACCGCCCGGCCGTCGAGGGTCACCGGCGTGCCGGCGGCCGGCGGCTGGTCGGTGGTCACCCCGTCCAGGTGCAGCAGGACGAGCCGGCGGGGCGGCTTGCCCAGGTTGTGCACCCGGGCCACCGTCTCCTGGCCGCGATAGCAGCCCTTGTCCAGGTGCACGGCCGACCCGATCAGACCGACCTCGGCGGGAATGGTCCGGTGGTCGGTGTCCACCCCGGCGCGCGCCTGCCGGGCGGCCACCCGCACCGCCTCGTACGCCCACAGCCCGGCCACCGGCACACCGGCCCCGCGCAGCTCGTCGACCACCTGGGGCATCGCTGCGCGGGGCACCAGCAGGTCGACGCCGAGCGCCACCCGCCGGGCCCAGCCGGCGACGGGCAGCGGCTTCACGTCGTACACGACGGAGGGCCGGGACGGCAGCTCGCCGGAGCGGAACTTCGGGCCCGGCACCGCGACCACGTCGGGCGCGGCCAGCCCGGTGACCCCGAGGGTGTCGAGCGCGCCGGTGGCCTCCGGCCCGACCAGCGAGAGCAGCGCGTGGTCGGCCGTGACGTCGCGCGGGTCGACCTTGCTGAAGAACCGCATCTTCTCCAGGTAGGAGAGGAGGCCGCCGGTCATCCCGGGCTCGGTGTCCAGCCAGGTGGTCTCGCCGTCCTCGGCGACCAGGGCGTGCTGCTCGACGTGCCCGTGCGGGGAGAGCACCAGCAGCTCGGTGCCCTGCCACGGCTGCAACGCGGCCAGGTGCTGGCTGGTCAGCGTGTGCAGCCAGGTCATCCGCTCCTCGCCCGGGACCGCGATCACGCCCCGGTGCGAGCGGTCGACCAGGCCCACCCCGGTGGCCAGGATGCGCTGCTCGCGCATCGGGTCGCCGTAGTGGGCGGCCACCGGGCCGACCCCCGCCGCCCGGTGGGCCGGCTCGGGCTGCTCCCGGGTCTCCTCGTCGATGGCCTCGGCGGCCACCGCGCCCGCGATGTCGATCATTTGCGTTCCCCGTCCTCGCACTGGCCGCAGACGCCGAAGAGCGCCACGTGCCCGATGTCGACCTGGAATCCCCGCTGCGCGGCCAGCTGGTCGGCCAGCGGCCGGAGCAGCTCGGGGTCTATCTCGTCGATCGCACCGCACTCCCGGCAGACCAGGTGGACGTGCTGGTGCTCACCGGCCGCGTGGTAGGTCGGCGAGCCGTGCGACAGGTGGGTGTGGGTCACCAGGCCGAGGCGCTCCAGCAGCTCCAACGTCCGGTAGATGGTGGTGATGTTGACCCCGGCGGCCACCTCGCGCACCGCCGTGTGCACCTGCTCCGGCGTGGCGTGCCCCAGGTCCAGGACGGCCTGGAGGACCAGCTGCCGCTGCGCCGTCAGCCGCAGCCCACGGGAGCGGAGCAGTTCCGCGAGCGAGGATTCGGACACCGTCCGATCATAGTTCGGCCGCCGCGCCGGTCCGCCCGCCGCCGGGGGTACGCCACTACGCTGCGCTCGTGGCGGCGACGCGGGTGGCGGTGCCGGGCCGGGGCGTCGTGCCGGCCGGTGCGGCGGTGCTGCGCGGCGACGACCGGGGCGTGCTGCACGGCGACGGCCTCTTCGAGACGATGCACCTGCGCGGTGGTGAGCCCTGGCTGCGCGACGCCCACCTGGCCCGGCTGCGGGCCGGCGCGGCGGCCATCGGGCTGGCCCTGCCCGCCACCGGCGTGCTGGTCGAGCTGCTGGACACGGTCCGCGCGGGCTGGCCCCCGGAGGTCGAGGGCGCCCTGCGGCTGGTCTGCACCCGGGGGCCGGAGGGCGGCGGGCCGCCCACGGTCTACGCCACGCTGGGCGAGGTGCCGGCCGCCGCGCGGCGGGCCCGGCGGAAGGGGGTGACGGTCGCCACCCTGCCGCTCGGGGTGGCCGCCCGGTCCCGCCCGGGGCTGGGCTGGCTCCCGGCCGGTGTGAAGTCCACCTCGTACGCCCTGAGCACCGCCGCCCGCCGCTGGGCCGAGCGGGCCGGGGTGGACGACGTGCTCTGGGTCTCCACCGACGGCTACGTGCTGGAGGCGCCGACCGCCAACGTGGTCTGGCTGACCGGGACGACGCTGTGCACGGTCCCGGCGACGGAGACCGGGGTGCTCCCCGGGGTGACCGCCCGCTGGCTCCTCGACCACGCGGGTGACCTGGGCTTCACGCCAGCCGAACGCCTACCCACCCCCGCCGACCTCCACGAGGTCGACGCCATCTGGCTCACGTCGTCCCTCCGCGGCCTCGCAGAGGTGCGCTCCCTGGACCAGATCCCCCGCCCCCGCTCGCCGCACAGCGCACCCCTGCTCACCCTCCTGGGCTTCGAGACGCGTTGATCAAGAGGTTTGCGTCTGCCGGAGCCGGATTCCTGACGCAAACCTCTTGATCAACAGGGCGAGGGGATCAGCCGGCCACTCGGGTCAGGCGGGCGGACAGGTGGGGGCTCAGCGGGTGGCCCATGGCGGCCATTTCCTGGGCGTACAGGAGGGCGCCTTCCACGATGCCGAAGAGGCGGGCGCCGGCGGTGACCTCCTTGGCGGTGGCCGTGCGGACCACCGCGTCGGTGGCGAACTCGATCTGAGTGCCCTTGCGCTTGCCGATGTGCAGCTCCATCACGCCGGTGGGCGTGGTCATGAGCGCCTCCAGCTCGTCGGTGACCCGGTCGCCGTCCAGCACCGGACGCCACCAGCCCACCTCACGACCGGCCGGGCGGACCGGGCGGCTCTGCTCGTCGAGGATCCAGGCACGGGACTCGTAGAACAGGAACGGCCGGCCGTCGTGGCTGATCCGGATCTCCTGCGCGAAGTCGAAGTCCTCGATGGTGGGGAACCCGCCGCGACCCCGCCCGCGCCACACCCCGACGTACGGCAGCAGGCCGTCCAGGCTCCGGTGCAGCTTCGGGCCGACGCGCAGGTCGTGGCTCTCCTCGTACGGGTACGGGTCGACCGGCGGCGCGTTCAGCCACGGCGGCTGAAGCGGGTTCTCACTCACCGCGCCACCTTCGTTCGCGACTGCGGGGCTCGCAAACCCGGCTCACTCCTCGCGCTCACCGCGCCACCTTCGTTCGCGACTGCGGGGCTCGCAAACCCGGCTCACTCCTCGCGCTCACCATTTTCCTCTCGAAATGCGTACGGCAAGGTAGACGAGGCCACCGGCGAGCGCGCCCAGGCCGGCGACCAGCAGGCTGACGAACCCGATCTCGGTAACCATCCCGGTCATCCTATGCTGGGCGTCATGGCCCGCACTCTCGTCGTCAAGGCCACCGCCGGAGCCGACGCCCCGGAGCGTTGCGCCCAGGCCTTCACCGTCGCCGCCACCGCCGCGGCCGCCGGGGTGGACGTGTCGCTCTGGCTCACCGGGGAGTCGACCTGGTTCGCGCTGCCCGGGCGCGCGCAGGAATTCGAGCTGCCGCACTCCGCGCCGCTGGCCGAACTGCTGCACGTCATCCTGACCACCGGCCGGGTGACCGCCTGCACGCAGTGCGCGGCCCGCCGCGACATCGGCCCCGACGACGTCATCCCCGGCGTACGGATCGCCGGGGCGGCGGTCTTCGTCGAGGAGGCGATGGCCGAGGGCGCCCAGGCCCTGGTCTACTGACCCACCCGGCCGCGCGACGGATGTCCGTTCCGCGTGGACTGCCGTTCCTTGCCCGGCATGTCCGGCCGCTGCCTACGATCCTGATGTGGGCGAGGCGATCGAGCGGTTCTTCGCATCACTGCCGGCGCGTGCCCCGGCGGTGCTGCGCGGGCCCACTCGCGGCCGCCTCCAGCTGGACCTGACCACCGGCAACCGCACCGAGCATTGGTTTCTCGAAATCGCGCCCGAGAGCGTCCGGGTCTCCCGGGAGCAGTTGCCGGCCGACGCCATCTTCACGGTCAGCGCCGACCTGTTCGAGGGCCTCGTCACGGGCCGGGAGGCCGGCATGGCAGCGGTGTTGCGCAACGAGGCCACGTTCAGCGGCCAGGTCGTGCTCTTCCTGCTGTTCCGCCGGTTCTTCCCCGATCCGCCCGGTGTCCGGGACCCCCGGGAGACCGCCCGCGAACACGTCCGGCGGTCGGTATGAAGGAACGCGTCAGCATCCTGGACGGCAACACCTTCCTGGTCAGCGACGGGCGCGGCGACATCGAGCCGTCGTTCGACTTCCCCACCGGGCTGTTCTCGTTCGACACCCGGTTCATCTCGACCTGGCTGCTCAGCCTCAACGGGCAGCGGCTGCACGCGCTCTCGATCGACGACTCCCTGTCGTACCGGACCCGGTTCTTCCTGGTGCCGGGGGAGCCGACGCACTACCTGGACGCCAAGGTCTCGATGATCCGCAGCCGGTCGATCGGCGGCAGCTTCGAGGAGGAGCTGACCCTGCTCAACCACTCCGGGCAGGAGGTGGAGTTCGTCCTCCGGCTGGACATCGGCTCCGACTTCGCCGACCTGTTCGAGATCAAGCACCGGCGGCAGAAGAAGGGGCACACCACACCCACGGTCAGCGAGAACCAGCTGCGGCTCACCTACCGGCGGGAAGGGTTCCACCGGGAGGCGGTGGTGGACAGCAGCGCGTCCACCGAGGTCGACCGGGAGGGGATGACCTTCCGACTCCGGGTCGGCCCGCACGGCGAGTGGACCACCCGGCTGCACGTGGCGACGAAGATCTACGGGGCCCGGGGCGAGGACATCCGGTCCACCCTGCCGCTCGGCGGGCAGCGCTCGGTGGGAGCCATCAACGCCGAGCAGAACGCGCTGATCGCGCGGGCCCCGAAGCTGGGCTGCGACTGCCAGCCGCTGGCCGGGGCGTACCGGCGCAGCCTGAACGACCTGGCCGCTCTCCGGTACGAGTCGATCGCGCTGGGCGTGCGGCTGCTCGCCGCCGGCCTGCCCTGGTTCATGACCCTGTTCGGGCGGGACAGCATCTTCACCTCACTCCAGGTGCTGCCGTTCCTGCCGGAACTGGTCCCGCCGACCATCCTCATGCTGGCCGGCCTCCAGGGCAGCCGGGTGGACGACTTCCGGGACGAGGAGCCCGGCAAGATCCTGCACGAGCTGCGCTACGGCGAGACCGCCGGCTTCGAGGAGCAGCCCCACTCGCCGTACTTCGGCTCGGCCGACACCACCGCGCTCTTCGTCATCCTGCTCGACGAGTACGAGCGGTGGACCGGGGACGCGAAGCTGGTCCGGCAGCTGGAACAGGAGACGCGGGGCGCGCTGGCCTGGCTCGACACGTACGGGGACCTGCTCGGCACGGGCTACGTCTGGTACATGACCCGCAACCCGGAGACCGGCCTGGCGAACCAGTGCTGGAAGGACTCCTGGGACTCGATCTCCTACTCCGACGGCCGGCTGCCGCCCTTCCCCCGGGCCACCTGCGAACTGCAGGGCTACGCGTACGACGCCAAGCTGCGGGGCGCCCGGCTGGCGCGGACGTTCTGGAACGACCCGGCGTACGCCGACCAGCTGGAGCGGGAGGCCGCGGCGCTGAAGGAGCGGTTCAACCGGGACTTCTGGATCCCCGGCCGGGAGTACTACGCGCTCGCCCTGGACCCGGACGGGCGGCACGTGGACGCGCTCAGCTCCAACATCGGCCACCTGCTCTGGAGCGGCATCGTCGACGAGTCCCGGGCGGCGACCATCGCCGGGCACCTGCTCGGGCCGCGGCTCTTCTCCGGCTGGGGCGTGCGGACCCTCGCCGACGACCAGGGCCGCTACAACCCCATCGGCTACCACGTGGGCACGGTCTGGCCGTTCGACAACTCGATCATCGCCTGGGGCCTGTGGAAGTACGGCTTCCGGGAGGAGGCCGGGCAGATCTGCGACGCGATGCTGAACGCCTCCCGCTTCTTCAACGGGCGGCTTCCCGAGGCGTTCGCCGGCTACGAGCGCGGACTCACCGACTATCCGGTGGAGTACCCGACCGCGTGCAGCCCGCAGGCCTGGTCGGCCGGCACCCCGCTGCTCCTGCTGCGGGTGATGCTCGGCTTGGAGCCGCAGGGCGAGCACCTGATCATCGATCCCGCCGTTCCCAGCGGGATGGGCCGGGTGGAGCTGCTGGACATCCCCGGCCGGTGGGGCCGGGTGGACGCCCTGGGGCGCAGTCGCGAGCCGCACGACCAGCGCCACGGGCACTGACCGCCCGGGTCAGGCCGGGCAGGGACTGGTGACCGCCACCCGGACCCGGCCGTCGACCCGCTCGGCGAGCACCGCGAAGCTGCCGCGCAGGGCGTACTCCTCGGCGGAGTCGCGGAGCACCAGGGAGCCGTCGGCGGCACCCGGGAAGGCCGCCGCGAGCGGGGACCCGGCCGGCCCGCCGGCCGTCTCGGCCCGGGCCGTGCGGGCCGTCCCGCCTCCGGGGCAGGGCGCTGCGAGCACCTGGACGGGACCGCCCGCGCCGCCCCAGCGGCCCACGGCCCGGCCCGCCTCCGCGGTCTCGGCCGCGGCGTCGGCTGCCGGGGGCTGGTAGCCCGCCCCGACCGGACGGCAGCCGGTGGTCGCGGTGAGCACCACCCGGCCGGGCCCGGCGGACCGGCCCTCGACGGTGACGAACTCCCCCGCGTCGGCGCGCAGCCGCGGCTCGCCGTCGAATGCCGAGACGCCCGCCCGCCAGTCCGGCGGCAGCCGGTCGGCCACCCGCTGGAGCAGCTGGCGTACGTCGTCGCCGGCCAGCACGACCGCCACACCGCGCTCCAGTTCGGCGCCGTCGTCCAGGGGCGTGATCCGGCAGCCCCGCTCGATCCGGTCCGGCAGGAGCGCCGGCACCCCGTCCCGCCCGACCGCGGCGGTCAGCCGGCCGAGCGCCCGGTCCACCACGGGACCGGCCTGGTCCAGCGAGCGCTGCTCCTTCACGGTCGGCGGGTCGTGCCGCACCGACCACCAGGTGAGCCCGGCGAGCAGCACCGCCCACGCCGCCGTGGCGGCCACCAGCCAGCGCAGCCGACGCCGGCCGGGGGCCGGCTGGTCGGGACGGGTCGGCGGGGCGTATCCCGCCTGGACGGCCTCACTCACCGGGCCATGGTGTCACGCCGCGACGACCGACCGGGCCGCGCCTCGGCACACCCGGCGATCAGCCCGACGCGCGCCGGAACGGCTCGTGGCCCGCCGTCCCCCGACGCAGCGGGACGGCGGGCCACGATCAGAGCGTGGGTCAGGCGGCGACCGTGACGGTCACCTCGTTGATCCCGCGGGCGGCCGTGACGGCGGTGTCGCCGTTGCCGTGCCGGGAGAGCGCCCGCAGGGTCCAGTTGCCCGGCGCGGCGAAGAACCGGAACTGGCCGGCCGGGGAAGTCACCACCTCGGCGGTGAACTCGCCCGTCGAGTCGAGCAGCCGGACGTACGCGCCCGGCACGGCCTCGCCGGACTCGGCCTTGACCAGGCCGGTGATGACGGTTTCCTTCTCCAGGTCCAGGCTGGCCGGGAGGGGGGCGGCCTGGTCCGGGGCGGCGCAGCCTGCGGCGGTGGGAGCAGTCACAAGAATCACGCCCCCCCGACAGAGCTGTCCGACCCGGCTTCGCCGGGAGTGTCGCCGAGCGCGACCGGCACGCCGACCAGCGAGCCGTACTCGGTCCAGGAGCCGTCGTAGTTCTTCACGTTGCGGTGGCCGAGCAGCTCCTGGAGCACGAACCAGGTGTGCGAGGAGCGCTCGCCGATCCGGCAGTAGGCGATGGTCTCCTTGCCGTCGTCCAGCCCGGCGTCGGCGTAGATCCTGCGGAGCTCGTCGTCGGACTTGAACGTGCCGTCCTCGTTGGCCGCCTTGGACCACGGGACGCTGATCGCGGTCGGCACGTGGCCGGCCCGCTGGGCCTGCTCCTGCGGGAGGTGGGCCGGGGCGAGCAGCCGGCCGGCGTACTCGTCGGGGCTGCGCACGTCGACCAGGTTCTTGGTGCCGATCGCGGCGACGACCTCGTCGCGGAAGGCGCGGATCGAGGTGTCCGGCGCCTGCGCGACGTACTGCGTCGCCGGGCGCTGCACCGTGTCGGTGACCAGCGGGCGGGCGTCCAGCTCCCACTTCTTGCGGCCGCCGTCGAGCAGCTTGACGTCGCGGTGGCCGTAGAGCTTGAAGTACCAGTACGCGTACGCGGCGAACCAGTTGTTGTTGCCGCCGTAGAGGATGACGGTGTCGTCGTTGCCGATGCCCCGCTCGGAGAGCAGCGCGGCGAACTGGTCCTGGTTGACGAAGTCCCGGCGCACCGGGTCCTGGAGGTCGGTGCGCCAGTCGAGCTTGACGGCGCCCGCGATGTGGCCGGTGTCGTAGGCCGAGGTGTCCTCGTCGACCTCGACGAAGACGACGCCCGGGGCGTCGATGTTCTTCTCGGCCCACTCGGCCGAGACGAGTGCGGTGTCGCGACTCATCAGATCACTCCCTGTGAGGATGGATGGTGAGCCAGCGCGCGGGGATCGAAGTTGGTGATTGTCGCACCACGCGCGGGACCCAGAGCTAGGAACGGATCACGGGTACGTGCGACGGCGCCGCTGCCGGGCGAAGAGGGGGAAACCGGAGGGTACGCGGACCCTGTGTGCCGGTGGCCGCTAAGCGGCCGAGGACAGCCCCGCCGTCAGATGACGGGGCGACACAGGCAGGTGGCCACGCGGCACAGGTCGACCGCGCGCCGTTTGGTGAGGAGCGTCCCCATGGAGAGGGAGACTACCAGTCGGCCCGCAGGCTGCCACCAGGCCGACCAGCATCCGGGACACGGCCGGGGCGGCGGGCGGCGCCTCAGCCGGCGGAGTTGATGGGCACGTTCCGGGCGTCGGCGGTGACCACGAGACCCTCCGGCCGGGGCTCCACCTTGCGCACGTTCAGCTGGAAGGGCAGCTCCGGCAGGGGCACGTCGACCGAGATGCCCTTGGCGTAGTTGGCCAGCAGCGTCTTGGCGAGCGGCAGGTTGGGCAGGCCCTCGGCGGTCACGTCGTTGAAGCGCAGGGCCACCTTGCCGCCCGCGACCGTCACGTCGGCGGTGCCGTTCACGGTCAGCTTGGCGCCGAGGATGTCCACCGGCGCGGTGACGGCGAGCTTGCCGTTCCGCTCGCCGAGGGTGAGCCCGGGGCGGTCGAGCAGCTTCGCCAGGCTGTCGTAGGTCACCGTGCCCCGGCCGTCGACGGTCTCGGCCACCACGTCACCCTGGCCGGAGCGGAGGGTGTCCAGCGACGCCTTGACGTTGCGGGCGTCCACGTCCAGCCGCGGCACGCTGACCGCGTCGCCCTGCACCTTGCCCTGCACGTCGGTCAGCACGATCGAGATGCGCTCGTACTTCCCGGCGAGCACCTGGGTGAGGAACGGGAAGCCACCGACCTCGACCTGGGGCGCCGCGGACTGCGCGTCCTGCTTCGCGACCTCTTTCTTCACCTGGTCGGCGATGGCGCGCTCGGCGACGCCGGCGGCCACCCGGTCGGCGACGACCAGGAGGCCGGCCAGGACCAGCAGCAGGACGACGAAACCGACCAGCACCTTCCGGCCCCGCCGCCGGGGTCGGCCCTCGTTCGCCGGGTACGCCTCTGCCACGCCGCCTCCTGACTTAGCCGCATCACCGCGTCTCGCGGCGCAACGGTACTTACCCGAGGCGCTGTCGCCCCAACCGCAGGGCTCAGAGGAAGAGCACGCACATGGCGTACGCGGCCGGCGCGGCGAGCGCGAAGCCGCCCAGCGGGCCCTGCATGTGCCGGGCCACCCACATGGTCGGCGGCTCGCCGGCCATCAGCCGGCCCGCCTCGGCGTACCCCACGGCGAGGTCGGCCAGGACGGCGGTGCCGGCGGTGACGAGGCCGACCAGCGCGGCGCTGGTCGGGGTGAAGCCGACCAGGTAGCTGCCGAGGACGGCGCTGGTCAGGGTGCCGAGCATGGCGCCGGCGACCACGCCGGCGGCGCCCCGGGGCACCTGCGGGGCGAGCCGGGGCCAGGGGGCCACCGCGTCGGTCAGCCGGGCGACCAGCAGGGCGACCCCGGTGGCGGTGAGGCAGACGGTGATCGCCTGGGTGCCCTTCGGGATCCGGCTGAGCACGATCAGCGTGGCGAAGGCGACCACCCCCACGACGATCAGCAGGGTGCCGCCCAGCGAGTCGGTCACCCGGACCCGGTCCACCCGGCGGAAGAGCTGGCCGAGTACGGCGAGCACCAGGCCGGCCGCCGCCGCGTAGCCGAGGGGGGCCAGGCCGGCGATGTCCGACTGCACCGCGGCGGCGTCGGCGATCCCGGCCGCGGCGGCGCTGACCAGCGCGACGACCAGCAGCGCGGGTGGCCGCATGGCCATGGTCCAGGCCAGCACGAAGAGCAGTTGGACGCCGAAGATGATGAACGCGAAGGGCAGCCGGTGCCCGGGGCCGGCGGTCTGCGCGCCGAGCACCAGGCCCACGCCGAGCAGCGCGGCGAAGCCCGCGACGGTCAGCGCGAGCGGGCGGCGCACCGGGACCGGAGGCACCTCCTCCTCGGGCGCCTCCTCGGGCTCGTCGTCGGGGCGCCGGCCCGGCCCGCCCTTGCGGAGCCGGCGGGGGCCCTTCCGCTCCCGCCCGCCGCTGTCGTCGGCCGGGCCGGTGCGTGGGGCCGGCGGGTAGCCACGGGCGGGCCCGGAGGCCGCGTCGTCGGGCCACGGTTCACGGCCGGTGTCGGGCGAGGTGGAGGGAAACACCCACCGATCGTGCCAGACCCGGCCGGCCGGGCGGAGTCACGGTTTCGGCAACGTTAAAACCTGAGCCGCGATCAGGGGCAGACCAGACAAACAGGAAAGGGTACGGAGGTGACGGCCGGCCGATCGGTTACGCTCAAGCCGTTACCCGCCCGTCAGCGACGCCGGGACCCACGCAAATTCTCAGCGCCACCCGTCACGGAGTGCCGCTGGTCGCGCGCGGCCGCAGGGCCGCCGGGACGGAGGTGATCGTGTGGAGCTCCTGCTGCTGGTGACCGCGCGCGCAGGTGAACCATCGGCGGTGCTGCCAGCGCTCGACCTGCTGCCGCACTCGGTCCGCACCGCGCCGCGCGACGTCCGCACGCTGGTCTCCGGCCCGACCCCGGACGCCGTCCTGGTGGACGCCCGCGCCGAGCTGAGCGAGGCCCGCGCGACCTGCCGGATGCTGCACGCCACCGGGCTGGGCGTCCCGCTGGTCGCGGTCGTCACCGAGGCCGGGCTGATCGCCCTGAACGCCGACTGGGGCGTGGACGACGTGATCCTGGCCGGCGCGGGTCCCGCGGAGGTGGAGGCCCGGCTGCGGCTCGCGGTCGGCCGGCTGAGCAACGCGACGGCGGGCGCCGGCGGTTCGATCCGGGCCGGCGAGCTGACCATCGACCCGGACACCTACGCGGCCAAGCTGAAGGGCCGCCCGCTCGACCTCACCTACAAGGAGTTCGAGCTGCTGAAGTTCCTGGCCCAGCACCCGGGCCGGGTGTTCACCCGCGACCAGCTGCTCCGTGAGGTCTGGGGCTACGACTACTTCGGCGGCACCCGCACGGTCGACGTGCACGTCCGGCGGCTGCGCGCCAAGCTCGGCTCGGAGTACGAGTCGATGATCGGCACGGTGCGCCAGGTGGGCTACAAGTTCGTGGTGCCGCCGTCGCGCTCCCTGCCGGAGTCGGAGCCCGCCCCGCTGCCCGTCTGACCGGACGCTCTTCGCCACTGTCCCCCATCGGGGATGCGTGACCCTGTTCGCCCTTTTTGCCCACTAAGTCGGACCTAGTCTGACTGCCGGATCTGCCGGGCGAAGGGGGCGACGGTGCGTGCGTTGAACACGGGGGCGACGAACGGTCGGGTCGGCTGATGCCGGCCTCGACGCTCCGCGCAGCCGGGATGGTGACGTTGGTGGTGGCCGCGCTCCTCGGCTCCGCGTACGCGCTCGGGCGCAGCCTCATGCCCGAAGAGCCGCCCCGGGGCAACGGCGTGGCGGCCAGCGTCCACGCGCCGCACTACGGCGACCAGCCGCCCAGCACTGAGTTTCCCGGGCCGCCGGGCGGCGGTTACGGCGAGCCGAGCCCCGACGCCAGCCCGAGCGCCCCCGCACCCAGCCGCCGTGCCGACGACAGCGAGGGCCCGTACGGCGCGGAGGTCAGCACCGGCTCGGCCCGGATCGCGCTGACCTTCGACGACGGCCCCGACCCACAGTGGACCCCGCAGGTGCTCGCCCTGCTCAAGGAGTACGGCGTGAAGGCCACCTTCTGCGTGGTCGGGGAGAACGCGGAGGCCCACCCGGACCTGGTCCAGTCGATCGTGGCCGACGGGCACACGCTCTGCAATCACTCCTGGAACCACGACATCACGCTGGGCGAACGCTCCGCGGGGGCCATCCGGGACGACCTGAGCCGCACCAACGACGCGATCCTGGCGGCGGCACCGGACGCGCGGATCGCCTACTTCCGGCAGCCGGGCGGCGCCTGGACCTACCCGGTGGTGTCGGTCTGCGAGGAACTGGGCATGACGCCGCTGCACTGGGCGGTCGACCCGACGGACTGGCAGGTGCCCGGTGCCGCCAAGATCGCCGAGGTGGTGCTGGCCGAGACCCGGCCGGGTTCGATCGTGCTCATGCACGACGCGGGCGGCGACCGTTCCGGCACGGTCGAGGCGTTGCAGCACCTCCTCCCCGAACTGCTGCAGCGCTTCCAGCTCGAAGCGCTGCCCACCGGCACCACGTGACCACCGCCACCGCCCGGTGCCCGCGTCCGGCATGATCGGCGGCCCGCCGGCCGCTACGGTGGCGGGATGAGCAGCACCACGCCGACCGCCGACCGTGTCGCCCGCGCCGACCGGCTGGCGCCGGTCGAGGTCGCCGAGGTGCTGGCGCTGGCCCGCATCGCCGGCGACGCGGACGGCGCGGACCCGCTCGACGAGCACGTGCTGCTCCGGCTGCGCGACCCCGAGGCCCCCGCCGTGCACCTCACGGCCCGCGCCGCCGACGACACCCTGACCGGGTACGCCCACCTCGACACCACCGACCCCGCCGAAGGGATCGGGGTGGAGCTGGTGGTGCATCCGGCGTACCGGCGGCGCGGCACCGGGCGGGCCCTCGCCCGGGGCGTGCTGGCCGCCGCCTCCGGGCCGCTGCGCGCCTGGGCGCACGGCGACCACCCGTCGGCCGCCGCGCTCGGGGTCGACCTGGGCTTCACCCGCGCCCGGGCGCTCTGGCAGCTGCGCCGCCCGCTGACCGCCGCGCTGCCCGAGCCCGCCCTGCCGGAGGGGGTGCGGCTGCGCGCGTTCCGCCCGGGCGAGGACGACGACGCCTGGCTGGCGGTCAACAACGCCGCCTTCGCCCAGCACCCCGAGCAGGGCCGGTGGACCACCGACGACCTGCGGGTGCGCCTCTCCGAGCCGTGGTTCGACCCGGCCGGCTTCCTGCTCGCGGAGGATTCGGCCACCGGCCGGCTGCTCGGCTTCCACTGGACGAAGGTGCACGAGCGCCCGGGCTCGGCCCGGATCGGCGAGGTCTACGTGCTCGGGGTGGACCCGTCCACGCACCGCGGCGGCCTCGGCCGGGCGCTCACCACGGCCGGCCTGTCCTACCTGCGGGACCGGCGAGGGCTGGACCGGGTGATGCTCTACGTGGACGACTCCAACGGCGCCGCCGTGGCCCTCTACGAGCGCCTCGGCTTCGCCCGCTGGTCGGCGCACGTCAACTACCACCTCGGCTGACGCCCGGCGCCACCTCTTCACGCCGGGCCAGCGGTCACGGCCGCGTCACGCGGTGGCCTCGGCCGGATAACGGCTGCCCGGAAAAATCGTATTATTAGCGATAGCGGGCTGCGGGTTCACGAAATGGACAACCGGCCCTCAGGCGACGGCCATCCGGCCGGCCGCGCCTGTTCATCTTCCGTTCACTTCCGACCGGCGAACCGTCTACCTGGCACTTCTACCTTTCCTTTCAGCCGGTCAGCGCCGGCACCCGGGAGACCGGGCGACCTGACAAAGACGTGAAGGGAAACCCCTCAGGTGAAGCTCCAGCGGCACGGCGCCATTGCCTGCCTCGCTCTTACCGCGGTGCTCGGTCTCAGCGCCTGCGGCTCGGACAACAACGAGCCGACCGGCACCTCCGCCTCCGGCTCCGCGGCCGCGGTCGACTGCGGCAAGGGCACGCTGAACGCGCAGGGTTCCTCCGCGCAGAAGAACGCCATGTCCGAGTGGATCAAGGCGTACCAGCAGCAGTGCGCCGGCACCACGATCAACTACGAGCCCACCGGCTCGGGCGCCGGCATCCAGGCCTTCATCGCCGGCACCGCCGACTTCGCCGGCTCCGACTCCGCGCTCAAGCCGGAGGAGCAGCCGCAGGCCGACGCCAAGTGCAGCGGCGGTCAGGCCCTCAACCTGCCGATGGTCATCGGCCCGGTGGCCATCGTCTACAACGTCAGCGGCGTGGACAACCTCCAGCTCACCCCGGCCACCCTGGCGAAGGTCTTCGCCGGCAAGGTGACCAAGTGGGACGACCCGGCGATCAAGGCCGACAACCCGGACGCGAAGCTGCCGTCCACCGCGATCCAGGCGGTGCACCGCTCCGACGAGTCGGGCACCACCGACAACTTCACCAAGTACCTGTCGAAGACCGCCGAGTCCGACTGGACCTTCGGCAACGCCAAGGCCTGGAAGGCCCCGGGCGGCGTCGGCGCGGCCAAGTCCGACGGTGTGGCCAGCAAGGTCAAGGGCACCGACGGCACCATCAGCTACGTCGAGTGGTCCTACGCCGAGAACGGCGGCCTGAAGAAGGCCAAGGTCAAGAACGGTGCCGGTGAGTTCGCCGAGCTGACCGCCGAGTCGGCCGGCAAGACCATCGCCGGGGCCAAGATCGAGGGCCAGGGCAACGACCTCAAGATGTCGATCGACTACAACACCACGGAGGCCGGGGCGTACCCGATCGTCCTGGCGACCTACGAGATCGTCTGCAGCAAGGGCCTCGCGGCCGACAAGCTGCCGCTGGTCAAGGGCCTGCTGAGCCACGCCGCCAGCGCCGAGGGCCAGCAGGACCTGGTCGAGCTGGGCTACGCCCCGCTGCCCGAGTCGGTCCGCGCCAAGGTCGAGACCGCGGTCAAGAGCCTCTCCTGACGCGCTGACCCCACACACCTCCTCTACCGAAGCGAGCGAGCAGATGGGTGACACCCCTCACCGCTCGGCGCACGCCGGCACCGGCGGGACCCGCGTGGCCACGAGCCACGAGTGGCCCGCCGGTGCCTCGGCGCGTGTGGCCGAGCCCTCCGGCATCCCTGGCATTCCCGACAACGGCCTGGGTGGCGGCGGCGGGCTGCCCCGGGCCCGGGCCTTCGGCGCGGAACGCGCGTTCCGTGGCCTGACCCTGGCCGCCGGCACCACCGTCCTGGTGGTCATCGCGGCCATCGCGATCTTCCTGATCGCCAAGGCCGTGCCGGCGCTGCGGGACAACAGCGAGTCCTTCTGGACCTTCGAGGGCTGGTTCCCGAACGACGACCCGCCGAAGTTCGGCATCGGCGCACTCGCCTTCGGCACCGTGCTCACCGCGCTGCTCGCCCTGCTCATGGCGGTGCCGGTGGCGCTGGGCATCGCCCTCTACCTGTCGCACTACGCCCCGCGCCGGCTGGGCAACGCCCTCGGCTTCCTCATCGACCTGCTGGCCGCCGTGCCGAGCGTGGTCTTCGGGCTCTGGGGCCGGGACTACTTCGCCCAGCCGGTCGCCGACCTGTCGGCCTGGCTGCACCGGTACTTCGGCTGGATCCCGATCTTCGGCGACGGCCCGTACGGGAACTCGATCCTGCTCGGCTCGGTGGTGCTGGCGATCATGGTGCTGCCCATCGTCACCTCGCTCTCCCGCGAGGTGTTCCGGCAGACCCCGACCGCCAACGAGGAGGCCGCCCTCGCCCTGGGCGCCACCCGCTGGGAGATGGTCCGCACCGCGGTCCTGCCCTACGGCCGGCCGGGCGTGATCGCCGCGGTGATGCTGGGCCTGGGCCGCGCGCTCGGCGAGACCATCGCCCTGGCGCTGACCCTCGGCTCCACCTACGCCATCTCGTTCAACGTCCTGCAGAGCGGCGGCAACTCGATCGCCGCGAACATCGCGAACCGGTTCGCCGAGGCGAACGACACCGGCCGGGGCGCGCTGATCGCCTCCGGCCTGGTGCTCTTCGCGATCACGCTGATCGTCAACATCACCGCGCGGGCGATCATCCACCGCCGCCGCGAGTTCACGGAGTCGGCCGCATGACCACCACCGTCACCTCCCACCGCCCGCAGCCCCCGGCCCAGCCGCTCACGCTGCGGGCCCGGCGACTTCCGGCGTACGCCGCGCCCGTCATCGCCGTGGTGGCGCTGCTGGCCTCGGCCGGTATCGTCTACGGTGCCGGCATCGGCGGCCCGGTCCTGGTCGTGGTCCTCGGCGCGCTGCTCTACCTGGCCGGCCTCTTCGCCGCCGCGAACGCGGTGGAGGGCCGCCGGGCCGCCCGCAACCGGACCTGGAGCGCGCTCATCCACTCCGCCTTCGTGCTGGCGGTGCTGCCGCTGGCCTCGGTGGTCTGGACCCTGGTCAGCAAGGGCTCCGAGCGGCTGGACGGCAACTTCTTCGGCACCTCGATGAACAACATCGGGGCCCGGGACGCCAACGGCGGCGCCTACCACGCCATCATCGGCACCCTGGAGCAGGTCGGCATCGCCACGCTGATCACCGTCCCGCTCGGCGTGCTCTGCGCGATCTACATCGTCGAGTACGGCCGGGGCCGGTTCGCCTTCACCATCCGCTTCTTCGTGGACGTGATGACCGGCATCCCGTCGATCGTCACCGGCCTGTTCGTGCTGGCCTTCTGGGTGCTGATCGTGTCGCCGTGGTTCAACGACGGCCGGCCGGGCTTCTCCGGCTTCGCCGCCGCGCTGGCCCTGAGCGTGCTCATGCTGCCGACCGTGGTCCGGTCCACCGAGGAGATGCTGCGCCTCGTACCGGCCCCGCTGCGCGAGGGCGCCTACGCCCTCGGCGTACCGAAGTGGAAGACCATCCTGCGGGTCGTGCTGCCGACCGCGCTGCCCGGCATCGTCACCGGCATCATGCTCGCCATCGCGCGGGCGGCCGGCGAGACCGCGCCGGTGCTGCTCGTGGCCGGCGGCGGCGCCGCGATCAACTTCAACCCGTTCGAGAACAACCAGTCGTCGCTGGCCCTCTTCGTCTACCAGCAGGCCGGCGAGGCCTCGAAGTACTCGCCGGCACGGGCGTGGACCGCGGCGCTGACCCTGGTCGCCCTCGTCCTCGTCCTGACCGTCGCGGCGAAGTTGCTGGCCCGTCGTAACCGGCTCGGCCGATGAACCCCGGAGGTACCACCACCATGGCCAAGCGCATCGAAGCCACCGACGTCTCCGCCTACTACGGCGGGTTCAAGGCGATCGAGAACATCAACCTGACCGTCGAGCCGAAGACGGTCACCGCCCTGATCGGCCCGTCCGGCTGCGGCAAGTCCACCTTCCTGCGGTCGGTCAACCGGATGCACGAGGTGCTCCCGGGCGCCCGGGTCGAGGGCAGCCTGACCATCGACGGCCAGGACGTCTACGACCGGGACGTCGACGTCACCGCGGTGCGGCGGATGATCGGAATGGTCTTCCAGCGGCCGAACCCGTTCCCCACCATGAGCATCTTCGAGAACGTGGTGGCCGGCCTGCGGCTCAACGGCGTGCGGCGCAAGTCGATCCTGGAGGAGGCCGCCGAGAAGGCGCTCCGCTCGGCGAACCTCTGGGACGAGGTGAAGGACCGGCTCGGCAAGCCGGGCGCCGGCCTCTCCGGCGGTCAGCAGCAGCGGCTCTGCATCGCCCGCACCATCGCCGTCGAGCCGCAGGTGGTGCTGATGGACGAGCCCTGCTCGGCGCTGGACCCGATCTCCACGCTGGCCATCGAGGACCTGATGTTCCAGCTCAAGGACAAGTTCACCATCATCATCGTCACGCACAACATGCAGCAGGCCGCGCGGGTGTCGGACCGGACCGCCTTCTTCTCCATCGAGAAGACCGGTGACCCGGGCCGGCTGATCGAGTACGACAACACCCAGAAGATCTTCAGCAACCCGAGCCAGAAGAAGACCGAGGACTACATCACCGGCCGCTTCGGCTGAGGTGCAAGGAAGGGCCCCTTCTTAACGCCTACGGCATAGGAAGGGGCCCTTCTTAACACCCGTCCCCGGGTACGCGCTCAGCGCAGCGCGGCGAAGAACTCCCGGAGGTCCGCCACGAACAGGTCGGGCACCTGGTGCGCGGCGAAGTGCCCGCCCCGGTCGTACGTGTGCCAGCTGACGATGTTCTTGTGGTCCCGCTCGGCGAGGGTGCGGATCGACTGGAAGTCCCAGGCGAAGTTGGCCAGGCCGAGCGGCACCGTGGTCGGCTCCGGCGCCGCCGCGCCCCGCCCGTTGACCTTCTGCGTCGGGTGTACGGCCTCGGCGTCCTCGTAGTAGTAGCGGGCCGCCGAGGCCGCCGTGTTGGTCAGCCAGTAGATGGTCGTGTTGGTGAGGACGTGGTCGGCGTCGATCTGGTCGCCCATGAGCTGGCCCAGCCAGCCGAGCAGGCCCACCGGCGAGTCGGCCAGCGCGTGGGCCACGTTCTGCGGCTCGGTCGAGTGCAGCTTGTCGTAGCCGCCCCGCCGCTGCACGAACCAATCGGCGAACGCCACCTTGCCCCGCTCCTCCTCGGTGAGGGCGGCCAGTTCGGCCGGGTCACCGGACGGCAGGGAGAAGACCTGCGTGACGTGCACCCCCAGCACGTGCTCCGGGTCGGCCCGGCCCACCTCCGGCGACACGAACGCGCCGAGGTCGTTGCCGGCCGCGCCGTACCGCTCGTAGCCGAGGCGGCGCATCAGCTCGGCCCAGGCGCGGGCCACCCGGTGGCGGTTCCAGCCGCGCTCCCGGGTCGGCCCGGAGAAGCCGAACCCCGGCACCGACGGGACCACCAGGTGGAAGGCCTCGCCCGGGTCGCCGCCGTGCGCCCGCGGGTCGGTCAGCGGACCGATCACGTCCAGCCACTCCGCGACGGTGCCCGGCCAGCCGTGGGTGAGGATCAGCGGGGTGGCGTCCGGCTCGGGCGAGCGGACGTGCAGGAAGTGCACCCGCTGGCCGTCGATCTCGGTGGTGAACTGCGGGTACGCGTTGAGCCGCGCCTCCCACTCCCGCCAGTCGTAGGTGGTGCGCCAGCGCTCGGCCAGCCGCCGCACCCAGCTCAGCGGGACGCCGTACTCCCAGCCGGGCGGGATCGGGCCGGCGGGGGCGGCCGGGTCGGGGTCGGCGGGCAGCTCCTCGGCCCAGCGGGTCCGGGCCAGCCGGTCGGCGAGGTCGTCCAGGTCGGCCTGCGGGACGTCGATACGGAACGGGACGATCGCGGTGTTGTCTGCCATGCCCCTGAGCGTAGGAAGGGATTAGGAACGGTCCGTTCCTAATCCGGTGGCAGAATCCGGGAAATGTTGGAGACCTCGGCGCGGCTGCTGCGTCTGCTCTCGCTGCTGCAGACCCCGCGCGACTGGACCGGCGCCGAACTGGCCGAGCGCCTCGCGGTGAGCGCCCGGACCGTGCGCAACGACGTGGAGCGGCTGCGCGAGCTCGGCTACCCGGTGCACGGCACCCGGGGCGCGGTCGGCGGCTACCGGCTGGGCGCCGGAGCGGCCCTGCCTCCGCTGCTCCTGGACGACGAGGAGGCGGTGGCGGTGGCGGTCGGGCTGCGGACCGCCGCTGGCGGAAGCGTCGCCGGCATCGAGGAGACCTCGCTGCGGGCGCTGGCCAAACTGGAGCAGGTGCTCCCCCACCGGCTGCGCCGACGGGTCACCGCCCTGCACACGCACACCGTCCGCGTGCCGCACGACCAGCCCGGCCCGACCGTGGACGCCGGGACGCTCAGCGTGATCGGGGCGGCCTGCCGGGACCGGGAGCGGCTGCGGTTCGACTACGTCCGGCACGACGGGACCGCGGACCGGCGGGAGGTCGAGCCGTACCGGCTGGTCAACTGGGGCCGGCGCTGGTACCTGGTGGCCTTCGACCCGGCGCGGGACGACTGGCGCACCTTCCGGGTCGACCGGCTCAGCCCGCGTACCCCGACGGGTCCGCGGTTCGCGGCGCGCGAGCTGCCCGGGGACGTGGTGGACCGCGTGCGGCACGGGGTCTCCTCGGCCGCCTGGCGGCACCGGGCGCGCGTCCGCGTGCACGCCCCCGCCGAGGTGGTGGCCGACCGGATCAACCCGGCCGTCGGCACCGTCGAGCCGGCCGGCGACGCGGCCTGCGTCCTGCACACGGGCGCCGACCGGCTGGAGACGATCGCGGTCTGGCTCGGCCTGCTCGACCTCGACTTCACCATGGAGGACCCGCCCGAGCTGGCCGACCTCCTGCGCTCCCTCGCGGAGCGCTACCTCCGCGCCGCCGGCTGACCCTCAGGAGAGACGGAAGCGGGGCGCCTCGGCGTCGGAGAGGTCGAGGTGCGGGGTGACCGGAATGCCGGGGTCGCGCCCGTCCGCCGCGCGGGCCACACCGGCCAGGTCGCCGGCGGCGGCGACCTCGCCGAGGGTCACCATCGTGGGCGGCAGCATGGTCAGCTCGCCGGCCTCCGCCCGCGCCAGGGCGTCCGCCGGGCGCAGCCACAGCGTGTGGTCGGCCTCGCCGGAGACGTCCCGGGTCCGCTGCCCCTCCGGCAGCAGGGCGACGAAAAAGTACGTGTCGAAGCGGCGCGGCTCGAACTCCGGGGTGATCCACCGGCTCCACGGCAGCAGCAGGTCGGACCGGAGGGTGAGCCCCTTCCCGGCCAGCAGGTCGGCGAAGCCGGTCCGCCGGGCCACCAGGTCCTGCCGGGCCGCCTCCCAGTCATCCCCGCTCACGTCCCCGACCACGGTCCCGCCGTCCGGGCCGGCCAGCAGCACGCCCGCCTCCTCGAAGACCTCCCGGGCGGCGGCGCAGACGACCGCCTGCGCGGCGGCCGGGTCGAGGTGGAGCCGCTCGCCCCACCCGGCCGGCGTCGGGCCGGCCCAGTCCAGGTGCGCCTGCGAGTCGGAGCGGTCCACGCCGCCGCCGGGGAAGGCGTACATCCCGCCGAACGTCATCGCGGCCACCCGGCGGATCAGGTACACCTCGAAGTCGGCGCCGGCCGGGCGGAGCAGCAGCACGGTGGCGGCGACCCGCGGCACGGCCGGCACACCACCCTCGGCGCGGAACCGGCGGGCGTGCTCCACCAGGGCGGGGGGTGCGGCGAAGCCGTCGATCGTCATGCCCCGAGCCTAGGTCGTGCTTCGGCAGTGGTGTCACGGCCTCTGGTGGCCGGCCTGGCCGTCCGGTCACGCCGGTCCCGGCAGGTCCACCAGCGCGAGCTTGGCCGGGTCGACCAGGGCCGTGATGTCGGTGATGCGGCCGTCGACGACGGTGAACGCGAGGACCGAGAGCAGGGTGCCGTCCTCGCCCCAGGACACGACTCCGGGGAGGCCGTTGACGACCGCCGCACGCCCCAGGTCGGCTGCACCGGCGGCCAGCTGCGCGCCGAGGGCGACCCTCGTGGCGCCGAGGGTGACGACCACGCCGGCGGGGGCGTCGACGGTCAGTCTCACCTCGGGGTCGAGCACCCGTAGCAACTCCTCGAACTCTCCGTGGCGGGCCGCCGCCAGGAAGGACTGGACCACCTCCCGCTCCTCCCGTCCGACGCGGGTCGGCCGGTCGGCCGCCTGCACCTTCCGGCGGGCGCGGCTGGCCAGCATCTTGGTCGCATCGGTGCACCTGCCGAGGACCTTGCCGATCTCGTCGAACGGCACCGCGAACAGGTCGTGCAGCACGAAGGCCAGCCGTTCACTCGGCCGGAGCGACTCGAGTACGACGAGGAGCGCGAGCCCGACCGAGTCGGCCAGCACGGCGTCGTCCTCGGGAGCAGGACCGTCGTCGAGCGTCACCACGACCTCGGGCGGACCTTCGTCGTAGGGCGCCTCGGGACGGATCCGCCGCGAGCGCAGGATGTCGAGACTGATCCGCCCGACCACTGTGGTCAGCCAGCCGGCGAGGTTGTCGATGGCCGCCGCATCCTGGCGGGAGAGCCGCAGCCATGCGTCCTGGACCGCGTCCTCGGCGTCGGCGTGTGATCCGAGCATGCGGTAGGCGACCGCGTGCAGCCGCTCGCGCTGGGACTCGAAAGCGTCGGTCATCGAGTCCGTCGGGGTGGTGTCGGACATGTTGTTACCTTCCTCGGAACTGCTCCGTCATGGGTGATGACGGGCCCGATCGGGCTCAGGTAGCCGATGAAGGAGCAGGACCATTGAAAGCTGGTACGACGAGCGCGCCGAACACCGACCTGGTCACCGCGATCCGGCACCTCCACAAGGCCATTGCCGGCGGGGGCGTCGACCAGCGCCTGCTGTCGCTGGTTCACCTGCGCGCCAGCCAGATCAACGGTTGCGCGCCGTGCGTCTTCGCCGGTGTCGCGGCGGCGAAGAAGGCCGGTGAGACGGAGCAGCGGCTGCACAACGTGGTCGCGTGGCGGGAGACGCCCTTCACCGATGAGGAGCGGGCGGCACTCCTGCTCACCGAGGCCGTCACCCGCATCCAGGACGGCGCGGCGGGCGTGACCGACGAGATCTGGGACGCCGCCGCCGGCCACTTCACCGGGGAGCAGCTCAACGCGATCATCCTGGAGATCGCGTTGACCAACTTCTTCAACCGGATCAACCGCGCGACCCGGGAACAGGCCGGCAAGACCTGGTGAGCCGGGCGGGGCGTCATCACCTGGGCCGTGCCCGAAGCCGCGGGATGGCGCCCCTCCGACCAGCACGCCGGACACGCCCGCATCACGGCGCGTCGTCGGCAGTCCGTGGGCAACCGCGGTCGTCACCCCGTCCGCCGCCAACCACACCCCTCCTCACCCGCCTTTGCTCTGCTGCGGCAGAGATGCCGGGGCCGGGGGCGGCAGGGCGTTCGCCGGGCCAGGCGAGGTGGGCCGCTCGGCTCACCGGAGCCTCAGCGCGATCGCGCGAGCCTCCTCGTCGGTCAGCGGCAGGAAGTAGAGGAAGCGCTTGACGATCTCGGGCGGCGTCGGGCCGCCGGGTCTTCCGCGAAGGTCCCGGATCGCCCTCCGGGTGATCCGGGAGAACTCGGGGATGAGAGTCGCCCGACGTTCTGCCGTCGTGGGCGCGGACCGCAGCACCGGACAAGGCCAGGGCTGGCCGCACTGGTCGCACGTCCAGGCCGGGCCGTTCGCGACGTGCGCCGAAGTAGGAGCCGGGCGGGAAGGCGCCTGCCGGCGCGACACCGGAACGACGTTCGTCACCCGGCCCGGGCCTCGGTGGGGCGGAATCACCGGCCCGATCGGTCCCGGCACAACCGGGAGGGCCGGCGGAGGGTCACGCCGCGGCTGCGCGGGCTTCGGCTGCGGCGTCTGGTCAGGCATGGCGCTCCCCTCGTGCAGCGATCAGGGAGGGGCCGCCGCCTGAGTGCTCGCCCTTGTCGACGGCCCCACCGAACGCGACCGCCGGGCTTCGCCTCCACCGACCGCGCTGCTACGCGAAACGCTCGCAGCGAGGTGCGGACGGTTGAACCGCCGGCGTGCGACCATCGAGGGACGTCTAGGAAAGGTCCCTCGATGCCACGAAACGACGTGCTCCGCGACGCGCTGACGATGGCGGGCATGACGGTTGGCGACCTGGCCGCAAAGTGCCATGTGGACACAAAGACGGTCGAGCGGTGGATCAGTCGGGGTCGCCTTCCCCACCCACGTTCCCGAGTGCGCGCCGCCGAGGTGCTGGGTAAGGATGTTGACGTGCTCTGGCCCGAAGTTGTGCGCCGCGCAGTCAAGGTCGGAAACGATCGCGAACTCGTGGGCGTCTACCCCCGTCGCTCCGACCTTCCGCACTCCCTCTTCCGCGACCTCGTCGAGCGCGCCGGCACCCGGCTGTGGTTCGGTGGATACACCAGCTACTTCCTCTGGCTGGAGGTTCCCCACGCCGCCGCCACGCTCGGCGCGAAGGCCGGCGACGGTGCGGACGTGCGCTTCCTCCTGGGCGACCCGGACAGCGCGGTCACCGCCGACCGCGACCGCATCGAAGCGACACCGCTCAACCTCGCCACGCGCATCGCGATGTCCCGGGCGGAGATCGCAAAGTCACCGACCGAACTACCCGTGCGGTTGTCCGACCGGCACATCGCCATGTCCGTGTGGATCTTCGATGACGAGGCGATCGTGGCGACGCACATCGGCGCATCCCTCGGTCAGGATTCGGTGACCTTGCACCTGCGCCGCCGCGAGGCGGGCGGGCCTTTCGACCGGTACGTCGAGCACTTCGAGGCTCTCTGGGCAGACGCCAAGGTCGCCGAGCACGGCTGACCGGTTCACGGGGCTGCGCCCACCGATGTCGCATGGCAGGGTCCTGGCCCATGATCGATGAGTTCGCGAAAGAGTATCTGCACCACGACCTGCGCGACATCCGCGAGACGATGCTGTGGAAGCTCGACGGATTGCCGGAGTACGACGTACGCCGCCCTCTGACCGCGACCGGAACCAACCTTCTCGGCCTCGTGAAGCACCTGTCGATCACCGAGGCCAGGTATTTCGGCGAGGTCTTCGACCGGCCGTTCCCCGAGCCCCTGCCCCGCTGGGACGCCGCCGACGACGGCACCGACATGTGGGCGAACGAGCACGAGACGCGCGCGGAGATCATCGACCGCTACCGGCGGGTGTGGGCGCACTCGGACGCGACGATCGGCGCCCTCGCCATCGACGCGCCCGGCCATGTGCCCTGGTGGCCGCGCCCGGACGTGAAGCTGTTCAACATCCTGGTCCACGTGCTGGCCGAGACGAGCCGGCACGCCGGCCACGCCGACATCCTGCGCGAACAGCTCGACGGCTCCACGGGGGCGGCAGCCGAGTACGCGCACCTGGAACCCGACAGGGCGACCTGGGCGGCGCGGTGCGCGACGATCGAGCAGGCCGCCCGGGCAGCCGCCGCCAGCGCGCAGCACTGAGCTTTTCCCGACGGGTGGATCTTCGTGCCGGTGGCCCGACGGTCCGGGATAGCGTGCCGGCATGACGCGTTGGGGAATCCTGGCCACCGGAAACATCGCCGCCCGCTTCGCCGAGGACCTGCGGCTGGCGCCGGGGGCCGAGCTGGTGGCGGTCGGCTCGCGTACCCGGGAGAGCGCCGAGCTGTTCGCGAAGCGGCACGGCATCGCCCGGGCGTACGCCTCCTGGGCGGAACTGGCCGCGGACCCGGACGTGGACGTCATCTACGTCGCCACCCCGCACGCCGCGCACCACGAGGCGGCCCTCACCTGCCTGGCCGGCGACAAGGCCGTGCTGGTGGAGAAGCCCTGCACGCTCGACCTGGCCACCACCACGGAGCTGGTCGAGACGGCCCGCGCCCGCGGCCTCTTCCTCATGGAGGCCATGTGGATGCGGACCAACCCGCTGATCCTCCGGGTGCTGGAGCTGATCGCGGACGGGGCGATCGGCGAGGTGACCCACATCCGGGCGGACTTCGGGGCCGCCGGCCCGTTCCCGCCGGAGCACCGGATGCGGGCTCGCACTCTGGGCGGCGGCGCCCTGCTCGACCTCGGCGTCTACCCGCTGAGCCTGGCCCACCTGGTGCTCGGCGTGCCGCAGCAGGTGCAGGCCTGGGCGAAGCTGGGCCCGGAGAAGGTGGACGAGAACACCGGCATCGTCCTGGGCTGGGACTCCGGGGCGGTGGCCACGCTGAGCTGCGGGATGGTCGGCGCCACGGCGATCACCGCCGCGATCACCGGCACGACTGGGCGGATCGACCTGCCGGAGCCGTTCTACCGGCCCGGCGCCGCGGTGCTGCACCGGCTCGGCGCCGAGCCGGAGACCATCCCCGCCGACCTGACGGGCGGCGGCTACCAGCACGAGGCGATCGAGGTGCAGCGCTGCCTGGCGGCCGGGCTGATCGAGAGCCCGCTGGTGCCGCACGCCGCGACCCTGGAGGTGATGGGCCTGCTGGACCACATCAAGGACCGGATCGGCGTCTCCTACGCGTGAGGGGTCCCCCGCGACGACGGGGGACCCCTCACGCGTCAGGCGCTCAGAACAGCGGGCGGACCAGCAGGTACGCGAGGCAGGCGATGGCCGCGGAGGCCGGGAACGTGATGATCCAGGCGATCACGATGTTGCCGGCCACGTTCCAGCGGACCGCGGAGAGCCGCTTGGTCGCGCCCACGCCCATGATCGCCGAGGTGATCGTGTGGGTGGTGGAGATGGGGGCCTTCAGCACCAGGGCGTTGAAGTAGAGCACGGCGCTGGCCACGGTCTCGGCCGCGAAGCCCTCCGGCGGGCCCAGGTCGATGATCTTCCGGCCCAGGGTCCGGATGATCCGCCAGCCGCCCGCGTAGGTGCCGGCCGCCAGCATGGCCGCCGAGGTCCAGAACACCCACTGCGGGATGTGCGTCTTGTTGTCCTGGTAGCCGCCGGTGTAGAGGGCCAGCACGATGATGCCCATGGTCTTCGCGGCGTCCTGCATGCCGTGGCCGACCGACATGGCGGCGGCCGAGGCGGTCTGCGCCCAGCGGAAGCCGCGATTGAGCTTGCCGGGCTGCCCCTTCCGGAACAGCCACAGGATGCCCAGCATCACCAGGAAGCCGAGCACCAGGCCGACCACCGGCGAGAGCACCATCGGGATGAGGACCTTCTCGACGATGTTGCCCCACTGCACGACGCCGTCGGCGGCGAACAGCGTGGCGCCGACCAGGCCGCCGAAGAGGGCGTGCGAGGAGGACGACGGCAGGCCGAAGTACCAGGTGATCAGGTTCCAGGCGATCGCGCCGAGCACGCCGGCGAAGACCACCCCGAGGCTGGCCACCCCGGGCGGCAGGGTGACCAGGCCGTCGCCGACCGTCTTGGCCACCCCGGCGCCGAAGTGCGCGCCGACGAAGTTGCCGACGGCGGCCAGCGCGAGGGCGACCCGGGGCGTCAGCGCCCGGGTGGACACGCTGGTGGCGATCGCGTTCGCCGCGTCATGGAAGCCGTTCGTGTAGTCGAACGCCATGGCGACCACGATCACCGCCAGCACGGCGATGAGTTCGGGGGTCACTGGCTCAGGACTCCTTGACCGCGATGGTCTCGACGGTGTTGGCGACGTGCTCGAAGGCGTCGCAGGCGGCCTCCAGCTCGTCGGCCACCTCCTTCATCTTCAGCACCGTGAGCGCGTCGTACTCACCGCTGAAGAGGCGGACCAGCAGCATCCGGTACGCCTGGTCACCGTCGTTCTCGAGGCGGTTGCACTCGATCCAGTAGTCCTCGAGATCCTTCATCGACTTGAGCCGGGGCATCGCCTCGGCGGTCAGCTTTGCCTGCTGGTCGAGGACGTTCACCAGCTCGTGCATCTCGCGCGGCAGCGACGGCAGCTTGGTGAGGCCGTAGAGGTAGAGCAGGTTGCCGACCGCCTCCAGGTGGTCCATCACGTCGTCGAGCAGCGAGCCCAGCCGGTAGATGTCCTCCCGGTCGAACGGGGTGATGAAGGTGGAGTTGATCTTCTTGTAGAGCTCGTGGGTGATCTGGTCGCTGTCGTGCTCGACCTCGGTGAGCCGCTCGCTCACCGACTGGACCTCGACATCCGGCAGGCCCAGCTCGTTGAGCAGCTCGGTCCCCTTCACCAGGTTCTGCGCGGCCCTGGTGAAGAGCTCGTAGAAGGCGCCCTCGGTGGGACGGAAGGAAAACTTCACAGCACGGACCTCGTCGTGTCGGTGGAAGGGTGGCGGTCGCCCCGGAAGGCGTCTGCTCTGCGCATGCTAGGTACCCGGTGGAACCGGGCAATCGCCGGCCCACCCCTGGTCAGGCCCGATTCACCGCTCGTTCACCTGCCGTTCACCTTGTCCCGTACCGCCCTCGCTCCGCAGCCGGTCCCGCTCCCGCGCGAGGTCGAAATCGGCAGGCGGATACCCCAGATCCAACCCGTCGAACGTCTCCCTGAGCAGGTGCGCCACCGCCCAGTCGCGGTACCACTTCCGGTCCGCCGGCACCACGAACCAGGGCGCGTCGTCCGGGCCGCACCGCTCGATCGCCTCGGCGTACGCGGCCTGGTAATCGTCCCAGTGGGCCCGGGTGTCCAGATCACTCGGGTTGTACTTCCAGTACTTCGTCGGGTCCGTGAGGCGCTCCATCAACCGCTCACCCTGCTCGGCGTGCGAGATGTGCAGCATGACCTTGACCACGGTCACCCCGCTGCCGGTCAGCTCCCGCTCGAAGTCGTTGATCAGGTCGTAGCGGCCCCGCCAGGTGGCCTCGTCGACCAGGCCCTCGACCCGGGCGATCAGCACGTCCTCGTAGTGCGAGCGGTTGAAGACGCCCACGTAGCCGGGGGGCGGGAGGGCCCGGCGGATCCGCCAGAGGAAGTCGTGCCGCCGATCCTCCTCGGTCGGCGGGCCGAACGAGCGGATGTGCAGCCCGAGCGGGTTCATGGCCCCGGCCACCCGCTTGACCGTGCCGTCCTTGCCACCGCAGTCCATGGCCTGGAGCACCAGCAGCACCCGACGCGGGCGGTCGCCGGCCAGGTGGGCGCCGGCCTGGGTGGGTGCGCTGGTCGCGCTGTCCGGGCCGGCCGCGCCCTTCGCGGACGCGTACAGCATCTCCTGCTGCCGGCCGAGCTCCGCGCCGAGCAGCTCGACCTGCCCGCGCGCCCACTCCTTGCGCCGCTTGCCGCGCCCGGCGGCCGCGGGCAGCCCCGGGGTCGACCGGGGATCCACCGCCGCCAGGTCCACCGCGCCCGGGCCCGCCCGGAGCAGATCCCGCATCGACCCGCCCTCGGGTCGCACCACCTCGTCGACACCGCTCATCCCACGATCCTCACCCACCCCGCCCGCCCCCGCCTCCCGAGCGATGTCACGGCGGGGGGCGGCGAAGCCTCCAGGGGTACGGAGGGAGAATGGGACTCCGGCGGGAGGAGCGCGACGTGCACGAGCGGGCGGCGGAGTTCGAGGCGGAACGCGGGCACCTGCTGGCGGTCGCGCAGCGGATGCTGGGCAGCCGGAGCGAGGCCGAGGACGCGGTCCAGGAGACCTGGCTGCGCTACGCGGGCGCGCTCGGCGACCCGGCCGCCCGCGAACAGATCCGTGACCTGCGCGGCTGGCTCACCACCACCTGCTCGCGGATCTGCCTCGACGTGCTTCGGTCCGCCCGGGTGCGCCGCGAGGCGTACCCCGGTCAGTGGCTGCCGGAGCCGGTGGTGAGCGCGGCGCCGGCGGCGGACGGGTTCGCCCCCGACCCGGCGGAGCGGGCGGTCCGGGCCGACCAGCTCGGCACCGCTCTGCTCGTGGTGCTGGAACGGCTGACCCCCGAGCAGCGGGTGGCGTTCGTGCTGCACGACGTCTTCGCCGTGCCGTTCGCCACGGTCGCCGAGGTGCTCGGCACCACCCCGGCGGCGGCCCGGCAGCTCGCCTCGCGCGGCCGCCGCGCGGTCACGGCGCCGGACGTCCCGAAGCACACGGCCGACCTGGCCGAGCAGCACAAGGTGCTCGCCGCCTTCGTGGCGGCGGTCGAGTCCGGCGAGCTGGACCGGCTGGTCGAGGTGCTCGCCCCGGACGTCGTGGTGATCGGCGACAGCGGCGGGCACTTCCCGGCCGCCCGCCGGCCGGTGGTCGGCGCCGAGCTGGCGGGCCGGTTCATCCTCGGCCTCTTCGGCCAGGCCGCCCGCTGGGGCGGCCCGCTGCACGCCCGCCCGGTGCTGGTCGACGGCACGCTGGGCTGGCAGGCGGAGACGGCGTTCCGGGACGGACGGCCGCTGCGGATGGTCACCTCGTTCGCCGTGCACGAGGGGCGGATCACCGGCGTCTTCAACCAGCTCAACCCCGAGAAGGTCGCCCACCTGGACGGGGTGGGGGCCGACGAGGACTGGCCGCCGCGCTACTGAGGCCGGCTCAGACCACCAGGGCCAGCCACTTCCGGTAGGAGGTGGCGAACGGCTCGGTGCCGTCGTCGAGCGCGCCGAGCAGCCAGCGGGCGGCGGCCTCGGCCTCGGCCACCACGTCGTCGGGGTAACCCCAGCGGGCCCGGTGCTCAGCGAACTCGTCCTCGTCGCGCAGCTCGACCAGGCCGGTCTCCCGCCGGCGCACCACGTCCAGGTCGAGATCGACCAGGTGGACCGTCTCCTCGCCCTCCCAGCGGGCCGGGGTGGCGATGTCGCAGTAGACCTCGCTGGTGCGCGGGGGCGGGTTGAACATGCCCGTCCACCAGCCCTGCCGGGGGACCAGCAGGACGAACGGGATCTGCTCCACGGAGGGCCGGCCGTGGTAGACCGACTCGGTGCCGGCCGGGACGCCGAGCCAGACGCCGAGGTCGTCCTCGGCGAGGCGGCGGGCCGGGTAGTCGCGGTGTGCGCTGCCGTCGTACTTGCGGTAGATCACGCGGACCACGTCGCTCGGCATGACTGGCACCCTAACCGATTCCGGCCACGCGACGCGATCGGCAGGTAACCGGACGCGACCCGCCGGCCACGCCACGCGGCGGAGCGACAGGTCCCCTGTCGGCGGAGGCGGGTACGGTCGCACGGTGACCGCGCCCCGCACCGCCACCGGCCCCGTCCCGAAGAAGCGCCGGGGCGGCCGGCCCGGCGGCGAGCTGCTGGCGGCCGCGGTCGGCGCGGTCCCCGGTGGCGCGGCACGCCCCGGCCAGCAGCAGATGGCCGAGGCGATCGAGCGGAGCATCGCCACCGGCGAGCACCTGCTCGTGCAGGCCGGCACCGGCACCGGCAAGTCGCTGGCCTACCTGGCCCCGGCGCTGACCGTGGACGGCCCGGTGGTGGTCTCCACCGCCACCCTGGCGCTGCAGTCCCAGCTGGTCGACCACGACCTGCCCCGGCTGGCCGACGCGGTCGAGCCGGTGCTCGGCCGGCGTCCCACCTTCGCCGTGCTCAAGGGGCGCCACCACTACCTCTGCCTGGCCCGGCTGGACAGCTCGGTCGAGGAGGAGCCCGAGGACACCCTCTTCGACGCGCCGCGCCCCGCCGGCGGCACGAAGTGGCTCGGTGAGGCGGGCCGGCTCGGCAAGCAGATGCAGCGGCTGCGCGACTGGGCCGAGAAGACCGCCACCGGCGACCGGGACGAGCTGGACCCGGGCGTGGACGACCAGGTGTGGCGGAGCATCTCGATGCCGGCCCGGGAGTGCGTGGGCGCCACCCGCTGCCCGTTCGGCCAGGAGTGCTTCGCGGAGGCGTCCCGGGCCCGCGCCCGCGAGGCCGACATCGTGGTGACCAACCACAGCCTGCTCGCCGTCGACATGCTCGCCGGCCGGCACATCGTGCCGCCGCACAAGCTGCTCGTGGTCGACGAGGCGCACGAGCTGGCCGACCGGGTCTCCTCGGCGGCCCAGGCCGAGCTGGAACCCCAGCTCATCGACCGGTCCGCCCGGCGAGCCCGGCCGCTGCTCCGCCCCGAGGTGGCCGAACGCCTCACCGAGGCCGGCGACGCGCTCGCCGTGGGACTGGCCGAGGCGCCGGCCGGGCGGATCACCGCCGGTTTGCCACCCGCGCTGCGCGAGGCCTGCACCCTGCTCGACGCCGCCACCCGGGCCGCGCTGGAGGCGATCGGCGACGTCAAGGCCGACGACCCGGACCCGGTGCGCAAGCAGCAGGCCAAGGCCGTGCTCGACGAGCTGTCGAAGACCGCGCAGCGGCTGCTGGAGGAGGCCGACCACGACGTGGCCTGGGTGGAGAAACCGGAGAACGGCAGCCGCCGGGCGCTGGTGGTGGCGCCGCTCTCCGTCGCCGGCACCCTCGCCACCCACCTCTACGACGAACGCACCGTGGTCGCCACCTCGGCCACCCTGGCGCTGGGCGGCCGGTTCGACACGGTGGCCCGGGCGCTGGGGCTGGACGCGCCGCCGCCCGCCCCGCCGTCCCCGGCCGCCGCCGCGCTGGCCGCGACGGCCGCCGCCGGCCGCACCGGCACCACACCCCCGGTGGCGAGCACCGACGGCAGCCGGGCGGCGATCGGCACCGTCCCGGCCACCGAGGGCCCCGGCTGGACGTCGCTCGACGTCGGCTCGCCCTTCGACTACGCCCGGCAGGGCATCCTGTACGTCGCCGCGCACCTGCCCCGGCCCAGCGTCTCCGGGCTGCCCGAGGCGGCCGGCGAGGAACTGCTGGCGCTGGTCGGCGCGCTCGGTGGGCGTACCCTCGGGCTCTTCTCCTCCCGGCGGGCCGCGCAGCAGGCGGCGGAGCTGCTGCGGGCGCGCACCGACCTGCCGGTGCTGCTCCAGGGCGAGGAGGCCCTGCCGCTGCTGGTCCGCCGGTTCCGGGAGGAGCGGGAGAGCTGCCTGTTCGGCGTGATGTCGCTGTGGCAGGGGGTGGACGTGCCGGGCGACTCCTGCCAGCTCGTGGTGATCGACCGGCTGCCCTTCCCCCGCCCCGACGAGCCCCTGGCCGCGGCCCGGGCGGCGGCCGTGGACGCCGGCGGCGGCTCCGGTTTCGCGGCGGTGAGCGTCCCGATCGCGGCGGTACGGCTGGCCCAGGGGGTCGGCCGGCTGATCCGGGCCACCGGCGACCGCGGCGTGGTAGCGGTGCTCGACTCCCGGCTGGAGACCGCCCGGGGCTACGGCCCGTTCCTGCGCCGCTCGCTGCCCCCGTTCTGGTACACCACCCGCCCCGATGTGGCTCGGGGCGCGCTGGAGCGGCTCGGAAAGGGCTGACGCCCGCGCCTCCCCCGGGCGGGGGCGACGCGGGCGTCCAGGGCTCGGCCGGTCAGGGGGCCTGGGAGGCGACCACCACGGCGTCGGGTGGGGTGTCCGGCACGGTCCGCGCGGCCAGCCGGCGGACCGCGGTGTTGAGGACGGCGATCAGCGGCACCGCGACCAGCGCGCCCGCGATGCCGGCCAGCACCACCCCGGCGGCGATGCCGATGATCACGGCGAGCGGGTGGATGGCCACGGCCCGGCCCATGATCAGTGGCTGGAGCACGTGCCCCTCGACCTGCTGCACGCCGATCACCACGCCCAGGATGATCAGCGCGGTCACCGGGCCGCTGTCGACCAGCGCCACCAGCACGGCCACCACGCCGGACAGGAAGGCACCGACGATCGGGATGAACGCGCCCAGGAAGACCAGCGCGGCCAGCGGGAACGCGAACGGGATGTCGAAGATGACCAGGAAGATGCCGATGCCCACGGCGTCGATGAAGGCGACCAGCACGGTGGCCCGCACGTAGGCGCCGAGCGTCGACCAGGAGGCCCGGCCGGCGTCGTCCACCTTCCAGCGGGCGTTCACCGGCAGCAACCGGACCAGGAACCGCCAGATCTTGCTGCCGTCCCGGAGGAAGAAGAAGGTCGCGAACAGCACCAGGACCGTGCCGGTGAGCACCTCGGCCAGGGTGGCCGCGGTGTTGAGCGCCCCGCTGGTGAACTTCTCGGTGTTGTCGTTGATCCAGCTCTGCGCCTCGTCGATGTAGCGGTTGAGCTGGCTGTCGGAGAGGTGCAACGGGCCGGTCTTGAGCCAGTTCTGGATCTGCCGGACACCCTCGGACGACTTCTCGCTCAGCTCCGGCACGCCCTGGATGAACTCGTTCACCACCAGGGTCAGCGTGCCGATCACCGCGGCCAGGCCGCCGACCAGCACCACGCCGGTGGCCAGCGAGCGGGGCAGGCGGGCCCGGAGCAGCCAGCCGACCGCCGGTGCGAGCAGCGCGGAGAGCAGCAGCGCGACCGCCAGCGGGATGATCACGATGCGGATCGTGCCGACGATCTTGAGCAGCGACCAGGTGACGATGCCGACGACGATGAGCCGCCAGCACCAGGCCGCGGCGATCCGCAGCGCGTGCGGCACCTCCACGTCGTCCTGGCTGCTCGTCGAGGCGTGCACGGACGGCCGGGGCTCCGCACCCACCACGGTCGCCGCCGGAGGTGCCGCCGGACCGGGCGAGGAGGGCGAGGCCAGGCGCGACTCGTCCGCCGACCGGTCCGGATCCGCCCGCCGGGCCCGCGCCGACTCGCGGCCGGACTCGTACGCGCGGCGGAGCCGTCCGCGCATCCGCTCGAAGCGGCTCAAGCGCACCTCCCGCATAACTGGTCCGCCCACGACACAGGGGGGACAGGATACGTCCGTCCGCCCCACCCTAGGGCGACTCCGCCACACATTGCCCCCTGCCGCCCGGCCCAACCACACCGGGATCGACCGGCGGGCACGCGGTAGCGTCTTCGCGTGACCGCCGACCAGAACCTCGACGCCGGCCTGCCGATCCGCCTGCTGCACGACCGCGTGCTGGTGCGTACCGAGAACGGCGAGGGGGAACGCCGTTCCACCGCCGGCATCGTCATCCCGGCCACCGCAGCGGTCGGCAAGCGGCTGGCCTGGGCCACCGCAGTGGGCGTCGGCCCGCACGTCCGCTCCATCGTCTCCGGGGACCGGGTGCTCTTCGACCCCGACGACCGCTCGGAGGTCGAGCTGCACGGCCGGGCGTACGTCCTGCTCCGCGAGCGCGACGTGCACGCCGTGGCGGCCGAGCGGGTGGAGAAGGAGCCGACCGGCTCGACCGGCCTCTACCTGTAGGCGCGGCCCCGCCGTTTGCGCCGCCGCCCGGCGGGAAGCCCCAGGCACGACCGCGCCCTGGGGAGGGACCATGCCGGTAGTCGTGAAGAAGATTCTCGCCTGGGGATTCCTCGCGTTCCTGATCTACTTCATGGCCTTCCGGCCGGACGGTGCGGCCCAGCTGTTCAAGGGGATCGGGGTGGCCCTGATGGCCATCGCGCAGGGCCTCGGCGACTTCCTCACCGGCCTGATGTCCTGACCCGCTCCGCTCCGAGCGAGGGTCAGGCCGGGGGCCAGGGGGCCGACGAGCGGTGACCGTGCCAGCCGGACGGCCCGTAACCGGGTGGGAAGGCCGGGGGCGGCGGCGGGGCCAGCACCACCGGGATCGGCACCACCGGTTCGTCCGGCGCCTCGACCGGGCGCCGCGATCCGTCCGGGAAGCGCAGGTGGTAGCGCTGCCCGTCCCAGACCCCGACCGGCGCCTGCGGGTCCCGGCCCACGAAGAACGCCCGGTACGCCCCGATCGCGTCGAGCAGCTCCCGCTCCTCCCGGGCCGTCCGGTCCCGCTCGGCGGGCTTGCGGTCCAGGCCCCGGCGCATCCCGTCGCGCAGCAGGGCCAGCCGGGTGGCGGCGAACTGGTAGCCGCGCATCGCCCTCACCCCGCCGTCGCCGGCCACCCGCCGGGCCCAGGTCCGGGCGGCGTGCCGCCGCCCCAGGCTGCCCAGCGCGGCCACCTCCGGTGGGCTGAGCCAGCCGGCCCGGACGTAGTCCGGCAGGGTCCGCTCGGTGAGCCGCCCCTCCCATGCGCGCAGCCAGACGGCCAGCCCGACCATGCCGAAGAAGATCGGCACCATCACGCCGATGTAGCCGTAGAGCGCGATCAGCGGCTGCCCGGTGGCGGCGGCCAGCGAGGGCAGCAGGTTCCAGGTGCCGTGCAGCATCATGGCCAGCAGCAGGCCGGCGATCGGGGCGAGGAAACGCACCCGCCGGTCGGCGGTCCGCGCGGCGACGCCCAGCCCCACACCGGTCATCGAGGTGAACAGCGGGTGGGCGAAGCCGAAGAGCAGGATCCGCACGATGAAGATGGCGATCACCTGGCGCGCGCCGGTCGCCGGGCCGTACTCCTCGACGCCCGTGCGGTAGCCGTAGCCGCCCAGGTAGAGGATGTTCTCCACCATGGCGAAGCCGACCGCGGAGAGCCCGCAGTAGACCAGGCCGTCGGTGACCCCGGAGAACTCCCGGCGGCGGAAGATCAGCAGCAGCAGCGGGCCGGCGGCCTTCGTCAGCTCCTCGATGAACGGGGCGACCAGCACGGCGGTCAGCGCCGAGGGCAGCCCCCAGTGGTCGAACAGCCGGGCGCCGGTCTCGTTGACCAGCAGCGAGATGGCGGTGGAGACGAACGCGCCCCAGGCGAAGCAGAAGATCAGGTACTTCAGCGGCTCCGGCTCGTACCGGTCGAGCCAGAGGAAGCAGGAGACCAGCACCGGCACCGGCAGGATCGCCGCGATGACGCCGACCAGCAGCGCCTCCGCGCCGAGACTCTCGCCCAGCGTGAAGACCATGAAGACCGCGCCGGCCGCGATCAGCAGCACCACCCCGGCCAGCGCCAGGAACCGCCGCCAGCCGAGCCGGCGCAGCGGCATCCGGGGAGCCGGCGTCCCGGGCGGGACGGCGGGCGCGGTCGGCGGCGGCGGCAGGGCTCCGCCGGGCGGGGTGACGGCCATGCGGTCAGCGTAGTCATCCGCGACCCACTGGTCCGGTCGCATCGCGACCGCTATGCTGCCGGACAGGTCACGAGTGCCAGCGTCAAGCCCCGGCTTGCTGGCCGGCAACCCTCGTCGAGTTCGCGGTGGGGTGCCCCGGGTGATGACCGGGCCCAGCCCGATCCGCGTGCTGGGCAAGCGCGGACCCCGTCCCGGTGCCCACCCACCCGGGGTCCCCCTGGACCCGGGAGGCTCCGGCATGACCGTCACCCTCGTACCCTCGCTGCCCACGCTCGTCACCCCGAGCCGGCCGGACCCGCTCGGCGTGCTCGGCGTACCGGGGGAGATCAACCTGGACTACGCGGCCAGCGCGCCGTGCGCGCGGGCCGCGGCCGACGCGGTGGCCGAGCTGCTGCCCTGGTACGCGAGCGTGCACCGCGGCGCCGGCGCACTGTCGCGGCGCTGCACGCTGGCCTACGAGCGGGCCCGGCAGACGGTCGGCGACTTCCTCGGCGCCCGCCCCGACGACCACGTGATCTTCACCCGGAACACCACCGACGCACTGAACCTGCTGGCCCGGGCGCTGCCCGCCGGCACCACGGTGGTCACCTTCGCCGGCGAGCACCACGCGAACCTGCTCCCCTGGCCGCGCGGCTCGGTCCGGCTCCCGGTGCCGGACGGCCCGGGCGGCGCGGTCCGCTCCCTCGACGCCGCCCTGAGCGAACTGTCCCGCGACGCCCGGCCCGGCCTGCCCGTGCTGGTCGCGGTGACCGGCGCGAGCAACGTGACCGGGGAGCGCTGGCCGGTGGCCGACCTGGCCCGGGTGGCCCACCGGCACGGCGCCCGGATCCTCGTGGACGCCGCGCAGCTCGCCCCGCACGCCCCCGTGGACCTGGCCGCGCTGGACGTCGACTACCTGGCGCTCTCCGGCCACAAGCTGTACGCCCCGTTCGGCGCCGGCGTGCTGGTCGGCCGGGCGGACTGGCTGGACGCGGCCCCGCCGTACCTGGCCGGCGGCGGTGCCACCAGCCACGTCGGGGCGGCCACCCACGAGGTGCGGTGGACCACCGGCCCGGCGCGACACGAGGCGGGCACCCCGAACCTGCTCGGCGCGGTGGCTTTGGCCGCCGTCTGCGGGGCGCTGGCCGGCGCCGACCGGGACGCGCTGCACGCCCGCGAGCAGGCGCTGCTGGCCCGGCTCCGGGCAGGCATCGCGGCCCTGCCGCACGTGGTGGAGCTGCGCACCTTCGGGCCGGACGCGCCGCGGGTGGGCATCGTCAGCTTCGTGGTCGCCGGCCGGGACTCCGCCGAGGTGGCCGCCCACCTGGCCACCGCGCACCGGATCGGCGTCCGGGACGGCCTGTTCTGCGCCCACCCGCTCGCCCGCCGCCTGCTCACCGAGGCGGCGACCCGCAGCGGCCGCCGGGACCTGCCCCCCACCGCCCTCCGCGCCAGCCTCGGCCTCGGCACCACGAGATCCGACGTGGACGCCCTCCTCACCGCCCTGGCCACCCTCCCGTGAGCCGGGGTCAGCCGACCGGGGGTGCGGTGGGGGGTTTAGGGGCGGGTTCCTGCTCGGTGGTTTCGCCGGAGCGCTGCTCCCGGTCGCCGAAGGACTGGCGGACCAGGCGGTTGGCGTCCTCCTGGTCGATGCCGGAGGCCACCAGGAGGTCGCTCGCCGTGGTCCGCACCTGGGCGATCACCACGCTGCCGGAGAACCCCACCCCCTCGGCGTACGCCCGGCCGGCCTCGCTGACCGCGCGCAGCGACCGTTCCCGGGCCTTCTCCGGCTCCTCGCCGACGGCGAACTCGTGCCGCAGCAGGCGGACCGACTCGGCCAGGTGGGCGATCGAGTCGGGCATCGGCTCCGGGATCGGCTCCTCGTCCTCGATCATGGTGACCGAGCGGCGGATGAGCGTGCCGCTGTTCCGCATGGCCCGGTCGATCGGGTCGGCCGCCTCGGCGTAGTGGGTCAGTTCGTCTCGCCGGTGCCAGCGGGCCGGCGAGATGGTGATGGTCTCCTTGGCACCCTCGATGGCCTCGGAGAGGGCGGCCAGCTCCTCCTTGTTCTCCCGGAGTCGGAACAGCGCCTGCTGGGCCGTGCCCCGGTCCCGGCTGCGCAGCGCGTCCGCGCAGATATCGAGCTGCCCGGCGAGCAGGTCCAGCGCCGGGCGGGCCGCCCGGTTGATCACCCGTAGCGGGTTGAGCGGCAGCAGGATCGCGGTGACCAGCAGCGCGATGCCGCCGCCGAGGAACGCGTCGACGAAGCGGGGGATCTCCAGGTTCTGGGTGGACGGGCTGAGCGTCACGATCAGCACGGCGGTGGCCGCCGCCTGGATCACGATGGCCACGCTCGCCCCGGCGAAGACGGTCAGCAGGATCGCCGCGGTGACCACCGCGCCGAGCTGCCAGGCGCCGGTGCCCAGGAAGTAGATCAGTAGATCGCCGACGGCGACCCCGACCGCCACCCCGATGATCAACTCGACGGTACGGCGGAACCGCTGGCCGACCGAGGCGGCCAGGGTGCCCACCGCCGAGATCGGCGCGAACACCGGCTGCGGATTGTTCAGCAGCCGGTGGGAGATCAGGTAGGCCAGGCCGGCCGCGAGGCCGGCCTGGACCGCCAGGCCGGCCGCGGTGCGGACCCGGTGCAGCCGGTCGTGCAGCGTGGCCTTGCTGCGGTGCCGGAGCTGCTCCACGGCTTCGGAGATCCGCGCGCCGTCGACGTCGACCAGGCCCTCACGCAACGGGGTACGCCGGAGGAACTGCGGTCGACGGTCCCGGGCCACGGCCATGGCCGGTACTACCCGTCCCGCCTGCGCTGAATCCTCGGCACCGGTCGCGGTGGGGCAGACTGCACGGCGTGGACGAGCTGATCGATCGGTGGCGGGACGCGACCCGGACGGCGGGGGCGACCGACCCGGCCGGTGTCGACCGGGCCGGGGCTCGACTGCTGACGGGCTGGCGGGAGCCGCACCGGCACTATCACACGGTGACCCACCTGCGGGCCGTGCTCGACGTGGTCGACGCGTACGCCGGGTCGGCCCGCCGCCCGGACCTGGTCCGGCTGGCGGCGTGGTGCCACGACGCGGTGTACGACCCGCGGGCCGGCGGCGACGCCAACGAGCGGGCCAGCGCCGAGCTGGCCGGGGAGCTCCTCACCGCCGCCGGGTTGCCGGCGGACGCGGTGACCGGGATACGCCGGCTGGTGCTGCTCACCGCCGGCCACGCGGTCGGGCCGGACGACCCGGACGGAGCCCTGCTCTGCGACGCCGACCTGGCGGTCCTGGCCGCCCCGCCCGCCGACTACGACCGCTACGCCGCCGCGGTCCGCCGGGAGTACGCGCACGTCCCCGACCCGGACTTCCGCGCCGGCCGGGCCGCCGTGCTGACTAATCTGCTGGCCCTCCCCGCGCTCTACCGGCTTCCCGAGCCGCACACCCGCTGGGAGTCCCGCGCCCGCGCCAACCTCACCCGGGAACTGGCGACCCTGCGCTGATCCCGGGGCTCCGCGGCGCCACCGGCGAGCCTGCGCCGGTCCCGGGGCTCCGCGGCGCCACCGGCGAGCCCGCGCCGGGAGCGGGGACCGCGCGGGGCTTGGGGCGGCGCAGGTCGGCGGCGCGGAGGAGGCGGACGATCTCGCGGGACGGGACGAGCCGGGCGCCCAGCCAGACGGCCATCGGGACGCGTTCGGCCGGGAGGTCGTAGTGGTCCCGGTCGAAGCCGCGCCGGGGCAGGCCCAGCGCCTCGGCGAAGGCGTGCAGCTCGGCGTACGAGACATCGCTGACCAGGTGCGACCAGAGCCGCCCCCGCCAGGGCACCGCGGGCGGGTCCAGGTAGAGCATGACGACCAACGGTACGCCCGGTTGGTCATCCCCGCCGGCACGACCTAGCCTTCCCGGCATGGCCGCCCATCCCCTCCTCGACGACCTGCGAACCGCTCTCGGTGACGCGGCCGTGCTGACCGACCCCGATTTGCTGGCGACCCACGCGCGGGACGAGGCCGACCTGTGCGAGGCGGGCACCCCGCTGGTGGTGGTCCGCCCGCGCGACACCGCCGACGTGGTGGCGGTGGTCCGTGCGGCGGCCCGGCACGGCGTACCCGTGGTGCCGCAGGGGGCGCGGACCGGGCTGGCCGGGGCGGCGAACGCGGTGGACGGCGCGGTGGTGCTGAGCACCGTGGCCATGGACCGGATCCGGGAGGTCGATCCGGTGAGCCGGATCGCCGTGGTGGAGCCCGGCGTGGTCAACGCGACGCTGGCCGGGGCGGTCCGCGAGCACGGCCTCTGGTATGCGCCCGACCCCGGCTCCTGGGAGTCGTCCACGATCGGCGGCAACGTGGCCACCAACGCCGGGGGCATGTGCTGCGTGAAGTACGGCGTGACCACCGAGTACGTGCTCGGCCTGGAGGTGGTGCTCGCCTCCGGCGAGGTGCTGCGCACCGGCCGGCGCACCGCCAAGGGCGTCGCCGGCTACGACCTGACCCGGCTGTTCGTCGGCTCGGAGGGCACCCTCGGCGTGATCACCGAGGTGACCGTGGCGCTGCGCCCGGCGCCCGAGGAGTCGCTGACCCTGGTGGCGGTCTTCCCCACCACGGCGGCGGCCGGCACGGCCGTGGCGGGGGTCGCCGCGCGCGGGCTCACCCCGAGCCTGCTGGAGCTGCTGGACCGCACCCACCTGCGGGCCATCGAGGCGTACCGGCCGATGGGCCTGCGGACCGACGCCCAGGCGCTGCTGCTGGCGGCCGTGGACACCGGCTCCCGGGCGGCCGACGACCTGGCCCGGCTGGCCGAGGTGTGCACGGCGGCCGGGGCCGACGAGGTCTACGCGGCCACCGACGCGGCCGAGGCGGCCGCCCTGCTCCAGGCCCGGCGGCTGGCCCACCCGGCCATGGAGAAGTTCGCCGCGGACACCTTCCCCGGCGGCAACGGTGGCCTGGTCATCGACGACGTGGCGGTGCCGCGGGGCGCGCTGGCGGCGCTGCTGGACGGGGTGGCCCGGATCGCCGAGGAGTGCGCCGTGCCGATCGGCGTGGTGGGGCACGCCGGCGACGGCAACATGCACCCGAACATCGTGGTCGACCGGGCCGACCCGGAAAGCCTGGCGCGCGGGCGGCGGGCCTTCGACGAGATCATGCGGCTCGGGCTGGAGCTGGGCGGCACCTGCACCGGCGAGCACGGCGTCGGCCTGCTGAAGCGGGACTGGCTGGCCCGGGAGATCGGCCCGGTCGGCGTACGGGTGCACCAGGCGATCAGGGCCGCGCTGGACCCGGCGGGGCTGTTCAACCCCGGCAAGGTGTGCTGAGGCTCAGCCCTTGTCCTCGGCCGGGGTGGCCTGGGTGATCAGCAGCAGGACCTGGTAGGCCACCGGCGGCTTCGGCTCGCCCGGGCAGTCCTGGATGGTGATGGTCAGCCCCGGCGGGATCAGCAGCGTCGAGGTCAGCGCGTCGATGCAGCCCTGCTTGTAGTGCCGGGCCTCATCGGTCTCCTGCGCCAGAGCCGGGTCGGCGAGCGTCCGCTGCAACCGCTGCGTCTGCTCGGGAGTGAGCGCCCCGGTCGAGTCGACCCCGTCGCCCGCGCAGTCGCGGCACTGCCACCGCCCGGACGGCTCCACCTCCAGGGTGCGCGGCGGCCCGCTCGACCCGACCTGCTGCACCAGGGAGACCCGCCGACCGGCCGGCGTCGGCGAGGGGGCGCCCGCCTCACCCGGTGTCGTGGCACCCTCGGCGCGACCGAACAGCGAGCAGCCGGACAGGACGATCGCCAGGAGGACGCCGACGGACAGAGCGCGGACGCGCGACCAGGATGGGCGAATCACGCGGGGAAACCTACACTTCCGTAGGTAAGGCCGGAACCCTCCGGACCGACGTTACCGGCGGGTCACCGCGACGGCAGTTCGACGCTGTCGCCGTCGCCGCCCCGGTCCGCGGCGAAGCCGCGCACGTCCGGCGCGCCCAGCCGGGCCGCGTCGGCCGCCACGTCGTCCGCCATCAGCTGCGACTGCCGCTCGGCCTCCACCCGGGCCCGGTAGTGGGCCACCTCACGGGCGCGGGTCGCCTCGTCCCAGCCGAGCACCGCACCCATCAGCTCCGCGGCGTGCTCCGCCGACTCCAGGCCGCGGTGGCTGGTCTCGATGGAGATCCGGGTACGCCGGGTCAGCACGTCCTCCAGGTGCAGCGCCCCCTCGGCGCGGGCCGCGTACGTCACCTCGGCGGCCAGGTATTCCGGTGCGCCGGCCAGCGGGGAGCCGAGCAGCGGATCGGCGTCGACCAGGGCGAGCAGGTCGAGGGTGAGGGTGCCGTAACGCTCCAGCAGATGCTCGACGACCCCGACCGGCACCCCGTGCCGGCGGGCCAGGTCGGCCCGGTCCCGCCACATGGCCGCGTACCCGTCGGCGCCCAGCAGCGGCAGGTCGGCCGTGCGCGACGGCCGGGTCCAGCCCAGCCGGTGCACGGCCCGGTCGACCACGTCGGAGGCCATCACCCGGTACGTCGTGTACTTGCCGCCGGCCACCAGCAGCAGCCCGAGCATCGGCTCGACGACCGCGTGCTCCCGGGAGAGCTTGGAGGTGGAGTCCGCCTCGCCGGCCAGCAGCGGGCGCAGCCCGGCGTAGACGCCCTCGATGTCGGCGGTGGTGAGCGGGCGGTCCAGCACCGCGTTGACCTGCTCCAGCAGGTAGTCGATGTCCTTGGCGGTGGCCGCCGGGTGGGACCGGTCCAGCCGCCAGTCGGTGTCGGTGGTGCCGATGATCCAGTGGCCGCCCCACGGGATGACGAACAGCACGCTGGTGGCGGTGCGCAGGATCAGGCCGGCCTCGCCGGTGATCGCCGAGCGGGGCACCACCAGGTGCACGCCCTTGGAGGCCCGGACCCGGAAGCCGGGGCGCAGCCCCACGTCGTTGAGCATCCGGGACATGTCGTCGCTCCACACGCCGGTCGCGGCGATCACCGTGCGGGCGTGCACCTCGAACTCGGCGTCCGGCGAGCCGGCGGGCGCCTCCAGGTCGCGGACCCGGACCCCGGTGACCTCCCGGGCCTGCCGGATGAGGCCGACCGCCCGGGCGCTGGTCACCACGGTCGCGCCGAGGCTCGCCGCGGTGCGGGCCAGGGTCACCACCAGGCGGGCGTCGTCGACCTGGCCGTCGTAGTAGCGGATTGCGCCGGCCAGCCGGTCGGGCCGCAGGCTCGGGAAGATCCGGTGGGCGCCCTCCCGGGTCAGGTGCCGGTGCAGCGGCATGCCCCGCCCGCCGCCGAACAGCCCGGCGAAGACGTCGTAGGCGGCCACACCGGCCCCGTAGTAGGAGCGGCGGAAGAACCGGCGGGGCAGGTCGCGCACCCCGCCCTCGGCGGGGAGCGGGACCAGGATCGGCACCGGGCGCACCAGGTGCGGGGCCAGCCGGGTGGCGAGCAGCCCGCGCTCGGTCAGCGCCTCGTGCACCAGGTGGAACTCCAGCTGCTCCAGGTAGCGCAGGCCGCCGTGGATCAGCTTGCTGGACCGGCTGGAGGTGCCGGCGGCGTGGTCGCGCGCCTCCACCAGGGCCACCTTCAGGCCGCGCGACGCGGCGTCGAGCGCAGCGCCCGCACCGGTCACGCCACCACCGATGACCAGCACGTCGAACCGCTCGGCGCGGAGTCGGCGCAGGTCATCGGCGCGGCGCTCGACGGAGAGCTGACCGGCCGCGGATCGGGACACATTAGGGTCGCGCACCTGTCCACGGTAACCGGCGGCGCACTCCGGCGGCAGGCACCCGTCGGGCCGTACGGTGAGGGCCATGCAGGCCGGCCCACCCACCGCTCCCGTCCCTCCGTTCCCACCCCCGCGCCCGGAGACCGGGCCGTGGCCGGTGGTCGCCGCGGCGGCGACCGGCGTCTGGGCCGTGCTGGTCACGGTGCCCGGCCAGCTCGTCGGCTGGGTGGTCGACCAGCTCGTGCTGGTCTCCGGCGTGGACCGCTCGGTGGCCGTCTGGCCGGTGGTGGCGCTGGTCACCGTGCTGCTGGTGGGCGCGCCCACGCTGGCGCTCGCGCTGCTTCCCCGCTCCCCCGCGGTCCGGGCGACCGGCCGCGCCTGGCTGGCCGGCACGCTCGTGCTCGGCGCGCTGACCCTGCTCCGCGCGCTGCCGCCGGTGCACCACGAGGCGTACCTGGCCGCGCTGGCCGCGGCCGCGGCGCTGCTCGCCCTGGCCCTCGCCCGGCTCGCCCGCCGCCGCCCGTCCGCCCCGCCGGTGGCCGCCGCTCCGCCGGCCTCCCTTCGCACGCCGGCCGGGCCGGACGACGGTGCGGCGGGGGCGGGTGGCCGGGCGGGGCGGTTCGGTCCGGTGACGCTGCTGGCGGTGGCCGCCGGGCTGGCGTCGCTGCTGCCGTGGGCCTGGGTGGGCGCGTTGGGTGGCGCGCCGGAGACCCTGCTCGCCGGGCTGGCCGCCGCCGCGCTGGGCGCGCTGGCCGGGGTGCTCCTCGGCCCCGCGTTCTGGGCCGCGTTCGCGGTCGGCACGCCACCCCGGCCGGCCCGGCTGGTGCTCGTCGGCGGGTTGGTCGCCGGGGTGACCCTGGCGCTGCTCGCCGCGGGGGCCGGCCAGTCCGGCGCGCACCTGCCGGGGCTGCTCCTGCTGCCCCCGCTCGGCTTCGTGCTGGGCGCGCTGGAGGCGGCGGCCCGGCACGCGGGCCGGGCGGCCGGGCCCCGGCCGGTGCGCTGGCTGGTCGGCCTCGCGCTGCTCGGCCCGCTGGCGTTCACCGACCCGGAGGAGATCACCGTCCTGCTGGCGACCACCCGCGACGTCCCGTTCTGGGTCGCGGTCGCGACCGGCGTCGCGTTCGCCGTCGCGGTCCTGCTCGCCGTCGGGTACGGCGTGCTGCTCGCCCGGCCCCGCGCCCGCGCGCCCCGGCGTGGCCTGGCCGGGCTGGCCGCCGGAGCCCTCCTCGCCGCCCTCGTCGTGGTGTACGCCGTCCCCGGCCAGCCCGGCCTGCACGGCGAACGCCTGCTGGTGGTGCTCCGCGAGCAGGCCGACCTGACCGGCATCCCCGCCGGGGCGCCCGGTCGGGCCGGCCGGGACGCCCGGGCGGCCGAGGTCTACCGGCGGTTGGTGGCCACGGCCGAACGCAGCCAGGGCGACCTGCGCCGCGAGCTGGACCGGCTGCGCCTGCACCCGACGCCGTACTACCTGGTCAACGCCATCGAGACGGACGGCGGGCCGGCCGTCCGGGCCTGGCTCGCCGGTCGACCGGAGGTGGCCCGGGTGCTGGTCAGCCAGCAGCTGCGCCCGTTGCCCGCGGCGGCGCCCCCGACCCGGGGCGAGGTGCCGGCGCCGACCGGCCCGACCTGGAACGTGTCGCTGATCGGCGCGGACCGGGTCTGGTCGGAGCTGGGCGTGACCGGCGCCGGCGTGGTGGTGGGCAGCTCGGACTCCGGGGTGGACGGCCGGCACCCGGCTCTGGCCGCCGGCTTCCGGGGCGGCGACGACTCCTGGTACGACCCCTGGGAGCACCGCCCGACGCCGGCCGACCGGGGCGGCCACGGCACGCACACGGTGGGCAGCGCGGTGGGCCGGAACGGGATCGGGGTGGCCCCCGGCGCGAGCTGGGTCGGCTGCGTCAACCTCGACCGCAACCTGGGCAGCCCGGCACGCTACCTGGACTGCCTCCAGTTCATGCTGGCGCCGTTCCCGCCGGGCGGGAACCCGCTCACCGACGGTCGGCCGCACCGGGCCCCGGACGTGCTGACCAACTCGTGGGGCTGCCCGCCGGTCGAGGGCTGCGACCCGGGAGCGCTGCGCCCGGCGACCGCCGCGCTGGCCGCGGCCGGCATCCTGGTGGTGGCCGCCGCCGGCAACACCGGCCCGTACTGCGGCTCGATCGCCGACCCGCCGGCGCCGTACCCGGACGTGCTCACGGTCGGTGCGGTCGACCGGGCCCGCCGGCTCACCGAGTTCTCCAGCCGGGGGCCGGCGGTCGGCGGCGCCGCCAAGCCGGACCTGGTGGCGCCGGGCGCCGGGGTGCCGTCGGCGTTCCCCGGGGGCGGTTACGCCACCCTGGACGGCACCTCGATGGCGACCCCGCAGGTGGCCGGCGCGGTGGCGCTCATGTGGTCGGCCAACCCGGCGCTGGTCGGCGACCTGAACCGCACCCGGCGCATCCTGGCCGAGACGGCCACGCCGGCCGGGGCACCCGCCGACGCGCCCTGCGGCGGCACCCGGAACCTCGTCGGCGCGGGCCTGGTCGACGCGTACGCGGCGGTTCGCGCCGCGCGGGCCGCAGACCTCGGTTAACAACCCTGTCCATTGGCCGGCGGATGACCTAGGGTCGCGTCCATGGACGTGGAGATCATCGAGCTGGGGCCCGACCGCCTGGCCGAGGTCGTCGACCTCTGCCGGCGCGCCCTGGACCTGCCGGAGGACGCCGCCGAGGCGCCGGCGATCGTGGCCACCCTCGCCGACCGCGCGGCGGCAGACCGTCCGGTGCTGCGGCTCGGCGCGGTCCGCGGCGGCACGCTGGTCGGGGTGCTGGTCGGCTCGCTGTCCGCGCGGGATCCGCAGGTCGGTCACGTCGACCTCGTGGCGGTGGCGCCGGAGGAGCGCCGCCAGGGGATCGGTGGGTCGTTGCTGGCCGAGGCGGAGGCCCGGCTCGGCGGGCTCGGCGCGGCCGAGCTGCTGCTGGCCGGGAACCCGCCGCAGTACGCCTGGCCCGGCATCGACGTGCGCTACACGCCGGCGGTGTGCGCCGCGCTGCGGCTCGGCTACCGGCAGGACCGGACGGCCTGGAACATGACGGCCGACCTGGGCGAGGGCTCGGCGGCGCTGCGCTCCACCGAGGCCGCCGAGCAACGGCTGGCCGGGCGCGGCGTGACGGTACGCCGGGCCGAGCCGGCCGACCTGCCGGCGCTGGCCGGGTTCGCCCGCGCGACCTTCGGCGGCGCCTGGGACGGCGAGCTGGCCGGCTCGGTCGGACGGCCGGACGCGGGCGCGCACCTGGCCGAGCGCGACGGTGAGATCCTCGGCTTCGCCGCGTACGGGTCGTCGCGGCCGAGCTGGTTCGGGCCGATGGGGACCGCCCCGGCGGCCGAGGGTTCGGGGATCGGCGGGGTGCTGCTGCGCCGCTGCCTGCGCGACCAGGCGGCGGCCGGGGTCGAGGCGGCGCAGATCGGCTGGGTGGGCCCGGTGCCGTTCTACTCGGGGGCGGCGGGCGCGCGGATCGAGCGGGTGTTCTTCCTGTACCGGAAGGCATTGAACGGACAGAAGTAACTAAAGTTACATAGACGGCAATAACGCCGTTCGGCCTCCTCGGCCATCGACCGGCCCCTACGGTCGGGGATTAGAGGAGGCGGGCATGACCACGGACGACGAACGGACCGACGACCAGCCGGCGAGCTGGCGACCGGTCGGCGAGCTTCCCGGCCAGCTGCCGTTCGACCGGCTCGACTTCGGCGACGCCGAGCAACTCGCGGAGATGACCGGGGCGGACGGACCCTCCGCCGAGGAACCACTGCAACCGGTGGACGAACCGATCCGGCTCACACCGCCCTACGACCGGGCGCACAAGCGACGCAACCAACGACCACTGCCGACCTGAGACAGACGCAAAGGGGCGGACCGCTGACGCGGCCCGCCCCTTTCGGCGTGCTGGGTGAAGCTGGACTCAGAAGTCCATCTCCCCGCCACCCGGGCCAGCCGGGGCGGCCGGGGTCTTCTCCGGCTTGTCCGCCACGACGGCCTCGGTGGTGAGGAACAGCGCGGCGATCGAGGCGGCGTTCTGCAGCGCGGAACGCGTCACCTTGGCCGGGTCGATGATGCCCGCGGCCAGCAGGTCCACGTACTCGCCGGTCGCGGCGTTGAGGCCGTGACCCGGGTCGAGGTTGCGGACCCGCTCGACGACGACGCCACCCTCGAGGCCGGCGTTGACGGCGATCTGCCGCAGCGGGGCGTCCAGCGCGATCTTGACGATCTGCGCGCCGGTCGCCTCGTCGCCGGCCAGGTCCAGCTTGTCGAAGGCGGTCTTGCCGGCCTGCACCAGCGCGACGCCACCACCCGGGACGATGCCCTCCTCGACGGCGGCCTTCGCGTTGCGGACGGCGTCCTCGATGCGGTGCTTGCGCTCCTTCAGCTCGACCTCGGTGGCCGCGCCGACCTTGATCACCGCAACACCGCCGGCCAGCTTGGCCAGGCGCTCCTGCAGCTTCTCGCGGTCGTAGTCGGAGTCGCTCTTCTCGATCTCGGCCCGGATCTGGTTGACCCGGCCCTGGATCTGGTCGGCGTCGCCGGCACCGTCGACGATGGTGGTCTCGTCCTTGGTCACCACGACCTTGCGGGCGCGGCCCAGCATGTCGAGGCTGACGGCGTCGAGCTTGAGGCCGACCTCCTCGCTGATGACCTGACCACCGGTGAGGATGGCGATGTCGGCCAGCATGGCCTTGCGGCGGTCACCGAAGCCCGGCGCCTTGACGGCGACCGACTTGAAGGTGCCGCGGACCTTGTTGACCACCAGGGTCGCCAGGGCCTCGCCCTCGATGTCCTCGGAGATGATCAGCAGCGGCTTGCCCGACTGCATGACCTTCTCCAGGATCGGGAGCAGGTCCTTCACCGACGAGATCTTGCTGTTGACGATCAGGAGGTACGGGTCGTCGAAGACGGCCTCCATACGCTCCGGGTCGGTCATGAAGTAGGCGGAGATGTAGCCCTTGTCGAAGCGCATGCCCTCGGTGAGCTCGAGCTCGAGGCCGAAGGTGTTGCTCTCCTCGACGGTGATGACGCCTTCCTTGCCCACCTTGTCCATCGCCTCGGCGATGATCTCACCGACGCTGGGGTCAGCGGCGGAGATGGAGGCGGTGGAGGCGATCTGCTCCTTGGTCTCCACGTCCTTGGCGAGCTTCAGCAGCTCCTCCGAGACGTTGGCCACGGCGGCCTCGATGCCCCGCTTCAGGGCCATCGGGTTGGCGCCGGCGGCCACGTTGCGCAGACCCTCACGGACCAGGGCCTGGGCCAGGACGGTCGCCGTCGTCGTGCCGTCACCGGCCACGTCGTCGGTCTTCTTCGCGACCTCCTTGACCAGCTCGGCGCCGATCTTCTCGTAGGGGTCCTCGAGCTCGATCTCCTTGGCGATGCTCACACCATCGTTGGTGATGGTGGGGGCACCCCACTTCTTCTCGAGCACGACGTTGCGGCCCTTGGGGCCGAGCGTCACCTTCACGGCGTCGGCGAGCTGGTTCATGCCCCGCTCGAGGCCGCGGCGCGCCTCTTCGTCGAACGCGATCATCTTGGCCATACGGCGTTGTCCTCCTGGACACTCACGGGCCACCCGAGGGTTCCCCGGATGGGCCGTCTGGTGTACGCACCTTGGGACGTCGCCACCTGGCGACGACGACGTCTCCTCGGTCGGGCCGGACAGCCCGCGACGACCGGCCCGTGCCGCTCCGGCGCCATTTCGACACCGGCACGGCCGTGGCCCTACCGCCCCGACCATTGGCACTCACCGTACGCGAGTGCCAATGACCTGTTTAGCACTCTCCCTAGCCGAGTGCAAGCACGCTGCCCCCGCTCAGCCGAGTTCCGCGGCCAGCCGGGCGGCGTTCACCGGGCCTTCGTGGGCCCGCTGTTCGGCGTACGTGGCGACCAGCCCGACGAGCTGCGCCAGGTAGGCCGGTGTCGCCAGCACCGCGCCGAGCACGGCCAGCGCCACGGCGCCCACGGCGGTGCCCGGGGCGGCCAGCGGGTCCACCCCGAAGGCGAGCTGGTTGACCAGCCCGAGCACCCCGTCCAGCACCGTGGCGGCGATCAGCGCGCAGATGACCAGCGCCACCCGGCCCAGCACCATGCCGAACCGCTGATGGAACATCCGCCAGGCCCGGCCGATGGGCTCCTGGCGCTCGAACAGGTAGATCGGCCCGAACAGGGCGAACGCGAACGCCGCGTAGAGGCCGGGCAGCAGGCAGAAGCAGGTGCCGACCGTGATCAGCAGCGAGGTCACGATGGTCCAGCCCCAGAGGCCGAGGGCGCGCCGCAGCCCGTAGCGGAGCGCCGCGCCGACCCCGACCGGCTCCCCGGCCGCCTGGCGGGCGACCACCCAGGTGCCGGCGGCCCAGCCGGCGCTCTGCAGCGGGCCGAAGATCAGGGCGGCCAGGAGCACCGCGCCGTAGAAGGCGAACACGTGCTCGAAGTAGCCGCTGGGCAGCACCGGGGTGCCGTCCGCGCCGGTGACCGGCTGCTCGGTCGGGGCGAGGGCGAGCGAGATGACCGCGATCACCGTCGCCGGGACGGTCTGGGTGAGCAACATGATCGGCAGGAGCTGCCGCCAGCCGCGCCGCAGCGCACCACCGCACCGGCTGAACCAGCCGCCGACGCCCGCGTGCGGCGGGGTGACCAGCGGATCCTGCGGGTCGAGACCCGGGTGCCAGCCATAGGGTTGGCCGGGCAGCGGGTAGCCGGGGTAGGCCGCGCCGGGCATCGGCGCGCCACCGGCCGGCCAGGCCCAGCCCTGCGGCGGCCCGGCCGGGTGCGGGTCCCAGGGCTGCGGCCCGCCGGATCCGGGCTGACCGGGGGCGGCGAACCCGCCCCACGCCGCAGGCCCCGGCTGGCCGGGGACGGCGGGCGCCGCGGGGTTGCCGGCCGCACCGGGGGCCGGCACGGCGGTCCCGTCGGGCGCAGCGGGCCGGACGGGTTGCGTCGGCACGGCGGGGTCGGCCGGGACGGCGGGCCGGCCCGGATCGGTCGGGGTGGGCGACCCTGGCTCGGCGGAACCCGACGGGGGCAGGTCGGACATGAACCCTCCTCAGCAGCGGCGGCTGGAACGGCTCATGATCTTCCACGGCGCGGGCCTGCGCCGCAGCCCCCTCGTCGGGGTGACGCGGCCGCCGATCGGGCGGCGGCCACGGAGGATCAGGCGATGACGCGGACCCGCTCGGCCTGCGGCCCCTTCTGGCCCTGGGCGATCTCGAACTCGACCCGCTGGCCGTCGTCCAACGCCTTGTAGCCGTCCATCTCGATCGCGGAGAAGTGGACGAAGACGTCCTGCCCGCCGTCGACGGCGATGAAGCCGTAGCCCTTTTCGGAGTTGAACCACTTCACGGTGCCCTGTGCCACGGTGCACTTCCTCACTCTGCGCGGCGTTCCACGACCCCGGAAACCGGCGGACCGGCACCGGCGAGCCACCGGTTCGGCGATCGGCGACGGCCGCTGAATCGGGTGACCGAAATCGCACGCTACACGAGGCGTGACGACCGCGCACGACCACAAATCGGGCATATTCCGGGCGCGGTCCGGGCCCCGGCCGGGCGCGGGTGACAGCCCTTCCGGTATGCATGCGACATGACCAGCGCGCCCACCACGACCACCACCGTCCGCCGGGTCCGCCCGGCCGACGCCGCCCGGATGCGGGCGCTCCGGCTGGAGATGCTGGCCGACTCCCCGCTGGCGTTCCTGGAGACCGTGGCCGAGGCCGCCGCCCGGCCGCACGCCGAGTACGCGGCCCGGATCGCCGCGGTCTCGCAGGGAGAGCACAACGCCCAGTTCGTGGCCGACCCGGGCGGCCGGCTGGTCGGCCACGCCGGCGGCACGGTCGCTCCGGACGAGCCGGGGCTGACCGTCATCTACGCCGTCTACGTCACGCCGTTCTGGCGGGGCAGCGGGCTGCTCGGCGCGCTGGTGGACGAGGTGGCCGCCTGGTCCCGGGCGTGCGGCCGGCCCGAGCTCATGCTGGAGGTGGTGGTCGGCAACGGCCGCGCCTGCCGGGCGTACGAGAAGCTGGGCTTCGTGGACACCGGCGTGCGCGTCCCGCACCCGAGGATCCCGACGCTCCACGAACTCCAGATGCGCCGCCCGGCCTGACGCCGGGGTGTTAAGAGGGGCCCCCTGCTCTACCGGAGGCGTTAACAGGGGACCCCTCCTTGCCTCTCAGACGTGGCGGCGGCTCTGGACGATGCGGAAGCGGTTCGCCACGTACGCGCCGTCGGTCAGCGCCGAGTTCGCCGCCGGGTTCGCGCCCGAGCCGTGGAAGTCGGAGAACGCCGCCGACTGGTTGACGAACACCCCGCCGGTCAGGTTGCAGGACAGGTGCACGCCGGCGTCGATGGCCGCCGCCTCGGCCGCGTCCAGCACCGCCTCGTCGGTCGAGTAGACGCCGGCGGTCAGGGCACCCTTCTCGCCGACGGTCGAGCGGAGGATCTCCAGGCTGTGCGCGGTCGAGTCGGTGGCGATGGCGAACGAGATCGGGCCGAACCACTCCCGGGAGTAGGTCGCGGTGTCGGCCGCGTCGAGCTTCACGACGGTGGGCGTCCGCACCACGGCGTCGGGGAAGGACGGGTGCGCCACGGTCCGCGACTCCAGCACCGGCTCACCGACCTTGGTGACCTCCTCCAGCCGCTCCAGCACGCCGTCGTTGACGATCGCGCCGGTCAGCTCGACGCCGCGGGCCGGGTCGGCGGTGAGCTTGGCGACCGCGCCGGCGATGCCGGCGGCCACCTCGTCGAAGCTCTTGTGCCCCTGGTCGGTCTCGATGCCGTCCCGGGGGATCAGCAGGTTCTGCGAGGTGGTGCACATCTGGCCGCTGTAGAGGGTCAGCGTGAAGCCCAGGTTGCGGCACAGCCCGGCGAAGTCGTCGGTGGAGTCGATGACCACCGTGTTGAGGCCGGCCTTCTCGGTGTAGACGGCGGCCTGCCGGGCGTTGGCCTCCAGCCAGTCGCCGTACTCGGTGGAGCCGGTGAAGTCGACGATCTTGACGGCCGGGTGCAGGGCCAGCGTCGAGGCGAGCTTCTCGCCGGCCGCCTCGGGCGCGAGCTGCACCAGGTTGGGGTCGAAGCCGGCCTCGGCGAGCACCTGGCGGGCGTACTTCACGGTGATGGCGAGCGGCAGCACCGCGCGCGGGTGCGGCTTCACGACCACCGGGTTGCCGGTGGCCAGCGAGGCGAACAAGCCCGGGTACGAGTTCCAGGTCGGGAAGGTGTTGCAGCCGATCACCAGCGCCACGCCGCGGGGCACCACGTGGAAGGTCTTGCTCATCCGCAGCGGGTCGCCCTTGCCGGCGGCCTTCTCCCAGCCGGCCGTGCCCGGGTGCCGGGTCATCTCGGCGTACGCGTAGGCGACCGCCTCCAGCGCCCGGTCGAGCGCGTGCGCGCCGCCGGCCTGGAAGGCCATCACGAACGCCTGGCCGCTGGTGAACTGCACCGCGTTGGCGAGCTCGAAGATGTTCCGGTGCAGCCGGTCGAGGATCTCCAGGCAGACGCCCACCCGGGCCTGCGGACCGGCGTCGCGCCAGGCCGGCAGGGCGGCGGTGGCGGCGGTCACGAGCTGGTCGGCGGTGGCGTGCGGGTAGCGCACGTCGAGCGCCACGCCGAACGGGCTGACCTCGGTGGCGACGGTGCCGCCGTCGCCCGGCTGGTCGAGCGGGAAGTCGCCGCCCAGGTACGCCTCGAAGGCGGCCTTGCCGTCGGCGGCGGCGGTCTCGCCGTACACCCGGGGGCTGGGCGACTCGGGATAGGCGGACCAGTACCCGCGCTCCGTGATCGCGGTCAGCGCCCGGTTGAGGGTCTCGGCGTGCCTGTCGTACAGGGGGTGCGGGGTCTCCGTCATGCCCGCCATCATGCAACAGCTTGCCACCAGATCAGTAGTGGCGTGTCACAAGTCAGATCGTCAGCTGCCAGTCGGTCGAGCCGGCCGCCGGCCGGTAGCCGAGCTGCTCGTTGATCGCGATCATGTGGGTGTTCGCCGCCGCGTTGACGGTGTCGATGACGCGCAGCTCCGGTTCGTGCGCCAGCGCATGGTCGAGGTTCTCGATCTTGGTGAGCAGCCCGAGCCGGTGGCCACGGTGCTCCGGCGCCACGATGGTGATCTGCTGCCAGGCGTGCCAGGTGGTGTTGGCGGCCAGGCTGACCATGCTCCACGCGACCACCCGGCCGGACGCCTCGTGCACCGCACCGACGTGGTACCGGCGGACGCCGCGCGCGTCGAGCGCCCGCTCCGTGCCGCGGATCCGGTCGGCGTCCACCCTCTCCTGTTCCCATTCGAGGTCACCGAGGGGCGCGTCCACCAGCAGCCGCCCCTCCAGGTAGGCGACGTCGGCGACGTACTCCTCGGGGGTGCGGTCCGACCAGCGCACCGTGCGGTAGCCGGCGGCGGCCGTGCGGGCGCCGGCGAGCAGGTCGGCCAGGCGCGGCCGGTCGAGCGCGGTGACGTCCAGCCGGCGGCGCACGTCGGCGAGCGCCGGCTTCGCGCCGACGGCGGCGGCGAAGGCGGCCCCGGGCAGCTCCCGGCGCTCCTCCCCCGGCAGCGGGGTGACCGTCGAGCCGACCAGCCGCTTGCCGCCGTGCTCCCGGAGCAGCCGCAGGCCGTGCCCGTGCAGGGCGCGGCCCACCCCGCGCCGCCGGTACGCCGGGTCCACCACCAGCTCGACGCTGGCGTTCTCGGTGTTGTCGAGGGTGTGCAGGTACAGGCGGATCCACCCGGCGGGCACGCCGTCGAGGCGCGCCACGCACCAGCGGGTGTCGACGCCGGGCATCGGGTGCCGCAGCGGCGCCTCGAACCGCCGCCGGCACAGCGGCGGGAGGTCCGGCTCGTCCACGGCCTGCGCCGCGGCCGCCGTCCGGTAGACCGCGTCGAGGGTCGCCTGGTCGGCGGGATCGAGGGGGGAGACGGCGATGCCCATGCCGCGAGCGTGCGCCACGCACAGCGAAGGGGCCAGCGGTTTTCCGCTGGCCCCTTCGGACGTTGGTCGGGAGGGACGTCCGCACAACGCCTCCGGCGTTGGGTCGCAAGAACTTGAAAAGTCTCCGGCGGATGCCCTCCCGCACGGAGCATCTTGCGCCGTCCAATTCCTGCCGTCAAGTCCTTGTCGGCGCGTTTTCCGCACTCACAGCGAAAAGCCAGTTACCCAACGGATCACCCCAATCCCCCGCCCGGGCGATCCCCCCATCCCCCGCCCGGATGAGCCCGGAGTCGGAGGTCAGGACAGGAGTCCGGCGTCCCGGGCGGCGCGGAGGCTGGGCCGGATCCGGTGGGTGGGCCCGACCTCGGGGGCGACCGCGTCGATGGTCTTGAGGCCCTCGCCGGTGTTGAAGACGACCGTCTCCGCCGCCGGGTCCAGCCGGCCGGACTCGACGAGCTTGCGCAGCACCGCCACGGTGACGCCACCGGCCGTCTCGGCGAAGACGCCGGTGGTGCGGGCGAGCAGCCGGATGCCGGCGCGGATCTCGTCGTCGTCCGCGTACTCCATCCAACCGCCCGTGCGGCGCACCGCCTCTAGGGCGTAGAGGCCGGCGGCCGGGTCGCCGATGTTCAGCGACTTGGCGATGCCGGTCGGCTTCACCGGGACGATCGTGTCGCTGTCGGCGTGCAGCGCGGTGGCGATCGGGTTGCAGCCGGCGGACTGGGCGCCGAACACCTTCCAGCCGCCGGCCGGCGCCTCGACCAGCCCGATCTCGACCAGCTCCTGGAACGCCTTGTCGATCTTCGTGAGCAGCTCGCCGCTGGCCATCGGGATCACCACCTGGGCCGGGATCCGCCAGCCGAGCTGCTCGGCCACCTCGTAGCCGAGGGTCTTCGAGCCCTCCGCGTAGTAGGGCCGCACGTTCACGTTGACGAACGCCGTGTCCTCGAACTCGTCGGTCTCCACCAGCTCGCCGCAGAGCCGGTTCACGTCGTCGTACGAGCCGTCGATGGCCACCAGGTCGCCGCCGTAGACGGCGGTGGTCACCACCTTGCCCTGCTCCAGGTCGCTGGGGATGAAGACCACCGAGGGCACCCCGGCCCGGGCCGCGTGGGCGGCCACCGAGTTGGCCAGGTTGCCGGTCGAGGCGCAGGCGTAGCGGGTGAAGCCGAGCGCCCGGGCCGCCGTCAGCGCCACGGAGACGACGCGGTCCTTGAACGAGTGGGTCGGGTTGCCGCTGTCGTCCTTGACCCAGAGCGGGGCGGTCAGGCCCAGCTCGGCGGCGAGGTGTGGGGCGGCGACCAGCGGGGTCAGCCCCGGGTCGAGGGTGACCCGGGTGGCCGGGTCCTGGCCGGCGGGGAGCAGGGCGGCGTACCGCCAGAGGTTCTTCGGCCCGGCCTCGATTTGCTCGCGGGTGACGGCGGCCAGGGCGCTGGTGTCGTAGTCGACCTCCAGCGGGCCGAAGCACTCGTAACAGGCGTGCTGGGCGGCCAGCGGGTAGCGCGCCGAACAGGCGCGGCAGACCAGGGCGCGGGCCGGGCTGAGGCTGGTGTCGATGCCGGAGGCGGCGGGGATCGTCGACGTCATGTCGAGGGTTTCCTCTCATCTTCCCCCGCATCGCCGGGTGCGGCGGGGACGGAATTGGCACCTGCCCGCGGTCGCTCGTCGTCGAGCGCGCGGGTGGTTGCCGGGGCGTCATCGGGCCGTATCCCTCAGCCCCTCTGGATGAGGTATGCAGTTGTGCCGCCGAGTCTATGCGGGCGCCGGGGCGCTGCCGAGCCCGGTTCCCACGGTGTGAGCCGCGGCCCGGGTCAGCGCGCGACGACCGCGACCGGCTCGATCACCGCGGGGTGGTCGGTCACGGCGACCGCCGCCGGGGTGGCGGGCGCCTTCCGGGTACGGGTGGCCAGGTTCGCCGCGACGAGGGCGGCGATGGTCAGCGCGGCACCGACCAGCTCCACCGCGCCGGGCCGGTAGCCGCGCAGGACCTGCACCGCGAACGTGGTCACCGGGACCAGGTTCATGAACAGCGCGGCGTCGGCGACGCCGAGCCGGCGGATGCCGGTGTTCCAGGCGAGCACCGCGAGGACGGCGGCGACCACCACGGCGTACGCCAGTTGCGGGGCGACCGCGAGGAGGTCGGCGGCAGCCGGCGCGTGCTGGAGGCCGGTGAGGTCGGCGACCGCGCTGGCCGCGAGCATGGCGAGCAGGCCGGCGACGGAGGTCAGCGTGGTGTAGCGCAGGGGCGACCACTCGGTGAACCGGCTCGCGCCGTGCGTGTAGAAGGCCCAGCCGAGCACCGCGCCGATCATGAGCAGCCCGCCCACCCCGAACTGGTCCAGCCCGTCGAGCCGGCCCCGGGTGATCACCAGCCCGACGCCGAGCAGGGCGACCAGGGAGAGGCCGAGCAGCGCCGGCCGGGGGCGCACCCCGTCGCGCGCCCAGCGGACGAGCTGGGTGACCAGCGGGGTGCTGGAGGCGAAGAGGGCGATCTGCTGGGGGGTGGCGTGGCCGAGGGCCAGGTTGGTCAGCACGTTGAAGCCGGCGAAGCCGAGCACCCCGAGCAGCGCCACCTCGGTGGCGCGGCGGTGCGTCCGCAGGGCGGCGAACCCTTCGCGGGCCAGCAGCAGGGCGAGCAGCACGACGGAGGCGAGCAGGTACCGGGCCGTGGTCAGGTTGAGGGCGTCCACCCGGGTGAGCGCGCTGGCCAGCACGGGGAACATGACGCCCCAGCTCACCACGGCGAAGAGCGGGAAGGCGGCGGAACGGGAACGCATCGCGGCTCCAATGTTCGAGTATCGTCGAACCAACGGAGCCGACTGTAGGAGGTTGTTCGACCGATGTCGAACATAGGTTACGCTGGTCACATGGAGCTGCACGAACCCGAGCTGCGCGAGGTGCCCGTCACCGCCGTGCTGGCCGCCCTGGCCGACGACGTCCGGCTGCAGATCGTGCGTGCCCTGGCCGAGGGCGGGGAGCACGCCTGCGGCACCTTCGAGTTCGGCGTCTCCAAGGCGACCCGCAGCCACCACCTCAAGGTGCTGCGCGAGGCCGGCCTCACCCGGACCCGGGTCGCCGGCACCAGCCGCTACGTCCGGCTGCGCCGCGAGGAGCTGGAGCGCCTCTACCCGGGGCTGCTCGACGCGGTCCTCGCCGCGCCCGCCCGCGCCTGACCACCCGGCCCGGGCCACACCGGGCGGCCACCGGCTGGGATGATCGCCGGATGCGCACGACGGCGGCACGGATCGGAGCCCTCGCGGGCGTGGCGCTGGTCGCCGCCTGCACCCCCGCGCCGACGCCCCATCCCGTCTCCGCACCGGCCCCGCCCACCCCGGCGCCCCGCACGTCACCGCCCCCGCCCGCGTGCTCACCCGACGGGATCCGCATCATCGAGCTCGGGGTGAGCGCCGCCATGGGCCTGCGGGCCATGGGCCTGGAGCTGGTCAACTGCGGAGACCGCCCGTACGAGCTGCGCGGTTATCCGGCACCCCGCCTCCGGGACGCCGACGGGGATCCGATCGCGGTCCAGATCATTCCCGGCGCGCGCCCCATCACCTCCGGCTTCGACCAGCCCCCCCCCCCCCCCGCCCGGCTCGTCCTGCGCCCCGGCGAGCGGGCCGGCGCCGCACTGCTCTGGCGCAACCTGGTCACCGACGCCACGGTGGTGGCGAGCAACGGGGCATACCTCGACGTCGCCCCGCTGCCGGGCCGGCCCGCCCACCCCGTCGAGCTGGACGGGCCGATCGACCTGGGCAACACCGGCCGGCTCGGGGTGAGTGCCTGGAAGCGCTACGACGGCCCGACGGCAACCAACCCACCCGCCCCGAGCGGCCCACCCTCCACGGCACCCAACCCCGACAGCCGCCTCTGACGCCCGGATCAGGCCGGCACCGAGGGGCGTGCGGCGGGTTCGGTCGCCACCTCGCGGGGCCGGGAGAGCAGCGCGTCCAGGGCCCAGCTGCCCGGGCCGAGCACCGCCACGAGCAGGAACGACCAGCAGAAGAGCGCGGCCGGCTCGCCACCGTTGCGCAGCGGCAGCGGGCCGTCCGGCTGGTGCACCACGAAGTACGCGTACGCCATCGAGCCGGAGGCGAGCAGCGCGGCGGGCCGGGTGAGCAGGCCGACGAGCACCAGCGCGCCGCAGACGAGCTGGATCAGCGCGGCCCACCAGCCCGGCCACTCGCCGATCGGGAGCGCCCTGCCGGTCATCGGGTTGCCGCCCAGGACGCCGAAGAGGGACGCCGCGCCGTGGCAGAGGAAGAGCAGGCCGGTGACCATGCGGAACAGGGAGAGCACGGGACCGTTCAGTCGCGCCGGGACCATCGAAGCCTCCATAGCTAGGGATGGATATCCCCAGCATGAGGCACCTAGTCACCGATCGTTACTGATTCCTCAGGGTTGGGAAGACTTTTGGGAACGCTCCCATCGTATCCCGGCGGGTCAGCTCGTGACGTCCTTGCGGGTGAACCGCCAGAAGGCCAGACCCCAGAACAGGGTGGCGTAGGCGACCGCCGAGATGGTGCCGCGTACCACGTCGTCGGTCTGCACCGGAGTGGACAGCAGCCCGAGCCAGGCGCTGCTGTAGTGGGTGGGCAGGAACGCCCGCAGCCCGCCCAGAGCGGTGATCTGGTCGAGGATGCTGGAGAGGATCCAGAGCAGCACCGCACCGCCGACCGCGCCGAGCGCGGCGTCCGTGGTCACCGAGAGCAGGAACGCCAGGCCGGCCACCACCAGCAGGACCACCGCCAGGTAGCCGAGCACGCCGAGCAGGCGGACCAGGCCCTCGCCCGGGGCCAGCTCCGCGGCGACCTGGCTGCGCAGCGGGGACCAGCCGTACCGGAGGGTGCCGGCGAGCAGGGCGGTGCCGGCGAGCAGCACCAGCGCCAGCGCCGAGTACACGAGCGCGACCACCAGCTTCACCGTGAGCAGCCGGGCCCGGGGCACCGGAACGGCCAGCAGGTAGCGCAGGCTGCCCCAGCTCGCCTCGCTGGCAACGGTGTCACCGCAGAACAGCGCCACCACGACGACCAGCAGGAAGGACGACGACACGAAGATCGAGAATAGGGTGAAGTTCAGCCCGCCCGAGGTGGCCAGGTCGACCAGGCTGGAGAACTCGCCCCGCCTGTTGTCGTCGTCACCGCCCGAGTCGAACTGGAACGCGATCAGGATGATCAGCGGCAACAGCACCATGAACCCGAGCGCGAGCTGGGTACGCCGCCGCGACGCCTGCCGGCGGAACTCCGCCAGGAACGGCAGGGTGGCCGACGGCCGGTAACCGACGGCCGCACCGACCGGCCCGACAGAAGACGACTGCGCCATCACCGGTCCCCGCTTCCCCGAGAGTTCTCGCCGACCAGGGCGAGGAACGCGTCCTCCAGGCGTCGCCGGGGCACCACCCGGTCCACTCCGATGCCGGCCCGGACCAGCTCGGCCACCACCTCGCTGCGGGCGGTGCCGTTGGTGTCCACCACCAGCCCGCCGTCGCCGTCGGGCAGCACCCGTACGCCGGCCAGCCGGTCGAGCACGCCGCGCGCCGCGTCCGGGTCGCTCACGTCGAACAGCACGCTGGGCGACTCCCCGACGATCTCCTCGACGGGGCCGGACGCCACGATCCGCCCCTTGTTCACCACCACGGCGTGGGTGCAGGTCTGCTCCACCTCGGCGAGCAGGTGGCTGGAGACCAGCACCGCCCGGCCGTCGGTGGCGTAGCGCTGGAGCACCCGGCGCATCTCGGCGATCTGCGGCGGGTCGAGCCCGTCCGTCGGCTCGTCGAGCACCAGCAGTTCGGGCAGGCCCAGCATGGCCTGCGCGATGGCCAGCCGCTGGCGCATGCCGTGGCTGTAGTTCTTCGTCCGCCGGTGCACCGAGTCGCCCAACCCGGCGATCTCCAGCGCCTCGTCGAAGTGCGCGTCCGCCCACGGCCGGCCGGTCGCCCGCCAGTACGCCCGCAGGTTCTCCAGACCGGACAGGTGCGGCAGGAAGCCCGGCCCCTCGACCAGCGCGCCGATGCGGGAGAGCACCGGCGAGCCGGGCACCAGCCGGTGCCCGAAGACGTAGATCTCGCCGGCGGTGGGCTGGGTCAGCCCCATGAGCACCCGCAGCGTGGTGGTCTTGCCGGCGCCGTTCGGCCCGAGCAGCCCGACCACCTGGCCGGGGTGCACCTCGAAGTCCACGTCGGAGACGGCGACGAAGCCGTCCGCGTACTCCTTGCGCAGGTTGCGGACGGCGAGCGGGACGCCCGCGTACGCCGGGTGGACCGAGCTGTCCTGGCGGCGGTGCCGGCGGCGGGCGAGCAGGACGACCACGACGAGCCCGATCGCGATCGCGGCGAGCAGGCCGGCCAGCACCCAGCGCCAGACCGTGGCGGTGGTGGGGATGGGCGTGGCGTCGACCGTGGGCAGCACCAGCGGGCCGTCACCGAGCGCCACGGTGTACACGGCCGGCTCGGCCGGGGTGGCGTACGCCTGGTCGGAGGTGGCCACCACGACCCGCAGCCGGTGACCGGCCTCGATCCGCCGGACGATCGCCGGCAGGGTGATCGTGACCGGCGCGGCCCCCTCGACGGTCCGCGGCAGGCCGGTCAGCCGGACCGGCGCCACCAGTCCGTCCGGCAGCGTGGCCGCGCCCTGCGGGTCGACGTCGTAGAGCTTGACGAAGAGCACCGCCTCGCCGGTCGCGGACGCGGCCCGGATGCGCACGGTCGGCGCGCCGACCACGTCGACCGGGTCGGCCAGCGGCGCCGACTCGAACCGGGCGTGCTGGCCGGGGATGTCGCCGGCCACCCCGTCCAGCAGCGAGCCGAGCGCCCCGGCGAACGGCACCGACGAGATCGCCGCCGGGTTGCCGTTGGGCGGGTTGGCGACCGGCCGGGGCGGCCCGGCCAGCGTCACCTCGCGGCGGCCCTGCCCGGTCACGCCCGGGTAGTCGGCGGTGCGGAAACCGGTGGCCACCAGGCCCCGGTCGAGCGCGTCGAACCCGGCGATCCGGGAGAAGGTGAAGCTGTCGCCGGGCGCCTCGCCGTCGCCCTTCACGTAGTGGTCGAGCCACTGCGCGGTCAGGAACTTCACCCGGTCGGAGTCGGAGGTCGGTCCGGCGCCGCCGTCGTGGCCGCCGGTGAACCAGGCGACCCGCACCGGGGTGCCGCCGGCGGCGATGCCCCGGGCGTTGGCGTCGGCCTCGGTGAGCGGGAAGAGGGTGTCCGCCTCGCCCTGCACCAGCAGGGTGGGTGCCGTGATCCGGTCGAGCACCCCGGCCGGGGAGGAGCGGCGCAGCAGGTCGACCGCCTGGGCGTCGGCCCGCCCGGTGGTGGCGATCCGCAGGTACGCGGCGCAGACGTCGGCGGCGAACCGGCCGCAGGACGGGTCGGCGGCGCCGGCCGGGGCGCGACCCGGGCCGGCGCCCGGACCGGCGCCGGGCTGCGGGCTCGGCGCGCCGGCCGACGCCGGGGCGCCCTCCGGCTGGGCCGCGCTGGTGCCGGAGAGACCGGCCGGGCCGGAGCCGGCGTTGCCGCCACCGCCGAAGAAGATGCCGGCCCAGCCCTTCTTGAACACGCCCTCGGTGGGCGCCTTGCCGGTGCTCTCCGGCAGGAAGGCGCGGGACAGGTCGTTCCAGGTGATCATCGGAACGATCGCGTCGACCCGGCGGTCCTGCGCGGCCAGCAGCAGGGCCAGGCCGCCGCCGTACGAGCCGCCGACCACACCGACCCGGGGGTCGCCGGCCGCGTCGAGGCGGACGTCCGGGCGGGCGGCGAGCCGGTCCAGCAGGCGCTCGGCGTCGCGCACCTCGTAGTCGGGGCTGTCCAGGTGGATCTCGCCGCCACTGCGGCCGAAGCCGCGGGCCGTCCAGGTGAGCACCGCGTAACCCCGGGCGGCCAGGTCCTCCGCGTCGGAGCGGACCGACTCCTTGGTGCCGCCGAAGCCGTGCGCCAGCAGCACCGCCGGGACCCGGTGCCGGGCCGAGGCGTCGTCGGGCAGGTAGAGCGTGGTGTCGAGGTCGACCGGCTGGTCGCCGGCCGGTCCGGAACGGACGGTCACCAGGGCCGACTCGGTGCGGAAGCCGGGGCGGTCCGGGCGCGCCGCCCAGACCAGGGCGGCGGCGACCAGGACGACCACCACCACCGCGGCGACGAGCCGGCGCGGGCGGCCGGCCAGGGCACGCCGGATCCGCGCGACAGGCAGCGGTGATCTCATGCGGCACACGGTACGGCCCGCCGGCTGAGCATTCCCTGAGATCCGCCGTACGTCCGTCCGGTTGCACCGTTCGTTGTCCGGGTTCCGTCGACCGAGGAAGGTCCAGAGCGTCCCAGCGGGATGAATTCTGATCCCGTGAATTCACATCTACGCTCGCAAATGCCGCCGATGCCACCTTCCTCCCGCCCATATCGGACGCTCCGTAGGTACAAGGTCAACCGGACGTGACGCGACCCGAAGTGACGTGAAGCCGACTCGCGGAGCCCGCTCCCACCCCCGCCCGGTTCGACTACTTTTCCGGTCCGGTGCACGGGACTGCGTATGGCGACCTCCCGGCTCCGGACCGTCCCCCGCCGTCGCCGGAGGAGACACACCATGACCGTCCCCGCGCCGCGGACCCGCCGGCGGCCCTCCGTACCGGGCCGCACCGTGCGCCTGCTGCTCGTGCTGGCGCTGCTGGCCCCGCTGGGGCTGCTCTTCGCCCAGACCGACGGGCACACCGGCGACGACCACGACCTGGCCGCCCGGGAACGGCTCGGCGTCCGCTACCTGCGCGCGCTCGGACCGGTCACCGACGCGCTGATCGACGCGCAGACCACGGCGGTCGCCGGCCGGCCGGTCTCCCGGGCGGCGCTCACCGCCGCCGTCGAGCGGGCGGCGGAGGTGGACGGCGCGGTCGGCGACGAGCTCCGCACCCGGGAACGCTGGGCGGGGGTACGGGCCAAGCTGGAGGCGTTGCCGGAGCGCGGGCTCGCCGGCCCGGAGGCGGCCCTCCAGGCGTACGGCGAGGTCGCCGACCTGCTGCTGGCCCTGCACCGGAAGGTCCGGGAGGCCTCCGGTCTGGTCCGCGACCCGCGCTCCGACTCGTTCTTCGTGCAGGACGCCGTCGGCGCGGACCTGCCCGCTGCCATGGTCGCCGCCGGCCGCCTCGCCGACGTGGCCACCCTCGCCCCGAACCGGTCCCCGGCGGACCGCCCGAGGACCGTCGCCGAACTGGCCGAACTCCGGGTCGCCGCGCTCGGGCCCGCCACCGACCTGGTGGACGACCTCCGGGCGGCCGTGGGCAGCTCGGAGAGCACCGACCTCGGCCCGACCGTGCTCACCCCCCTGGACACCTACCAGCGCTCGGTGGAGGCGCTGGCCGCGTTCTCGGCGCCGGCCGGAGCGGCCGGGCCCGACCCGGTCCAGCTCGGCGCCGCGCGGCGCGGCGCGCAGTCCGCCGCCACCCAGCTCCGGCAGGTCATCCTCGACCAGCTCGACGCGCTGCTGGCGGAACGGCTCGACCGGCTCGACCGGGACCGCTGGCTGGCCCGGGGCGCCGTCGCGGCGGCCGGGGTGCTGCTCGCCCTGCTGGCCGGGGTGCTGCTCTCCGCGCTGCGGCGCGCCCGCCGCCGGGCCGCCGAGGCGGACGGCGAGCCCGCCGAGGCCGGCCCGCCGCCGGTCACCCTCCGCCCCGATCCGCCGGCCACCCGCGGGAACGGCGAACTCCTGCCCGTCGGCGGCGGACGCGGCGACTCCGAGCGGTGGAGGCCGTTCGATGCTGCTCGGTAGGCTGCGGATCCGGGGCCGGCTCGCCCTGCTGGTGATCATCCCGCTGCTCAGCATGGTCGGACTGGCCGTGCCGGTGGTCCTCGACCGGGTCGCCGCCGCCCAGCGGGCCGCCGACATCGCCGACACCGTCCGGGTGGCCAGCCGCATCGGCAGCCTCGTGCAGGACCTTCAGCAGGAACGCCTGCTCTCGGTGGGATCGCTGCTCGGCCGGGTGACCCGCACCGAGCTGATCCAGAAATCCGCCACGGTGGACGACCGGGTCGCCGACCTGCGGGCCGAGTCGCTGCCGGCGCCGGTCCGGGCGGCCCTCGACGGGGTACGCACGCTGGGCGACCTGCGTACCTCCGTGCTCGCCGGCACGGCCACCCCGGACGGGATCATGAGCGCGTTCCGCACGGTCGACATGGCGTTGATCGAGTCGCTGCGGCTGCCGTTCCAGGTGGACACCGGCACCTCGGCCGGGCGGCAGGTGCTGGCGCTGGACGCGCTGCTGCGCGCCGACGAGGGGCTGGGCGCCTGCGCCACGCTGATCGTGCTGGTCAAGACGACGGGTGACCCGAAGGTGGCGGGCTCGTACATCGCCTGCATGGCCGCCCTCCAGGTGGACAACCAGCGGTTCCGCAGCCTGATCACGCCGGAGCAGTACCGGCTCGCCATGCTGGACGACGCGGCGGTGGCCGCCCGGACCAGCCCCACCTTCCTGGTCGACAGCGTCAAGGACCCGGTGGCGGCCATCGCGGCGGTGCCGCTGGACGCGCTGTTCCCCTCGGTCCGCTCGATGATCACCCTCGGCCAGTTCGTGGAGAAGAAGATCGTCGCGGACGTCATCGCCGAGACCCGGGGCGAGCAGCGGGACGCACTCGCCGCCGCCTGGCTGGTCAGCGCGGCGGCCGCCCTGATCCTGCTGAGCGTGGTGCTGCTCGGCATGGCGGTGGCCCGGACGGTGGCCCGGCCGCTGACCCGGCTCACCCGCTCCGCGAACCGGGTCGCCCGGGTCGCCGAGGCGGAGCTGACCCGGGTGGTCGACGACGAGTCCGAGACCGTGGCACCGGTCCGCCTCGACCCGGTCGACGTCGGGTCCCGGGACGAGATCGGCGACCTGGCCCGGGCGTTCGAGCGGGTGCAGCGCACCGCCGCCCGGCTGGTCGAGCGGCAGGTAGCCGGCCGGCGCAACGTGGCGCAGATGTTCGGCCACGTCGGCCGGCGTACGCAGAACCTGGTGGGCCGGCAGATCGCCCTTATCGACCGGCTGGAGCGGCAGGAGACCGACCCGGGGCGGCTGGAACACCTGTACCGCCTCGACCACATCTCCAGCCGGCTGCGCCGCAACGCCGGCAGCCTGGTGGTGCTCTCCGGCGCGACCGGGTCGGACGGGCACGTCGCGCCGGTCCCGCTGGCCGACCTGGTCCGGCTCGCGCTCGGTGAGATCGAGGACTACACCCGGGTGGACGTGCAGGTCCCGTCCGGGGTGTCGGCGGGGCCCGCGACCGCCGGTGACCTGGTGCTCGCGCTGGCCGAGCTGATGGAGAACGCCACGGCCTTCTCCCCGCCGCACACCCGGGTGCTGGTGGCCGGCGAGCAGACCGACGACGGCGCCCGGCTCACCGTGGTGGACCGGGGCATCGGCATGACCGAGGAGCGCCTCGCCGCCGAGAACGCGCGGCTCACCCGCCGGGAGCGGCTCGACCTGGCCCCGACCGAGGTGCTCGGGCTCTTCGTGGTGGGGCGGCTGGCCCGCCGGCACGGCTGGAGCGTCCGGCTGGCCGCGACCGCCGGCGGCGGGGTGACGGCCCACCTGGACATCCCGGCCGCGCTGCTGGTGGTCCGCCGTCCCGAGCGGGCCGGCGCGGCCGTGGCGCGGGCCTCGGTGCCGTCCCGGGAGCGGCGCCCGCTGCCCGAGCCCGCCCGGATCCCGGCCGCCGACGAGCCGGCCGGCTTCGACGTGGCGCTGCTGAGCCGGGCCACCCGGAGCATCGAGGCCAGTGAGTCCTGGAACGCCTTCGGCAACCCGGCCGCCGACCCGCACACGACCGCCCACCCGAGCACGGTCACCGGCCCAGGCACGGCCGCCGACCTCGACACGGCCGCCGGCGGGCCGCCGACCGCCTGGCCGCCCCTCGTGGCGCCCGCCACCCCGGTGCCGGCGACCCCCGGTCCCGGCACCCCGGACCCGCCGACCCCGGTCGTCGGCCCGGCACCGGCCGCTCCCCCGGCCGCCGGGCCGGCGACCGGCCTCCCGGCCGCCGGGCCGGCCCTCGCGCCCCCGCCCGCCGGGCCGGCCTGGTCCCAGCCCCTGATCCGGCAGCGGGTGCCCGGGGCGAACCTGCCGCCCGGCGAGCCGGCGCCGGGACCGGTCGTCGCCACCACCGCCGACGCGGCCACGGTCCGGGCCCTGGTCGAGGCGTTCCAGGACGGCGTACGCCGGGCCGAGGACGACTCCACCCCCGCCGTGGCCACCCCCGGCCGGCCCCGGCTCAGCCGGCGGGTGCCCGGGGCGAACCTGGCCGCGGCCCCGGCACAGACCACCCCGCCGGCAAGCCCGCCGCCGGGGGACCCGGCCGAGGTCCGCGACCTCATCACCGACTTCGAGGCGGGCGTCGCCCGTGCTCTGCGCGAAGTCGGTCCAGACCGCCGCTACGAAGAGGACGCATCACGGTGACCAGCCCGTTCCTGCACGACAACGCCGACCAGACCACCGCCGGCGGCCTCAGCCCCGAGGCACGCACCTTCAACTGGCTGCTCGACTCGTTCACCTCCAGCACGGCCGGGGTGATGGAGGCGATCGCAGTCTCCTCGGACGGACTGCTGATGGCCATGTCCGCCATCAAGGACCGGTCCAACGCGGAGCGGCTGGCCGCCGTCGTCTCCGGCATGACCAGCCTCGCCGGAGGCGCGGCCAGCTGGTACGCGCTCGGCGGGTTGAACCGGGTGATCGTCGACATGGCCGAGGGCTACCTGCTGATCAGCGCGATCAGCAGCGGCTCGGTCCTCGGCGTGGTCGCCGACCGCTCGGCCAACCTGGGCACCGTGGCGTACGAGATGACGCTCTTCGCCGGCCGGGCCGGCGGCGCGCTGAGCCCCCGGTTGATCGCCGAACTGAAGAACGCCGTCCAGCAATGACCCCGGAGGCGGCCGGCGAGGACCCGGAGCCGGAGCCCGGCACCCGGGTCCGGCCCTTCCTGCGCGCGCCGTCCCCCGGCCCCGGGCCGGACACGGGCGACGGGGAGCCCACCGGTCCGCGTCCGTTCGTGCTGACCGCCGGACGGGTGGACGGCGATCCGGCGATCGGCCTGGAGACCCAGGTGACCGCCCGGCCGGAGAGCGGCTCGTGGGCGGTGATCGCCCGGCTCGACACGGAACTGGCGACGATCGTGGCGCTCTGCGCGGAGCCGATCTCGGTCGCCGAGATCTCCGCCCGGGCGCGGATGCACTTCGGCGTGACCCGGGTGCTCGTCGGCGACCTCCGCGCGGCCGGGCACCTCGACGTGCACCTCGGGGACGCCGACGACGCCCTCGACCCCGACCTCATCCTGCGAGTGATTGATGGACTCCGTGCGATCTCCTGAATGGCCGGCGGCCGCGGCGGGCGGTCCCGTCGCGAACAGCGCCGCCACCCGGTACGTCGCCCCGCCCACCACCGTCCCGCCGGCCGGTCGGGCCGCCACGCCGGCTCCGCCGCCGCCGTACCGGCCGCCCGAGGTGGCCGGCCCGACGGTCAGCCGGGTGCCCGCGCCCCGCCCACCGATCCCGGTGAAGATCCTCATCGCCGGTGGCTTCGGGGTGGGCAAGACCACCGCGGTGGGCGCGATCTCCGAGATCGCCCCGCTGACCACCGAGGCGGAGATGACCACCGCCGGGATCGGCGTCGACGACCCGGGCGCGGCCTCGGACAAGACCACCACCACGGTGGCCATGGACTTCGGCTGCGTCACCATCGACCGCAGCCTCAAGCTCTACCTCTTCGGCACGCCCGGCCAGGCCCGCTTCGGCTTCATGTGGGACGACCTGGCCCGGGGCGCGCTCGGCGCGCTCGTGGTGGTCGACAGCGCCCGGCTCGACGACTGCTATCCGGCGATCGACTTCTTCGAGCGGGCCGGGCTGCCGTTCGCCGTGGGGGTGAACGCCTTCGACGGCCGGCTGGCCCTCGACCTGCCCTCGATCCGCTGGGCGCTGGCGATCGGCGAACACGTGCCGCTGGTGCAGTTCGACGCCCGGGACCGGCTCTCCGTACGGGACGCGTTGCTGGTCGTCCTGGACCGGGCGCTGGACCGGGCGACCCGGGAGAAGGGGGCCTGAACCGGCCGCCGGTTCGACCCGTATCACGGAAGGGGTGGACGTGATGAGAGGTGACCTGGACGAGACCCTGGCCCGGCTGGCCCGGCGCGAGGAGGCGCAGCGCCGCCGGACGCCGCGGCCCGGTGAGGCGGACGAGGAGGCCGAGCGCGACGGGCCGGTGGACGGACGGGCGGGGCACGGCGCGTACCGGTTGCGTGGGGGCGACCGGCCGGAGCGGCGGGACCCGGTCGAGGAGGTGGCCGAGGCGGTCCGCAGGGTGGTCGCCGAGCACCCCGGGCTGGCCGTCGTCGTGCGGGTGGAGGTGGGCGGGCAGGCGTACCCGCTGCGCGTCGCCTGGTCCGGCCCGGAGGTGACGGTCGGCGCGGCGTCCGCGCCGGCGCCCCCGCCGGCCTGGCCGATGTCGGTGAAGACGGTGCCGGCCCCCGGGCAGGACGGGCTGGTCACCGACCCGGCGGCCCGGCTGGCCGAGATGATCCGGCGCGATCCCTCGCTGCTGGAGGACACCGGCCCGCTCTGAGGCCCGCCGGCACGACGGGGTCCCGGCGGCTACTGTCGGGCGGGTGGCGGAACCCGATCTGACCCTGACCGCGATCCTGCGGCCGGCGGCGCTGGACGCCCGGCGCGGCGTCGTCCGCCTGCACCCCGAGGTGCTCACGGCGCTGGCGCTGCGCCCCGGCGACCCGGTGCGGCTGGCCGGCCGCCGGGTGACCGCCGGCATCGCCGCCCCGGCCGACCCGGGCGCGAGCAGCGCCCTGCTCTACGCCGACGACCTGTTGCTGGGCAACCTGGGGCTGCGCGACGGCGGGCAGGTCACGGTGAGCCCGCTGCCGGCGGCCCCGGCGCGCCGGCTCACCCTGGCCGGCCCGGTCGGCGTGGTCGCCGCGGTCTCCCCGGAGATGCTCCGGCTCGCCCTGCTCGGCAAGGTCGTCACCGCCGGCGACGACGTCTCGCTGCTGCCTCAGGACGTGCTCCCCGACGCCGCGCTGCGCGGCCTGGTCGAGGCCGCCCGGCGCAGCCTGGCCACCAGCGTGGGGTACGCCTGGACCAGCACCCTGCTCACCGTGGTGGTGGCCGAGCCGGCGACCGGCGCGCTGGTCACCATGGACACCGTGGTCGGCTGGGAGCACGGCCCGGCCACCCGCGGCTCCGGCCCGGCCGGCGAGGCGGGCCCGGCGACCCCGGCCACCTCCGCGCCGGCCGACGGCCTGCTCGGGCCCGAGGACGCTCCGGACGTGGACGAGCTGCCCGGGCTCCGGGCCCAGGCCGAGGAGCTGACCGAACTGCTCGACCTGGGCTTCCACCACCGGGAGGTGCTGGGTCGGCTCGGCACCACGGTCTCGCTCGGCGTGCTCGTCAGCGGCCCCGCCGGCTCGGGCAAGTCGGCGCTGGTCCGCGCGGTCGCCGCCCGGGTGCGCGCCCGGGTCCGCCCGCTGTGGGGCCCGGAACTGGCCGCGCTGGGCAACGACGCCGCCGCCCGCCGGCTGCGCGAGGCCGCCGCCGTGGTCCGGGCCGGCGGCCCGGCCGTGCTGCTGGTGACCGACGTGGAGGCGGTCGCCCCGGCCGACGAGCCCGGTCCGCTGGCCACGGTGTTCCGGCAGGTGGTCGCCGAGACGGTCCGGTCCGGGGCGGCGGTCGTCTGCACGACCGGGCGCCCCGAGGCGGTGGATCCGGCGCTGCGCGCCCCGGACCTGCTCTCGCTGCGGATCACCGTGCCGCTGCCGGACGCGGCGCTGCGCCGGGAGCAGCTGACCGTGCTCACCCGGCAGGTGCCGCTGGCCGAGGACGTCCGGCTGGACGAGGTGGCCGGGCGTACGCCGGGTTTCGTCGCCGCCGACCTGGCCGCGCTGGTCCGGGAGGCCGGGGTGCGGGCCGCGCTGCGGCAGAAGGCGGCGGAGACGCCGACCGTGGCGATGGCCGACTTCACCGCCGCCCTGGAGGTGGTCCGGCCGACCACGATGGCCGCGTCCACCCTGGAGCTGGCCTCGGTGACCCTGGACGACGTCGGCGGCCTGCACGAGGTCAAGCAGACGTTGACCGAGTCGGTGCTCTGGCCGCTGACCTACCCGGACACCTTCGCCCGGCTGGGCGTGACGCCGCCCCGTGGGGTGCTGCTCTACGGGCCGCCCGGTTGCGGCAAGACCTACCTGGTCACCGCGCTGGCCGGTTCGGGCCGGGCCAACGTGTTGTCGGTGAAGGGCGCGGAGCTGCTCTCCAAGTGGGTCGGTGAGAGCGAGCGCGCGGTCCGCGAGCTGTTCCGCCGGGCCCGCGAGGCGGCCCCCACGCTGGTCTTCCTCGACGAGGTGGACGCCCTCGCCCCGGTCCGGGGCCAGGCCGGCGACGCCGGCACCACCGACCGGGTGGTCGCCGCCCTGCTCACCGAGCTGGACGGGGTGGAGGCGCTGCGCAACGTGGTGGTGGTCGGCGCGACGAACCGCCCCGAGCTGGTCGACCCGGCGCTGCTCCGCCCCGGCCGGCTGGAACGCCTCGTGTACGTGCCGCCGCCGGACGGCCCGGCCCGCGCCGAGATCCTCCACGCGGCCGCCCGGCACGTCCCGCTCGCGCCCGACGTCGACCTCACCGCGCTCGGCGCGGAGCTGGACGCCTTCTCGGCGGCCGACTGCGCCGCACTCATCCGGGAGGCGGCCCTCGCCGCGATGCGCGAGTCGCTGGCGGCCAGCACGGTCACGGCCGCGCACGTCGAGGCGGCGCGCGCCCGCGTCCGCCCCTCGCTGGACCCGGTCCAGCTCGCCCACCTGGAGGCCTACGCCGCGACCCGGCGGTGAGCCGGGGCGGGTCAGTCGGTGGGTAGCAGCGGGCCGAGCGGGCCAAGATCGAGGTTGAGGTCCTCGGGAGCCAGGCCGAAGTACTCGCGGAGCTGGGTCATCTGCTCCTCCAGCGCCATCAGCGTGGCGCCGACCCGTTCGACCTGCTCCTCGGTCAGGTCGCCCAGGTCGACCCGGCGCAGCGCCTGCCGCTCCATGAGCTGCCGGAGCAGCTCGATCACGGTGAGCACCAGGCTGGCCAGCCCGCGCTCGACCGAGTCCTGGTCCACGGCGAGCCGGCGATCGAGCGGCCGGGCCCGGGGCGCCGCCCACCCCGGCTCGCCCAGCGCCGCCGCCAGGTCGGCCGCCTCGTCCCGGCCGGTCACGGCGCTGCCTCCGGTTCGGGCGGGGCCAGCGCGCCGACCGAGGCGATGAGCGCGCGCAGCGAGATGCGGACCAGGTCGACGTCCGCGATGGCCAGGGTGATGTCCCCGGTGATCACCACGCCGGTGGCGAGCACCCGGTCGAGCAGGTCGACCAGGGCCACCGGCCGGTAGGTCAGCGGGTCGTCGGCGCTGCTGGGCGCCAGGGTGGTCACGCCCATGCCGGCTCCGCCTCCGGTTCCGCCACGAAGGAGTACGGCGGCCAGGGGCCGGTCAGCTCCAGCCGCAGCTCCGGGTGATGTTCGGCCAGCTCCCGGGCCAGACCGGCGAAGCCGTCCCAGCGGTCGGTGGCGACCAGGTACGCCCCGTTGAGCACCATGGCGGTGGGCGCGCCGGAGAGCCGCCGGTCCTGCGGCGCGTGCCGGCGGGCGGCGACCGCGTACCCGGCGAGGGCGGCGTGCACGGTGGCGGCACCGTCGGCGGCGACGCGCTGCCCCTCCTCCCGGGCGGTGAGCTGGGCCCGGCGCCGCCGCAGGTACGCCGCGCCGGCCCCGCCCCCGCCGTCGGGTTCCTCGACCCGCGGGGTGGCGCCGGGTACCACGTACCCCTTGACGCCCCACTCCGCGCGGCCGTCGAGCCGGGTCAGCGTGCCGGCCAGCTCGTCGTGCCGCTCGACCAGCACCCGGGCCACCCGGTCGTCGTCGCGGTGGACGGTGGCGAGCCGGGCGGGCACCACCGCGCCGGATCGGGACAGCGCGTCGACCACGGCGTGGTGGGCCCGGGCGGCGCGCTCCAGCCAGGCCAGGTCCTCCAGGTTGCGGCGCAGCGCGGCCTCGCCGTACTCGCTGAGCGGGGCGTCGCTGACCACGGCGACCAGGCCGCCGGCGGCCACGGCCCGGACCGGGGTGCCGGCGATGCCGGGGAGCCCGGCGGGCGTGGCCGTCCCGGCGACCACGCCGTGCAGCCAGACCGCGGTCCCGGTGTCCCGGGTGGGGTCAGAGGTCGTGGTCATGCCAGCCCTCCCTCGGGTCCCGCTCGGCGCGGGCCGCCACCCGCGGCCGGCGGGACGCCTCGACCTCCTCCGGGTCGCGCGGGCCCGGCTCGACCGGCGGACGCGCCCGGGAGCTGAGCCACGGGTCGTGCTCCCACCAGTCGATGCCGATCTGCCGCGCGGTGTCCACGGAGGCGATGACCAGCCGCAGTTTCAGCGTCAGCAGCTCGATGTCGAGCAGGCTGACCCGGATGTCACCGGCGATCACGATGCCCCGGTCGAGCACCCGTTCCAGGATGTCGCCGAGGTTCGCCGGCTCGTGGCCGGCCGGCAGCACCTGACCGGAGTTCTGCACGACCGACGGAGCCCGCCCAATGGTCATCTCAGTCCCCCTTGCCGCGCTGGTAGCGGCGCGTCCGCCGGTAGCCGAGCAGGCTGCCGGTCATGTCCAGCTCGACCTCGTAGAGGCCGAGCAGGTCGGTCGACGCCGGGATGCGGTGGTCCTCGACCACCTCCACCCCGATCCGCCAGCCGTCGTCGGTGGGCTGGATCGAGGTGATCCCGAGCGGGTCCCGGCCGGTCAGCGCGACAATCTGGCGTAGCCCCTCCCGGGCCGCCTCGGCCGCGCTGACCGCCTCCTCGTCGTCCTCGTCGAGATACCGCTCCTCGGCCCGGCCACCCCGGTCCCGCCACCGCTCGCGGTCGCCGTCACCCCGGATCCGTGCTGTCATCGCCCTCCCCCTCGTCCGCGGCGCGGCTCGCCACGGCGGCCGCCGGTCTCCCGCCGGGCGGACGCCGGCCTCCGGGGCGCGCCGTTACGCCCCGGCGGGATCCGCCCGGCGCCGGCGGCCGGCCTGGTCAGCCGGTCCAGCACCTGCTGCTGCCCCCGGTCCCGCTCCTCCGGCGTGATGTCACCGGCCGCCGCCGCCCGGTCCAGCTCCTCCAGCTCGCGCCGGATGTTGACCGGGTTGTACTGCTGCGACTCCGCCTCCCGCGCCACCACCTTGACCAGCGCGGTGAGCCCGCGCACCGGCGCGTACGGCAGGGTCAGCAGCGTCCACAGGATGTCCACGCGTCACTCCACCAGCTGGTGCGCGCTGACGAAGTCGTACGGGGCGAGCGGGCCGATGAGCCGCATCCGGATCAGATCTCGCCGCCGCTCGGCGAAGTCCTCCACGGCCTGGACGAACTCGTCCTCGGCGCCACCCTCCACCAGGAAGGAGACGCGCACCGCGTCCAGCTCGTTGCTGGGCGGGAGGGGTGCGTCGGCCACCACGTACCGGCCCACCGCGTCGATGAGGTCGCGGTTCTCGGCCTCCCGCCGCAGCTCCACCGCCTGGCTGATCATCTCGCCGAGCCGGATCCGCTGCTCCCGGCTCTCGACCTCCGGCCGGCCCCGCACCTCGTCGGCGAGGGCACCGGCGGCGGCGTTCTCCGCCAGGAACCCGGCGATGAACTCCTGCTCGTCGAAGCGCCCGTGCACGGTGTACTGGAGCCGGTCCTCGAACTCGTCGAGGGCGGCGGCGAACCGGTCGTGGTGCGCCGCGAGCAGGTCCTCGACCGCGTCCTCGCCGGTCACCACCGTGCCGAACCGGACCGGCAGCACCGGCGCGACCACCGCCGTCCCGTCCAGCAGCCGCTCGTACGCGGTCAGGTCGGCCGGCCGGCCCAGCGGCTCCTCCAGCCCGACCTCGCTGACCAGCGCGGCCAGCTCACCGTGCCGGATGGCGGTCACCTCGCCGGGTGGGGAGCCGACCCCCTCGGCCTCGGGGGTCGGCTCCACGTCGGACGGCACGATGCCGTAGATGAACAGCCCGTTCTCCTCAGCCATCTCAGCGCTCCTCGTCCCGGCGCCGGCGTGGCCGCTCCCGCTCCCGCTCGTCACCCCGGTCGCGGAGCGAGTCGGCCACCGCGCCGCTGATCTCCTGGGCCGCCTTGCCGAGCCCGGAGACCGCCTTGCCCTTGCTGGCCGCGCCGGCCGCGTCACCGACCAGGTCCGGCAGGCCCTTCTGGTCCTTCGGCACGATGCTCAGCCGGTCGACCGCCTCGGCGAACCGCAGGTACGTCTCGACGCTCGCGATCACCACCCGGGCGTTGATCTCCAGGAGCTGGATGCCGACCACGGCGACCGACACCTGGGCGTCGATCACCACGCCCTTGTCGAGCACGGTCTCCACGACGTCGGCGAGGGTTCCCCCGCCGCCGCCGCTGGTGCGCTCCAGGGCGCTGCCCGACTGTCCCGTCGTGGTGGACACGGTCATTCCTCACGCTCCTCCCGCCGGCGGCGCACCACCGGCCGTCGTGGTGTCTCGGGAGCCCGCCGGACGGGGCGCGGCCGCTCGGGGCGCGCCTCCCGCTCCTCGCGCGGCTGGGGGCGACGCGCCCGCTCGGGGGCGCGGCGGCGCGGCGGCTCCTCCTCCTCCTCGGGCTCCTCGGCGTACTCGTCGTCGTCGAAGTCGTTGCCCTCGTCGTAGTCGGCGTACTCCTCCTCGTACCGGCTGGGACGGCGGCGCGGCGGCGACGGCCGGCGACGGGCGGCGGGCCGGCCCTCCTCCTCCGCCTCCTCCTCGGGCTCCTCCTCGGGCTCCTCCTCGCGGCCCCGCTGCTCCCCGCGGCCCGGCCGTTCCCCGCGACCCCGCTGCTCCTCGCCCTCCCGCTCCTGGCGGGCCTCCTGCTCCTCGCGGAGCGCGGTCTCGTGGTCCTTGACCACCTGGGAGTCCTCGATCTCACCCCGCCAGCCCTCGACCGAGTCGGGGTCGAGCACGGTCCGCGTCATGACGTGCCGGACGAAGTGCTTCAGCTCCAGCCGGACCCGGCGGCCCTGGGCGCGCCACAGGTTGCCGGTGTGCTCGAAGAGACCCTGCGGGTGGTACTCCAGCACCACCAGGATCCTGGTCAGCTCGGGGCCGACCTCGTGGAAGCTGACGGTGCCGTCGACGGAGCCCTTCTCGCCCTTGGACCGCCAGTGGATGAGCCGGTCCGGGATCTGCCGGACGATGGTCGACTCCCAGGTCCGGTGCGACCAGAAGACCTGCGCCTTCCAGGTCATCTTCTCGTCCGAGTCGCAGTCGGCCTGCTCGACCTTCTTCATGAAGCTCGGGAAGTCGCCGAACTGCGTCCACTGGTTGTACGCGACCCGGACCGGCACGCCGACCTCGATGGTCTCGACGATGTTGGTGACCTTGAGCTTCTTGCCACCGCCCTTGCCGCCCTTGCCACCACCGAACGCCGACATCAACTTCTCCTTACCGCCGGCCAGGCCGGCCTGAAACATGGCCTTGACCGGGGAGTGGCCCTCGGCGAGCTTCTGCGCGCCGGTGGCGGCGGCGACCAGCCCGGGGCCACCGCCCTCCTTGGCGTACTCGCTGAGCCGCCCGGTGGCACCGGTGATCCGCTCGGTGACCGCGTGCACGGCACGCTCGCCGATGGCCGAGGCGAGGTTGCGCAGCTCGCCACCGATCTGGTCCCGGGCCCGGTCCGTGAGGTTGCCGGTTGCCATGGTCACCGCCCCCGCTGCCGTCGCGCGACGGCCGGGCGCCCGCCCCGGTCCGTCTCGTCCCCCGCCGCGGGCTGCTCGTCGAGTTCCTCCTCGTCGTCGGCGGCCGAGCGCTGGTCGTTCGCCGACCGCTCGTCGCCCGCCGGCTCCTCGTCCGGCCGGCCACCGGCCGTCTTCCGGCGCAGCGCGTCGGCGCCGCCGCGCAGCTTGCCGCTGATCGCGTCGATGCCGCTGCCCGCGGCCGCGGTCGCCGCGGCCCGGCCGGCGGTCGCCAGCGGGGCACCCAGCTTGCTGAGGCCGCCGAGCTGGGGGTTCACGTTCATCAGGTCCGTGCCGAGCTGCTTCAGCCCGCCCGGTCGCTGGCTGGCCCTTCCGGCCGCCACGGCGGCGGCCAGGGTGAGGGCCGCCCGCATCTTCTTCCGGCGCCCGAGGAGGTAGCCGAAGCCCACCGCCAGCGCCACCCGTGCTCCGCTCTTCATCAGTTCTCCTTCGCTCCCCGGTGGAAGCGGACACCTCATGCGTGGAGCAGGCCCGGGAAGCAGCTACCGGGGATCAGCGGGAAAGGGCCTGCGACCGGCGTCCCGTATCAGCGGACCCGGCGGGCAGTACCCGTCACCCCATGCGCAAAACATTTCCGCGGAATTGCCGGGGGCGTGTCACCGCGCAATTGGATAGGCGGTTCAGGAGCGGAAGAGAAGGCGCAAACCGGTCAGAGAAGCCCAGTAGAGCAGGGAAAAGGCAAAGCTTGCGCGGAGGCAGGCAAAGAACCTAATGGGCCGGCAGGGCGGAATCGAGGCACATTTCCGCGCGGAGCTTCCCGTCCTTCTCGCGCAATTCCGCGCCGCATTTCCGAAGGACCGAGACAGCGCCCTGGTTGTCCGGTGTCGTCTCGGCCACGACGGTGCGCATGCCGGCCGCCGCCGCAGCGTGGAGCAGTTCCCGCAGGGCCGCCGCGCCGAGCCCCTGGCCGCGCGCCGAGCGGCCCAGCCACATCCCGGTCTCCACCGTCCCCGGCTCGTCGCAGCGCGTCATCCGCACCATGCCGACGACCTCGCCGCCGGCCACGATGGCGTACATCAGGGTGCGGGTGGGGCCGTCCAGCCCGCCGAAGCTCGCCCGGTGGAACTCGCGGAAGGCCTCCCGACGGGCCAGCGACCACCCGGCCGGGGCCTCGACCGGGGGCATGACGTCCTCCGGCTCCGCCTCGGCAGCCGCTACGGAGAGCAACGGCTCCAGGTTTCGCTCGTCCACCGGCTCCAGCCGTACCGCACCCATCACGAGCCGCAGTCTGCCGGTCGTACCGGCCCAAGTCCACCCCTTTGGACGCGGACTGCCGGTCCGGCGGAGGGGGTCGGCCGGTCGTACCCCCGGGGTGTTCCGCCTCACGCTCCGTTGTCAGCCGACCGGTCCGTTTCGGCGGTGAGGGTGCTCACCCCGCCGGGACGAACTCGCAGAGCACCACCGAGGCGTCGTCCGTGCGCTTGCGCCGGCGCAACCGGTCGGGGTGGTCCCGCTCGGCCGCCCGGACCCGGTCGATCAGCCCCTCCGGGCCCTCGCCCGCCGTCACGTCGAGCAGACCGGCCCAGTCGAAGAGGCCGAACTGCTCGACCGCGCAGGAGGCGCCGTCGCTGAGCAGCGCGGCCCGTCGCAGCGCCCCCGGCCCGCGCAGCGGCAGCGTGCCGGTCACCGCGTGGTACGCCGCGTCCGGGTCGCTGGCCGCCGCCCAGTAGCCGTGCGTCCGGTTCATCCGGGTCCGCTGCACGGTCACCGCCCGGCGGAACCGGGTCGCCGCGTCGACATCCCCGTCCGGGAGCGCGGCGGCGGTCCGGCGCAGGTCCGCCAGCGCCGCGTCCAGCCGGTCGTCGGAGACCACATCGATCCGGTCCCCCGTGTCGAGCACGAGCGGGCTGTCGCAGAGGACCAGGTAGTCCACCTGGTCGCCGCCCTCCCGCAGGAGGCAGACGGTCGAGGACGGGGTGCCCGGGTGGTCCAGGTCGCACTCCCCGCCGTGGTCCGCCCGCACGGCCAGGATCGCCGCCGCCAGGCTGCTCATCAGCGTCGCCGCGGGGCGGGCCGCGACGGCCAGGCCGATCCGGGCGGCCAGGTGCCGGACGTACCACGCCGGGCCGTGCACGCAGCCGGTGTCGAAGCCCTCCGGCACGGTCGCCCCGTCGAGGAGGCCGACCAGCGGGCCGATCCGGAAGACCAGGTCCTCGTTCTCCAGCCGGCCGGGGGCCGGATCGGAGGCGGAGCGTACCCGCATCATCGGCGCCGTCCCGACCGGCCGGGCCGGCCGGCTGCCGATCGGGTACCGGCGGTCTGGTGCCCCCATCCGTCTGCTCCCTCCGTCGCCGCCCGCCGCCTACCCGGAGCGCCGGAGGCCATGCCGGCGCGGGCGGACCCGAGGGTGTGCGGGCGGTTCAGCGCCGCCTGTTCCGGGCCCGGGACGAGCGGAGCCGGCGCAGCCGGCCGACCAGCACCGGCTCGGCCGCGAGCGCGGCGGGCTGATCGAGCAGCGCGTTGAGCAGTTGGTAGTAGCGCGTCGCGGAGAGCCCGAAGGTGTCCCGGATGGCCTGTTCCTTGGCGCCCGCGTACTTCCACCACTGCTGCTCGAAGGCGAGGATCCGCCGCTCCCGCTCGGTCAGCCCGTCGGCCTCGCCGGGCGCCTCCGGGGCGGGAGCCGGACCCGCCGGCCCGTCGTCCGGCGGCGCGGCCTCGACCGCGGGGGCGGAGCGGGGTGGCGGGACGGTGACGCCGGCCTCCCGGCGCGCGACGTCGGTGGTCCCGGACGGCTCGGGCCGGTCGTCGGTGACGGCCCGCTCCGTGGCGTCGGCGGGCATGGCGCTCCTCAGCAGGACGGGGCGACCGGCGCGACGACGCCGGCCGGGGGACCCCAGCCTAACCAGGGTCCGCCCGGCCCGCATCGCACGCGAGGTCCGGTCAGGCGATGTCCCGCCGGCGCATCGACCAGAACGCGCCGATCAGCACCGCGGCGGCGCCCACCCCGAACACCAGTGCCGACTGCTGCCACGTGACCACCAGCTTGGCCGGTTCGCACGCACCCTTGGCGAACTGGCAGGTGTCGTAGTCGAAGAGCTCCGCCTGCTTCATGAACCACGACTGGGCGTACGTGGAGAGGACGTACCGGTCGCCGAACGGGACGGAGAGCACGTTCACCGCGATCCGGATGCCGATCTCGCTGATCGCGAAGACCGCCACGGCCGCGCCGAGCGCCATCGCGGTGTGCCGCCCCAGCGAGGCCAGCGCGAAGGCCACCGCACCCACGAGCAGGATGAGCCCGACCGCCCGCAGGCCGTCGAGGCCGACGGACTGCCACACCCCGGCGGTCACCTTGGCGGTGGTCCCCCGGTAGCGGCCGATGAGCCAGAAGGCGACCGTCCAGAAGGCACCGAGCACCAGGCTCACCCCGAGCACGGTGGTGAGCAGCGCGGCCAGCTTGGTGCCCAGCACGGCGAGCCGCTTCGGCCGCCAGAGCAGCAGGTTCATCATTCCGCCGGTGCTCCACTCGGCCCCCACGTACGAGGCGCCGACGATGAACGCGAAGAGCGCCACCGCCCCGGCGAAGACCGCGATGAACGTGGGGAACTCGGCCCGGAAGTCGAACTGGTAGGGCAGGTTCCACTTCGGGTCGAACATCTCCGGCTGCGGCTGCCAGTCCCGGCCGCAGTTCGGGCCGTACCGCTCGTCGGTGTCCTGGTCGCCGCGGGCCTTGGCGGCGTCGCAGTCGGCGACGGTCCGCTTCCAGTCCGCCACCGCCCGCTGGTACTGCGCCTCGGACTCGGCCTGGGCGGCCGCGACCGTCTCCTTGGAGAGCTGGTGGCTGGAGAAGCTGAAGGCGGTGGCCACCGTGGCCAGCCCGAGCAGCAGCAGGACCAGCAGCAGCCGGGTGAGCCGGCGCTTGCTGAGCCGGCGCAGTTCGGTCATGTAGAGGCTCATGCGCCCCAACCTCCTCCGGTGACGCCGCTGCCCGGCTCACCGACCTTCGTGGACTGGTCGACCTGCCGGTGCTGGCCGGGGACCGGCGCGGTGGCGGTCAGTTCGAGGAAGACGCTCTCCAGGTCCACCGCGACGGGGGTCAGCTCGCTGACGTAGAGGCCCTGCTCGGCGAGGACGCGGCTGACCGAGGCCGGCTTGTCGACACCGGCCAGCATGAGGTGGTCGGGCTCGGCGGCGACGCGGATCCCGGCCCGGGTCAGGGTCTCGGCCGCCTGCGGCAGGTCGGTCACCGCCTCCAGGCGGACCCGCACCGCGCCCTGCGAGTGCGCGGCGAGCACCTCGTCGACCGGCCCGAACGCGACCCGCCGGCCCAGCGAGATGATGGTGACCGAGTCGCAGATGAGCTGGATCTCGCCGAGGATGTGGCTGGAGAGCACCACGGTCATCCCGGCGCCGGCGAGGTCCCGCATGAGACCGCGCATCTCCCGGATGCCGCCCGGGTCGAGGCCGTTGGCCGGCTCGTCCAGGATCAGCAGCTTCGGGTTCTTCAGCAGCGCGGAGGCGACGGCGAGCCGCTGCTTCATGCCGAGCGAGTAGGTCTTCACCCGCTCACCCGCCCGATCGCGCAGCCCGACCAGCTCCAGCACCTCGTCGACCCGCTGCCGGGGCAGCTCACCGGCCTGGGCGAGCAGCCCGAGGGTGTCCCGGGCGGAGAAGTGCGGGAAGAACTGCGGGCTCTCCACGATGGCGCCGACCTGGCCGGCGACCGCGGGCAGCGCCGGCGGCACCTCCTGGCCGAGGATGGCCATCCGGCCACCGTTGGGCCGGATCAGGCCGAGCAGCGTGCGCAGCGTGGTGGTCTTGCCCGAGCCGTTGGGGCCGAGGAAGCCGTGCACCTGGCCGGCCTCGACCCGCATGTCGAAGCCGTCGAGCGCGTGGCGGACCCCGCGTTTCCGGCTCCGGTACGTCTTGCGGAGACCTTCGATCTCCAGGACAGCCGACAAAGCTGACCTCCCCCGATAAGTAGGTGTCAGCTCGACACCATACGCGGTATGCAGCCGGAGACAATACCCGGTATGCATCGGGGTTTCCCCGGATCCGGGTCAGGCGCGCCGACGAGTCCGGTCAGGCGCAGACGACGTGCACGCCCGCGTCGCGGAACGCCTGCACCACGGCGGGGGACGCACCGGAGTCGGTCACCAGCGTCTCCACCCGGTCCACCGGGCAGATCCGGGCGAACGCGTGTCCGCCCAGCTTGGACGAGTCGGCGATGACCACGACCCGCTTGGCCCGGGCCACCATGAGGCTGTTCATGGCCGCCTCGCCCTCGTGGTGGGCGGCCGCGCCGAGCTGCGGGTCGATGGCGTCCACGCCGAGCAGCGCCACATCCAGGGTGACCTCGCGCAGCAGCGCCCCGCCCAGCGGGCCGACCAGCTCGAACGACTTGGGCCGCACCACGCCGCCGGCCACCACCACCTTCATCCGCGAGCGCACCAGCAGCTCGTTGGCGATGTTCAGGGCGTTGGTGACCACGGTGAGCTGGGCGCCCTCGGCGCTGGTGTTGAGGTCGGGGCGGACGGCCAGCGCCCGGGCCACCTCGGTGCTGGTCGTGCCCCCGTTCAGACCGACCACCGTGCCCGGGGAGACCAGCGCGGCGGCGGCCGCCCCGATCCGCTGCTTCTCGGCCGAGTGCTTGGCCGTCTTGTAGCGCAGCGGCAGGTCGTAGGAGACGCCGTTCGCGACGGCGCCGCCCCGCGTCCGCGTGATCATCTGCTGCTGGGCGAGCTGGTCGAAGTCACGCCGGATGGTGGCCTGGGAGACGTCCAGGCGCCCGGCCGCCTCCTCGACGCTGACCCGGCCGCTGTCGGTCAGCATCTCGAGCAGCGCGTTCCATCGGGCGTAGCGGTCCACGCGGGGCCTCCACTGACTCTGCACGAACGGTGATTGATTGCGTGCACAGTAGTGCGCGAAACTGGCGGGGCGCAAAACCCTGTCCTGCGCGATGTGGGAGGCGGTTGCCACGGCCGACCGGAATCGCGCAGAATGACGCGCGAAAGACGGCCATATCGCGCCGTATTGCGCAAGGTCTCCCCCTGGCGAGGAGTGGTGATGGCGTACGTGCACGCGGAGATCGCGAGCCAGCCCGACTGCTGGCGGGAGGCGGCGCGACTCGCCCCGACCGTCGCCGACCGCCTGCCGCGCCCCGGCGAGCGGGTCGCCGTCGTCGGGTGCGGCACGTCGTGGTTCATGGCGGCCGCGTACGCCGGCCTGCGCGAGGGCGCCGGCCAGGGCGAGACCGACGCCTTCCAGGCCAGCGAGTTCCCCACCGGCCGCCGCTACGACCGGGTCATCGCGATCACCCGCTCCGGCACCACCACCGAGGTGCTCGACCTGCTCGCCGCGCTGCGCGGGCAGCTGCCCACCACGGTCCTGGTCGGCGACCCGGCCGCACCGGCCGTCGAGCTGGCCGACGCGGCGGTGCCCCTGCCCTTCGCCGACGAGCGCTCGGTGGTGCAGACCCGCTTCGCCACCACCGCGCTCGCGCTGCTCCGCGCCCACCTCGGCGAGGACCTGGGCCGGCTCGCCGCCGACGCCGAGGTGGCCGTCCGGGCCCCGCTGCCGATCGACCCGGCCACCATCGACCAGGTCACCTTCCTCGGCCGCGGCTGGACGGTCGGGCTGGCCGAGGAGGCCGCGCTGAAGTGCCGCGAGGCGGCCACCTTCTGGGCCGAGGCGTACCCGGCCATGGACTACCGGCACGGCCCCATCTCGATCGCCGCCCCGGGGCGGCTGGTCTGGGCGTTCGGCGGGATCCCGGAGGGCCTCCCCGAGGACGTGGCGGCGACCGGCGCCACCTTCGTGCACAGCCGCACGCACGGCTGCCACACCGTGCTGACGAGTTGGGCGGCCGGCCGCAACCCGGTCGACCCGATGGCCGACCTGATCCTCGCCCAGCGCTTCGCCGTCGCCCTCGCCACCAGCCGCGGCCTCGACCCCGACGCGCCGCGACACCTGACCCGGTCCGTGGTGCTGGCGTGACACCAGGCGACGATGTCGTCGTCGCGCTGGACGTGGGCGGCACCGGAATGAAATGCGCCCTGGTCCGGCCGGACGGCACGACCGCGCACGCCGAACGGCACGCCACCGACGCGGCGCGCGGCCCGGAGGCGGTGGTCGGCACGATCCTCGACGTGGCCGAGGGACTCGCCGGCAAGGCCCGCGCCGACGGCCTCACCCCGGTGGCATGCGGCATCGCCGTGCCCGGCGTGGTCGACGAGGCCCGCGGGGTGGCGGTCTGGTCGGCGAACGTGGGCTTCCGCGACGTACCCCTGCGGGAGCTGGCGCGGACGCGGCTCGGCCTGCCCACGGCGCTCGGCCACGACGTGCGGGTGGGCGGCCTGGCCGAGGCGCGGCTCGGCGCCGGGCGGGACGCCGGCCACGTGCTCTTCGTCGCCATCGGCACCGGCATCGCCGCCGCCCACGTGGTCGACGGGTCGGCCGCGGTCGGCGCGCACGGCGCCGCCGGGGAGATCGGCCACATCCTGGTACGCCCGGACGGCCCGCGCTGCGGCTGCGGCCGCCCCGGCTGCCTGGAGGCGGTGGCGTCGGCCTCGGCCATCGGCCGGCGGTACGCCGAGCTGGCCGGCAGCCCGGCCACCGCCGCCGAGGTGGCCGACCGGGCGGCGGCCGGTGAGCCGCTGGCCGGCCGGGTCTGGCGGGAGGCGGTCGAGGCGCTCGCCGACGGCCTGGCCACCGGCCAGGCACTCTTCGACGTGGCGACCATCGTGATCGGCGGCGGGCTGGCCCAGGCCGGCCCCGGACTGTTCGACCCGCTGCGCACGGCGTTGCGCGAACGCCTTACCTTCCACCGGGAGCCGCGCCTGGTCGCCGCGGCCCTCGGCGACGAGGCCGGCTGCCTCGGCGCCGCCCTGCTGGCCCTGGACACCCTGGCGAAGGAGAGCCGATGACCCTGCGCGTGACCGGCAAGGTGGTGACCCCGAACGGCGTGATCCGGCAGGGTTGCGTGGAGATCGCCGACGACCGGATCCGGGCCGTCGCCGAGTACCCGACGGTGCGCGACGGGCACTGGATCGTGCCGGGCTTCGTGGACATGCACACCCACGGCGGGGGCGGGCACACCTTCACGACGGGCGACGCGGAGTCGGCCCGGCAGGCCGCCGACTTCCACCTCGGGCACGGCACCACCACGCTGCTGGCCAGCCTGGTCAGCTCCCCGTTCCCGCTGATGCGCGACGCCACCGCCGCCTACCGGCCGCTCGTCGAGTCCGGGGTGCTGGCCGGCGTCCACTTCGAAGGCCCGTACCTGTCCGCGGCCCGGTGCGGGGCGCAGAACCCGGAGTTCCTCCGCGACCCGTCCACCGAGGAGCTGGCCGAGCTGATCGAGCTGGGCGGCGGCGCGGTCCGGATGGTCACCCTGGCCCCCGAGCGCGACGGCGCGCTGGAGGCGATCAAGCTGCTGGTCGGGCGGGGCGTGGTGGCGGCCGTCGGGCACACCGACGCCACCTGGGAGCAGACCCGGGCGGCCGTGGCGGCGGGCGCGAGCGTCGGCACCCACCTGTTCAACGGGATGCGCCCGGTGCACCACCGCGAGCCCGGTCCGGTGGTGGCCCTGCTGGACGCCCCGAACGTGGTCTGCGAGCTGGTCGCCGACGGGGTGCACCTGCACGACGGCATGCTCGGCTTCGCCACCTCGCTGGCCGGCGCGGAGCGGGCCGCCCTGATCACCGACGCGATGGCCGCCGCCGGCATGCCCGACGGCGAGTACGAGCTGGGCGGCCAGGCCGTCACGGTGGCCGACGGGGTGGCCCGGCTCAGCCGGGACGGCGCGATCGCCGGCAGCACGCTGACCATGGACGCCGCGCTGCGGCACGCCGTCGCCGCGGGGATCGCCCTGCCGGACGCCTGCCGGATGGTCGCCACCACGCCGGCCCGGGCCATCGGGCTGGGCGACCGGGTGGGCGCGCTCCAGACCGGCCTCCGGGCCGACCTGGTCGTCCTCGACGACGACCTCAACGTGGTCCGGGTGATGCGCGCCGGCGCCTGGGTGGAGTGACGCGGCGGGCTGATCAGCCGACGGCGGGCACCTCGACGCCGAGCACCGCCTGCTCGTCCGGGCGGTGCACCAGCACGTCGGCCAGGTAGGACTGCACCGCCTGGCGCATCCCGACGTCCCGGCCGGCCCGTTCGGAGAGCAGCCACTTGTGCTCGATGATCTGGGCGAACAGCTCCTGCGGCTCCAGCTTGCGGCGCAGGTGCGCGGGCACCGCCCGGACCACCGGCTCGAACACCTCGGTCAGCCAGCGGTGCGCGGCCTGCTGCTCGTCGGTCAGGTCGCTCTCCACCCGGTACGCGTCCAGGTCGTTGAGGAGCTTGCGGGCCTGGTTCTCCTCGGCGTCCAGGCCGGTGAGCCGGAGCAGCCGCCGGGTGTGGTAGCCGGCGTCGACGACCTTGGGCCGGACCAGGTAGCGCCCGTTGTCGACGGTCGACATGGCCACCTCGGCGACGTCGAAGCCCAGTTCGTTGAGGCGGCGGATCCGGCCCTCGATGTCGTGCCGGGCCTCCCGCTCGATCTGCTGCTCGTAGGTGATCTCGTGCCAGAGCCGCTCGTAGCGCTGCACGACCTGCTCGCAGACTTCCTCCGGGTCGATCGACTCGTGCAGCAGGCCGGCGGCCTGGAGGTCCAGCGCCTCGCCGAAGATGTTGACCCGGGCGATCTCCAGGTCCTCGCCGCGCTGCCCGTTCGAGAGCGAGGGGTGCAGGGCGCCGGTCTCCGCGTCGACCAGGTAGGCGGCGAAGGCGCCCGCGTCCCGGCGGAACAGCGTGTTGGACAGCGAGCAGTCGCCCCAGAAGAAGCCGGTCAGGTGCATCCGGACCAGCAGCACCGCCAGCGCGTCGAGCAGCCGGTTCATGGTCTCCGGCCGCAGCGTGCGGGAGAACAGCGCCCGGTAGGGCAGGGAGAACTGGAGGTGCCGGGTGATCAGCACCGGGTCGAGCGGCTCCCCGTCGTCGGTCTGCCGGTCGGCCACGATCGCGATCGCCTCGACCGACGGGAAGTCGATCCGCTCCAGCGCCCGGAGCAGGTCGTACTCCCGTTCGGCGACCCGCTCGCCGGTCTCCTTGACCGCGTAGACGTAGCCGCCGAGCCGGACGAAGCGCACGATGTGCCGCGAGATGCCCTGGGGCAGCGCCACCAGGTGTTCGGCAGGCCACTCCTCCAGCGGGGTCGACCAGGGGAGGTCGAGCAGCGCCGGGTCGACGAGGGCCGAGGTGATCCGCACGGGGACAAGTGTGACCGGTGACCCCCGGGCAGCGCTTCCCTTCGTGGTTGGGCCCACAGCCGCCGATGCCCGCGCCGGTCCGGCGCCGCGGGCGACCGGTAGCGTGGTCGCGTGCGGGAGACCACAGGGGTACGCCGAAGGCCGGGCCTCCGGCCCGTCCGGCCGGCCGGCTGGTGGTTCGACGGGCTGCTGCTCGCCGCACTGGTGGCGCTGACCGTGGCACTGGCCAGCGGCCATCTCCTCGGACTGGACCGGGCCGTCGCCGACTGGGCGGACTCGCACCGGCCCGCCGCCGCGTTCTGGGTGGCCCGGGTGCTCAACTTCCTGGGCCAGGGCACCCCGCTGACCCTGCTGGCCGCGGGGGTGGGCGTGGTGGTGGGGCTCCGGCTCCGCTCGGTACGCCCGATCCTGCCGCCGATCGTCGCCTTCCTGCTCACCAACCTGACCATCGGGCCGCTGAAGCTCTCGACCGACCGGGCGGCGCCGAGCGCCAGCGTCAAGCCGCCCTATCTGCCCGAGGCGGACACGGTCCGGCTCTTCCACACCGACGGCGTCTACGGAATGTCGTACCCGTCGGGGCACGTGGCCAACGCGATCGTCTGGTACGGCGTGCTCGCCATGCTGCTCCCGGCGCTGCTGGGCACCGTCGGCCGGACCGTCCCGCCCCGGCTGGTCACCGTGGTCCGGGTGCTGCCGCCGCTGATCGTGCTCTCCACCACCACGTACCTGGGCTGGCACTGGCTGACCGACTCGGTCGCGGGGCTGCTGCTCGGCCTGCTGCTGGACCGGTTGCTGCACCGGGTGCCCTGGGACGACCTGTGGTTGCCCGGCCCGCTGCGCAACCGGGACCGGCCGTTCACCTCCACCGCCTAGCCTGCACTCGTGGCTGAACTGGCGCGCCGGCTGGGCGTACGCGACGCGGTCGTCATCGGGCTGGGGTCGATGCTCGGTGCGGGTGTCTTCGTGGTCTTCGCCCCCGCCGCGGCGGCGGCCGGCGGTGCCGGCCTGCTGGTCGCGCTGGCCCTCGCGGGCTTCATCGCCTTCTGCAACGCGACCAGCTCGGCCCGGCTCGCGGCCCGTTACCCGGAGTCCGGCGGCACCTACGTCTACGGCCGGGAGCGGCTGCACCCGTTCGCCGGGTTCATCGCCGGCTGGGGGTTCGTGATCGGCAAGACAGCGAGCTGCGCGGCCATGGCGTTGACCATCGGGGCGTACCTCTGGCCGGAGCGGGCGCGGCTCGTGGCCGTCCTCGCGGTGGTGGCGGTGACCGCCGTGAACCTGCGCGGGGTGGGAAAGACCGCAACGGCCACCCGGGTGCTGGTCGGCGTGGTCCTCACCGTGCTCGCCGTGGTGGCGGTGACCGGCGCGCCGCACGTCGCGCCCGACCGGCTGGCCGGTTTCGCCGACCTCGGCGTCCGGGGCGTGCTCACCGCCGCCGGCCTGCTGTTCTTCGCCTTCGCCGGGTACGCCCGGATCGCCACCCTCGGTGAGGAGGTCCGCGACCCGGCACGCACCATCCCGCGCGCGGTGCCGCTGGCGCTCGGCGTGGTGCTGGCCGTCTACCTGGTGCTGGCCGTGGTGGCCCTCGGGGTGCTGGGCCAGCAGCGGCTGGCCGCCTCCACCGCGCCGCTGGCCGAGGTGGTGACCGCGGCCGGGCTGCCCGGCCTGGCCTGGCTGGTCCGGGCCGGTGCCACCGTGGCGGTGACCGGGGTGCTGCTCTCCCTGCTCGCCGGGGTGGGGCGGACCACACTGGCGATGGCCCGCCGCCGGGACCTGCCGGGCGCGCTCGCCGCCGTGCACCCGAGGTACCGGGTGCCGCACCGCGCCGAGCTGGCGGTGGCCGCCGTGGTGATCGTCGTGGTGTCCCTGGCCGACGTGCGGGGCGCGATCGGCTTCTCCAGCTGCACGGTGCTGGTCTACTACGCGATCGCCAACGCCTCGGCGCTCACCCTGGGCCGGGACCCGGCCCGGAAGCTGCCGGTGCAGCTGCTCGCCGCGCTGGGGCTGGTCGGCTGCCTGCTGCTCGCCGTCAACCTGCCGCCGGCCAGCACACTCGCCGGCTTCGGTGTGCTCGCCCTCGGTGCCGCCTGGTACGCCCTCCGCCACGCCACCCGCGCGGCCTGAATCCGGTCAGTCGTCCGGCTGGCGGGCGGCCGGCGCGCCCGCCGGTGCGGGCGGCGGCGCCGGGGTGGTCTCCCGGAGCAGGGCGGTCAGCCCGGCCCGCCGGGCCACCACGGTCAGCCGGTCGCCCGCGTGGATCACCATCCGCGGGTCGGCCGACCACTCCGTCTTCTGCCCGGCCCGGGTGTGGGCCAGCAGGCGCACCTCGCCGGGGCGGGCCACCGCGGCGAGCGGCCGGCCGTCGAGCGGGGAGCCGGCCACCACCGGCACCTCGGTGACCAGCAGCGCGTGCCGGTCGACCGGGATGGTGGCGATCACCGCGCGGTCCAGCATGGCCGCCGCGAACGCCGGAGCGGCCAGGTACGACACGCTGCGCGAGATGCCGATGCCGAACGCCTGCTGGATCCGCTCGGCGAAGTCGCCGTCGAAGAGGCGCAGCACCACCCGCAGGTCGGGGTCGAGCGAGCGGGCGTTGAGCGCGGCGCGGAGGTTGACCCCGTCGTCGGTGGAGACGACCACGAGCGCCTGACTGGTGTCGACGGAGGCGGCGCGCAGGGTCTCCTCCTGCCCGGCGTCCCCGACGATCAGCGGCACGCCCAGCCGGTGCGCCAGCGGCGCGCCACGCGCCTCCGGGTTCTTGTCGATGGCCACCACCTCGACGCCGAAGTCCTGCAGCTGGGCCATCACCCGGGTGCCGATGTTGCCCAGCCCGACCACCACCACGTGCCCGGAGCGGTCGGGTTGGATCCGGCCGGCGTGCAGGGCGAGCCGGGCGTTGACGATGCCGTCGACCACGGCGGCCGTGATCAGCGGGATCAGCGCCAGCCCGGCCAGGTTGAGCACCACCTGCATGATCTGGGCGGCCAGCGGCTTGTTGACGTCCGGGTCCTGCCCGCTCAGGGTGGTGACCAGCGTCAGGTAGAGCGCCTCGGACCAGGTCACGTCGGCCGCCCGGGCGTTGAGCCAGCCGAGTACGGCGATCACCGCCAGCAGCACCAGCACGGCCAGGCCGATCTTGCGGGTGGCGAAGCTGCGGAGCGCGCGGAGCAGCACCACGACCGGCTGCCGGCGACGGCGGGCCCGGACCAGCCGGCGGGCGGCCAGCTCGGTGCCGGGCGGCCGGCCGGTCGCCTCGGCCAGCACCACGTCGGCGGAGGCCTCGTCGGCGGGCAGCACCCGGACCAGCTCCGGGTCGCCGGTGACGGCCAGCCCGCTGACCACGTCCTGCGGGCGTACGTCGGCGCGGCGGGCCACGTAGAGGGTGCGGCCGGCGTGCCGGAAGTGGGTGGGGGCCAGCTCGCCGAGGGCGGCGGCCACGAACGCCGGGGCGGAGATCGACGCGTCGGAGAGCACCGCCGAATCGGGAAAGAGCTGCCGCACGCCGTTGGCCAGGCTGGTGTTGAACATCCGGACCACGAGGCGCAGCCGGGGCTCGACCTCCTGGGCGCAGAGCGCGGCGTGCATGTTGCCCACGTCGTCCTGGTGCAGCAGGGCCAGCCCGTCCGCCCCGGCCAGCCCGGCCCGGCGGAAGGTGGCCTCGTCGAGCCGGTCGGCCCGCACGACCTGGACGCCCGGGAGGTCCCGCCCGTCCGGCCCGTCGGAGCGGCGGCGCTCGGGCACCACCAGGGTCACCCGGACCCGGCCGGCGGGCGGGTCGGTGGCGAGCAGCGACCGGACCACCCAGTAGGCCAGCGGGTCCGAGCCGCAGACCACGTAGTGCGGACGGGCGTCGCCGTTCATCTTGAGCCGCCATCCGGTCGCCCGGCGCGCGCGGTCGCGGAGGGGCTCGGCCATGCCCGGATGGTAGTCAGTCGCTCGCAGCGCGCGCAGCCCCCTCGATCATGAACGCATGCCGCCCGCCAGTACGGGTAGAGCACCGGCATGCAGACGTTCCTGCCGTATCCGGACTTCCTGGCCAGCGCCCGGACGCTGGACCAGAAGCGGCTGGGCAAGCAGCGGGTGGAGACCATCCAGGTGCTGCGCGGGCTGACCCGGCCGGACTACGGCTGGCGCAACCACCCGGCGGTGAAGATGTGGGCCGGGTACGAGGAGGCGCTGACCCGGTACGGCCTGGACATGTGCGCGGTGTGGTGCGAGCCGGGCCGGGCGGACACCTGCGCGGCCACCATGGCCACCGACCTCGCCACCGCCTGCGGCATCGCGCTCATCCGCACCCAGTCCGAGCTGGCCGAGGCCGGCGAGCTGCCGCCCTGGCTCGGCCGGGAGGACCTGCACCTCAGCCACCGGTCGTCGCTGCTGCGCAAGGACCCGGGGCACTACGGCCCGCAGTTCGACGACGTCCCGCCCGACCTGGAGTACGTCTGGCCCGCCTCGGACCGGCCGCGCCGCTGTCTGCTGCCGCCGGCGGCGTGACCCGGCAGACTGGGGGCTCCCGTCGGGTCGGAGGCGCGCATGGCAGTGTCGCGAGTGGTCGGTCGGCTCATCGGCGTACGACGGCACCTGGTGGACCCCGGCGGCGGTGGCGCCCCGCGCGTGCCGCGGCCGGCGCGGGCCGTGGTGGTCGGCGGCGGCATCGCCGGCATGTCGGCGGCGGTGGTGCTGGCCGAGCGCGGCGTCGAGGTGACCGTGCTGGAGGCGGCGCCGCACCTGGGCGGCCGGCTCGGCGCCTGGCCGGAGGAGCTGCCGGACGGCGCCCAGCGCAACGAGCACGGCTTCCACGCCTTCTTCCGGCAGTACTGGAACTGGCGGAACATCCTGCGCCGCGCCGACCCCACCCTGGGCTTCCTCAGGCCGGTGTCCGGCTACCCGATCCTCTCCGCCGAGTGGCCGGCCGAGGAGTTCGGCAAGCTGCCGCCCGCGCCGCCGGCCAACCTGCTCGCCCTGCTGCTGCGCAGCCCGAGCCTGCGCCTGGCCGACCTGCGGGGCATGGACCGGGACGCCGCGCTGCCGCTGCTCACCTACGACCCGGTGCGCACGTACGCCGAGTTCGACACCCGGACCGCCGACGACCTGCTCACCTCGCTGCGACTGCCGGACCGGGCCCGGGCCATGCTCTTCGAGGTCTTCTCGCACTCGTTCTTCAACCACGAGGCGGAGATGTCGGCCGCCGAGATGATCGCCCAGTTCCACTTCTACCTGCTCGGCAACCCGGAGGGGCTGGCCTTCGACTGCCCGGACCGGGACTACGCGACCGCGATCTGGGAGCCGCTCACCCGGCACGTCGAGCAGCACGGCGCCCACGTACGCACCGGCACGGCCGCCGCGCGGCTGGACCGGACGCCGGACGGCTGGCGGGTGACCACCGCCTGCGGTGACACCCACGAGGCCGGGCACGTGGTGCTGGCCGTCGACCCGCCCGCGCTCGCCGCGCTGGTCAACGCCTCGCCCGGGCTGCTCGCGGCGGCGCCCGAGCTGGTGGCGCGGATGCCCGCGTTCGGCCGGCCCGGCCCCCCGTACGCGGTGGCGCGCTACTGGATGGACGGCGACGTGCGCCCGGACCGGGCGGTGTTCAGCGGGGTGTCCCGGCAGCCCACCCTGGACTCGGTGACCCTCTACCACCGGCTGGAGGACGAGCCGCGGCGCTGGGCGGAGCGGACCGGCGGCGCGGTGGTCGAGCTGCACGCGTACGCCTGCGAGCCGGACGTGCCGGCCGGGGAGCTGGCCGAGCGCATGCGGGCCGAGTTGATCGCGCTCTGGCCGGAGGCCGCCGGGCTGCGGGCGCGCGAGCTGCGCGCCCGGGTCGAGGCGCAGGCCCCCGCGTTCACCCCGGGCAGCCACGCCCGACGGCCGGGGGTACGCACCGACGCGGCCGGCCTCTACCTGGCCGGCGACGGGATCCGGACCGACTTCCCGAGCGCGCTCATGGAACGGTCGGCGGCCACCGGGATCGTGGCCGCCAACCACATCCTGCGGGCGGAGGGTGCGGCGGCCGAGCCGGTGCACTCGGTCCGCCCGCGCGGCCTGCTGGCCGGCCGGCGCCGAACCTGAAACCGGTCATAAGCCGCCAAAAGCTGCACTAGGCTCGGCTGACTCCGACGGCACGGGAGGTCGGGAGGGTGAGCACCGCGCTGCGGGTGGACGGCGAGCGGGACGACGCGTACGGGCTGCTCCGCGACGAGCGGGCGTGCGTCGTCACGGCGCTGCGGCTGGGCTGGTCGATGGCGGACACGTACCACCACGCGCAGACCGCCGACCTGGTCGACAGCGTGGACCGGCCCGTGACCGCCCCGCCGAAGCTCTCCAACGTCACCGAGATGCCGGGGCGGCTCCGGCTCCGCATGAACCTCGACGGGGTGGAGGTGGCGCTGGCCCAGATCGCCGCGCTCACCGCGCCGGGCCGGCCACTGCCCGCCACCGCCGCCGCCCGGGCGGCCACCGGCGGGGACCGGGAACCGCTGCTGCTCGCCCTCGACGAGCTGAACGTGGACGTGCTGCGCTGGACGATGGCGACCAACCACCGGGTGGGGCTGGCGTACCGGCTCGGCCGGTCGCTCGCCGACACGGTCCGCCACGGCGACGCCGACCAGCTGGTCGGACGGTTCGGCGGGCGGCAGATCCAGATCAGCCGGTGGCTGGACGAGCTGGCCACCGTGCTGCCCCCGTACTCGGCGGCGGTCGTGCGCCACTCGCTGGCCGCGTGGGCGGCGGCGGTCACCCGGGCGGCGGTCGGCGATCCGGGCGAGGCCGGGCTCGCGGAGCTGGCCCGCGAGCTGCGCAACCAGGGTGAGCTGTGGCGGGGCGTGCTCACCGGCGGCCTGCACCCGCGCGACCTGCTGGACGAGGAGAACTGGGCCGTGGTGGCTCGGAACCTCATCATCCGGGACCGCAGGCTGGTGGTGCAGGCGGCCCGGGGCATCTTCTGGCCGGTGCTCGTACCCCTGCTGCTGGTGCTGCTCGCGGTGGTCGGAGTGAGCGCCGCCGCGGCGGCTGGCTCCCCCACCACCCGGGCGGCGGTGGCCCTGGTCGGCCTGGGCGCCGGCCTCACCGCGATCTGGCGGTCGGTCTCCACGCCGGCGCTGTCGGTGGCCGCCGAGGTGAACGGGCCGCTGCTGGAGAGCGAGCTGGTGGTGCAGATGGCCGCCCGGGTCGACCGGCCCCTCGCCGCGGCCCGGGCGGCCGGCCGGGCCGGCCGGCAGCGGCCCCCGTCCGACGGCGGATCGAAATACGTTGCCCGCCTTTCCGGCGTGGATCTACCGTGAGCGCGCAAGGTCAACCACCGCTCCGGGAGCCGTCGATGTCGCTGCGACACGCCACCACGATGCCGTCGTGGCTGCTCAGCGACGGCTGCCGAGCCGAAGGTCCCCCGGCCGGGTGGCCCGACTGACGCGTCCGCGCGTCCCCGTCGTCGCCGCCCGTCCGCCACGGACCGGGCGGCTTTTTGCTGCCGTACCACCGATCGTGAAAGGAGAGCCCGGTGGACGCCGTCCTCGTCATCAACGCCGACCTCGGCCCGCTGCACCGGGTCACCGTCCAGCACGCGATCCGGATGCTCTGCCGGCGGGTCGCCGAGATCCACGAGGCCGAGCCGGACCAGGTGATCGGCGTCTTCCCGATGCCGCGGGTGGTCCGCCTCGTCCGGTACGTGGTGACCCGCTGGCGGTTCAGCGCCGGCCCGGCCTGGTCCCGGGGCGGGGTCCTGCGCCGCGACGGCCGGCGGTGCGCCTACTGCGACGGCCCGGCCAGCACCATCGACCACATCCTGCCCCGCTCGCGCGGTGGCCGGAACACCTGGGGGAACACCACCGCCGCCTGCTACGGGTGCAACCAGCGCAAGGGCGACCGGACCCCGGCCGAGGCGGGCATGCCGCTGCGGCGGGAGCCGGTGACGCCGAGCTGGGCCTCGCTGGCGCGGTGACGAACGGCCGGCGGGCACAGGGGGTCGCGTCGGAGGTACGCCTCCGGCGCGGCGCCCGCCGGTCCCACCGGTGACGGTCAGCCGGCGGCCGGCGGGGTCCAGCCGAAGCGCGGCGACCGGCGGCCGTTGACCGCCGCGATCCCCTCGCGGGCCTCGCCGCTCTCCCGCACCTGCGCGTGCCACCAGGCGATGCGATCGTCGTCGGCGCGCCCGTCGACGATCTCCTTGGCCGCCGCCACGGTGAGCCGGGACCGCTCGGCGATGGTGGCGGTCAGCGCCGCCACCCGCGCCGCGAGCCCGTCGGCCGGCAGCACCTCGTCGACCAGCCCGATCCGCAGCGCCCGCTCGGCGTCGACCAGCTCGCTGGTGAACAGCAGGTGCTTGGCCGCGGACGGCCCGACCAGCCGGGCCAGCCGCCGGGTGGTCGGCGCGGGATAGACCAGCCCCAGCCGCGCCGGGGGTACGCCGAACCGGGCGTCCACCGCGGCGAGGCGCAGGTCGCAGGCGACGGCGAGCTGGCAGCCGCCGCCCACGCAGGCCCCCTCGATCGCGGCCACGGTGGGCCGGCCGAACGCGACCAGCCGCTCCTCGGCGGCCACCGCGATGCTGCCGTCCCCCGCCTCCAGCAGCTCGTCCAGGTCGCCCAGGTCGGCGCCGGCGCAGAACGTGCCGCCCGCGCCGGTGAGCACCAGCGCGCGCACCGCCGGATCCGCCTCCAGGCCGTCGAGCAGCACCGGGAGCTGCCGCCACATGGCCGGCGTCAGGGCGTTGCGACGGGCCGGGTTCCGGATCACCACGGTCGCCACCGGTCCGCTCACCGTGACGGTCAGCTCCGCGTCCGACATGTCTCCCCCTCGCGCCGCCGGTTCTCCGGCGACCGTAACGGGGGGCCCGGCGACCACCCGCGTGGGTGGCCGCCGGGCCCGGGGTCGGGCGGTCAGGTCAGGAGACGTTGACCGCGGTGTCGTCGACGACGAACGAGGTCTGCAGCGAGGAGTCCTCGGTGCCGGTGAACTTCAGGGTGACGGTCTGGCCGGCGTACGAGGCCAGGGAGAAGGACTTCTGGCTGTAGCCGGTGGCCTTGTTCAGGTTCGACCAGGTGGCCAGGGTGGCGAGCACGCCGCCGGACGAGTTGAGCACCTGCACGGTCAGCTTGTCGTACTGGACGCTCGTGGTGCTCTCGGACGAGTCGATGTGCAGCCAGAAGGTGAAGTTGTACGAGGTGCAGCCGCTGGGCAGGCTCACCGACTGGGCCAGCGTGTCGGTGTGGGTGCTGCCGTAGCCGTCCAGCCAGGCGTTCCAGGTGCCGGTACGCGGCGGCTGGCCGCTGGAGCCGTACTGGCCGATGACGCCCGAGGTGGTCGACCAGCCCGTGTTGCCGGACTCGAAGCCGGGGTTGCCGAGCTTCTGGCCGGCGCCGGTGCAGCCGCCGCCGGTCCCGTTCACGGTCAGCGTGTAGGTCGCCGAGTGGCTCACCGAGCCGGCGCCCATGATGGTCACCGAGTAGGTGCCGGACGGGGTACCCGCCGAGGTGGCGATGGTGAGCGTGGACGAGCCGCCCGAGGTCACCGCGGACGGGCTGAACGACGCGGTGGCGCCGGTCGGCAGGCCCGAGGCGGAGAACGTCACGGTCTGCGCGGTCCCGCTCGTGGTGGTCGTGGCGACGGTGGTGGAGATCGAACCGCCCGCGGTCACCGAGCCGGAGGTCGGGGAGAGCGAGACGGAGAAGTCGTTGCCGGTGGAGCCGCAGGGCGCGTCGTTGCCCGCCACGTTCACCGCGGTCCACGCAGCCTGGACGGTCCTGTACTCGGTGGAGCAGTTGCCGTACAGGTCGGTCGCCGCCTTGAGGGTGTAGGCCCGGGCGGTGTTCGACGGGGTGGTGTTGTTGACGTACGAGGTGTTCGAGGTGAAGTACACGTCGAGCGCCCGGTACCAGATCTTCTCGGCCTTGGCGCGGCCGATGCCGGTCACCGCCGGGGCCGAGCCGCAGACCGGCGACGTGCCGTACGCGGTCGAGCCGGTGCCCTCGGCGAGGTTGAAGTAGAAGTGGTTGGCCACGCCGGAGGAGTAGTGCACGTCCTTGTTCTTCGTGCTGGTCGACCAGCACGAGTCGGACGAGCCGTCCAGCGACGGGTTGTACATGTAGCGCAGCGGTGTGCCGTTGCCGTTGATGTTGATCTTCTCGCCGACCTGGTAGTCACCCGGGTCGCTCGGCGCGGCGGCGTAGAACTCGACCATGTTGCCGAAGATGTCGCTGGTGGCCTCGTTGAGGCCGCCGGACTCGCCGGAGTAGACCAGGCCGGAGAGCGCCTCGGTGACACCGTGGCTCATCTCGTGGCCCGCGACGTCGAGCGAGACCAGCGGGCGGGAGTTGCCCGAGCCGTCGCCGTAGGTCATCTGGGCGCCGTCCCAGAAGGCGTTGACGTAGTTGTTGCCGTAGTGCACCCGGCTCGGCACGCCCGTGCCGTTGCCGAAGATGCCGTTGCGGCCGTGCGTGTTCTTGAAGTAGTCGAAGGTCTTCGCGGCGCCGAAGTGGGCGTCGACGCCGGCGGACTGCCGGTTCGAGTTGGCGCCGTTGCCCCAGTTGTTGTCGGGGTCGGTGAAGGTGGTGCAGGTGCCGCCGGTGCTGTTGTTCATGTCGCAGGTCCGGCCGTTGCCGTGCGCCGGGTCCACCATCTGGTAGGTGCTGCCGGAGAGCGTCGTGTCGATGCTGACCGTGCCGGTGTAGATGCCCTGGCCGCTGCCGACGACCTTCTCGATCTCGTCGTAGGAGCCGATCACGTTGCCGGTGGTCGCGTCCGTGATGACGTGCAGCCGGGAGGGCGTCTGCTTGTCCGCCTGCCAGCCGGTGGCGACGGTCTCCCAGGCCAGCCGGCCCCGGCCGGAGCTGGCGTCGACGAAGAGCTCCGGCGTGCCCACCGCGGTGAGCGAGCCGGAGAACGCCTTGCGCGCGCTGGCCTTGGCCGCGGCCGCGCCCACCTTGGCGGTGGTGCCCAGCGTGAGCGGCGCGGCCAGGCCGACTGACGTCCCGGCCAGCGTCCCGTTCGGGGCGGTGTGGACGACGAAGTCCCCGCCGTAGACGCGCAGGCCGTGGTAGGTCCGGGCGTAGCGGGTGTGGGTCGCCCCGGAGGCGTCCACCTTCGTGCGGACGGCCTGGTACGCCTCCCCGGCGGTGCCCTGGACGGCACCGGGGTTGGCGCGGAGCAGGCTCTCCGCCCGGGCTGCGGCGGCGGACTCGGGGGACGGTGCGCTCGGGGGTGCCGCGTACGCCGTGGTGGTGACGCAGGTCAGCACGCCGCTGGTGAGCAGCGCTGCGCTGACGGCGGCGAGAGATCTTTTCACGGGCCCTCCTGAAGGGGGGAAGTTGTGACGGGGGTAGTCACTGATGTAGATATAGCGATACATCGAAGAAGGTGAAAGGGTGCGAGCGCTTTCCTGCCGGAGACACTGACCGTTCGGACGATGCGACGGAGCGTGTCGGAACCGGGTGGCCCCGCCGTGCGTCCGATCGGCATGAGAGCCATCCCCGTCGCGGCGACCCTCCTCGCCGCGCTTCTCACCCCGCTCGCCGGCTGCGCCCGGGACGGCGGGGCGCCCGCGTCCGGCGGCCCGGCGCCGGCCACCGCCGTGCCGGTGGTGCTGACGAAGTCCGGCGGCATCGTCGGGCTCAACGACACCGTCACGGTGCAGCCCGACGGCCGGTGGACCCGGATCGACCGGGCCGGCGCCTCCCGCACCGGCCGGCTCAGCGACGCCGACCTCGACCGCCTGCGTCAGCTCACCACCGACTCGCGGCTGGCCGCCGAGGCCGTCGCCACCGTCCCGGCCACCATGTGCGCGGACGCGTTCAGCTACCGGCTCACCGTCGGCCCGACCACCACCGGGTACGTGGACTGCCCACCCCAGGCCACCCCGCCGCCCGCCACCGCGGCCCTGGTCGACCTGCTCACCCGCGCCACCAGCTGACCCCACCCCACCCCACCTCGCCCCGCCCCGCCCCGGCCCGCCCCACCTCGGCGATCATGAGGTTGGCGGCGCGGAATGTCCGATTCGATGCCGCCAACCTCATGATCACCGGCGCGGCGGCCGGGGTTCAGAGGCGGTAGGCCGGGGGGAGGCCGGTGGCGCGGAGGTCCGGGGGGAGGTGGGCGACGTCGTTGAGGGCGATCAGGGTGGGCGGGGCGGCGGGGGTGTAGCGGATGACGGTCAGGCCGGCGTTCTGGTGGTTCAGGCCGATCCACCGGCGCTCCGGGGCCTCCAGGGCGTGCCGGACCAGCCAGGCGACCAGGAAGTTGTGGGTGACGATCAACTCGCGTACGTCGCCCTCGGCGGGCGCGGTCGCGAAGCGGGAGACGGCCTCCGCCGTCACGCGCGGCCCGTCGAGTCGCTCCCGCTCGGTGAAATCCGCCAGGAAGGCCGCGTACGGCTCGGGCAGGCCGGCCGGATCCGTGTCGTGCGGCATGTGGTCCCCGGCGCGGTCGTCCTCGTACACCGGGACGCCCGGCAGCGCGGCGGCGACCAGCGCGGCGGTCTCCGCGGCGCGGCGGGACGGTCCGTGGTGGACCGCGGCGAAGTCGATGCCGCGCAGGCGCTCGCCCAGCAGCGTCGCCTGCTGTCGGCCACGCGCCGACAGGCCGGTGTCCGCCTCCTCCTCCGGTCGATCCTGCTCGGCGTGCCGGACCAGGTAGAGCAGTCGGCTGGGCACTCGGGTCACCTCCAGGGTCGGGAGACGCGAGACTAGCCGCCGACTCCCGACCCCGGGGCCCCCGCCGGTCAGGCGCGGGGGTGCATCTGGCCGATGCGGATCCGGTTGCCGAACGGGTCGCGGATGCCGAAGTCGATCCCGTACGGCCGCTCGGTCGGCTCGTCGGTGATGTCCACGCCCTTGGCCACCAGGTCCTCGTACGCCTTGCGCGCGTCGTCGGTGGTGAGGCAGAGCCAGCCGCTCATCGCGCCCTTGGTCAGCAGCTCGCGGACCCGCTCGGCGGTCGCCGGGTCGAGGGCCGGCGGGCCGGGCTTCTCCAGCAGGATCTCGTGCTCCGGGTCGCCGGGCACGTTGACCGTGAGCCACCGCATGAAGCCGAGGTCCTGGTCGGTGTTCACCTCGAGGCCGAGCTTGCCGACGTAGAAGTCGAGCGCCTCGTCCTGGTCGAGAACGTAGATCTGGGAGCGGGAAATCGAGGTCATCGTCATGCCCGAAACGCTAGAGCAGCCCGCTGACCTGCTGCTTATCCAAAAGTGACCGGTTCACCGGCGACCGCCTCCGGGTCACCCTGCGGCGTTGCCGTTGCGGCCGGTGACCGCGGGGCTCGGCCGCATCCACGCCTTGGTGAAGCAGCTCGGCACGGCCACCCCCGCCGTTCGGCGGCGCCGGTAGGCCGACGGTGACTCGCCGACGATGTCGTGGAAGGTCCGGCTGAACGTGCCGAGGCTGCCGAAGCCGACCAGGTGGCAGATCTCGGTGACCGGCTGGTCCGTCTGCACCAGCAGGTACATGGCGCGCTCGACGCGCCGCCGCTGCAGGTAGCGGTGCGGGGTCTCGCCGAAGGTGGCCCGGAAGGTGCGGATGAAGTGCGCCGGCGAGACGTGCGCGATCCGGGCCAACGCCGGCACGTCGAGCGGCTCCGCGTACGCCCGGTCCATGGCGTCCCGGGCGCGCAGCATCGCCCGGTTCGACTCCTCGACGGCCCGGCTCATCCCCCCACCACCAGGTCGAGAGCGCGGAGCTGGTCGGGGTCGGCCACCGACTCGATGCCGATGATCCGGTCCGTGACCGTGAAGCTGACCGCGAGGCGGACCCGCCCGTCCACGACGATCACGGCACCGGGCAGCCCGTCCACCAAGGCGGGGACGGCGGCCTGGGCCCGGCCGTTGAAGAAGCCGGCGACCGCCGAGGAGCCGCGCGACTCGGCGAGGCCGCCCATCCGCACCGCGGTGGCGTCGCCGCGCATCACCACGTACGGGTCGAGGAGGGTGACCAGGTCGTCGAAGCGGCCGTCCCGGGAGGCGGCGAGGAACGCCTCGACCACCCGGCGCTGGCGGGCGGGGTCGACGATCGGGTCGGCCGAGCGGGCCTGCACCCGGCGGCGGGCCCGGCTGGCGATCTGCCGCACCGCCTGGGCGCTGCGGTCCACCACCGGCGCGATCTCCTCGAACGAGACGGCGAACATGTCGTGCAGCACGAACACCAGCCGCTCGGTGGGGCCGAGGGTGGTCAGCACGACCTCCAGCGCCTGGCCGACCGACTCGGCGAGCAGCGCCTCCTGCTCCGGGTCCCGCCCGCCGGCCGCCTCACCCGCCCCGTCGGTGGCCTCCTCGTGCCGGACGCTGGCCGAGCGCAGCCGGTCCAGGCAGACCCGGCCGACCGTGGTGGTCAGCCAGCCGGGCAGGTTGTCGATGGCGCCGACATCGGCGCGGCTCAGCCGGAGCCAGGTGTCCTGCACGGCGTCGTCGGCCTCGGCGGCCGAACCGAGCATGCGCTGGGCCACCGCGCGCAGGCGCGGGCGCTGCTCCTCGAAGCTGCGGACCAACAGGTCGGTGTCGCTCACGGCCTCGCCATCCCCCACGGCCCCAGGTGACCGCGGTCACATCTGTCACGCCGCCGGTCCGGCCCTCGACAACCAGATGACGGACGACGACAGCGGCCGCGCGGCGAACGCCGGCCAGCGTAACAGGACAGGACGGATGAAAATGTCTCTCGACGCTCGCATCCAGAACCCGGCGGCTCTCCTCCCCGACGCCGTGAAGGCGGTCAACCTGCTCTACAAGGCCGCGCACTCGGCCGGCGTGCCGGCCACCACCCTGGAGTTGGTCCACCTGCGGGCCAGCCAGATCAACGGGTGCAGCGCCTGCGTGGACTCCGGGGCGCGCAACGCCCGCAAGAACGGCGAGACCGAGGAGCGGCTCTTCGCGGTGGCCGTCTGGCGGGAGACGCCGTACTTCACCGACGCCGAGCGGGCCGCGCTCGCCCTGGCCGAGCACGCGACCCGGCTCGCCGACCGGAGCGACGCCGTGCCGGACGCGGTGTGGGACGAGGCGGCCCGGCACTTCGGGGAGAAGGAGCTGGCGGCGCTGGTGCTCTGGATCGCCACCACCAACTTCTTCAACCGGATGAACGCCACCACCCGGCAGCCGGCCCCGCAGAACTGGGGCTGACCGGCGACCGGCCCGGGGCGGGGGTGTGCGCACCTCCGTCCCGGGCCGGGTCCGCGCGTGCACGGCTACGGTCAGGCGACCGCCGTCGACCGGCTGGTCTCCTCCCAGGCGGCCACCTCGGTCAGCAGCGCCTCGTGGTGCTCGCGCAGCCCGTCCACCGCGTCATCGCCGAGCAGGAGCCGCAACGGCGGGCGGTCACTGTTCAGCACGGTCAGGATGGCCGCCGCGCCCTTCGCCGGGTCGTTCGGCTCGGCGCCCGACAACTCGTGGGTGAAGCGGCGGGTCGCCCCGGCCGTGTCCTGGTACGCCGCCGTCTGTGCGGTGACGTACTTGTTGTTGTTGAACTCGGTGCGGAACGCGCCCGGTTCCACGATCAGAACCCGTACGCCCAGCGGCGCCAGCTCGGTCGCCAGCGTCTCGGACATGCCTTCGAGGGCCCACTTGGCGGCGTGGTACGCCCCGAATCCCGGGTACGTCTTCTGGCCGCCCAGCGAGCTCATCTGCACGATGGTCCCGCTGCCCTGCTCGCGCATCAGCGGTACGACGGCCTTGGCGACCGCGGCCGCGCCGAAGAAGACCACCTCCATCTGCTGGCGCAGCTCCGCCATGGTGACCTCCTCCACCGCACCGAGGACCAACGAACCGGCGTTGTTGACCAGTACGTCGATCCGGCCGTGGGCAGCGAGCGTGGCCTGGACCGCGGCGTCGATCGAGGCCGGGTCGGTGACGTCCAGCGCCGTCGTGGTGATCCGGTCCCGCTCCGCCAGGTCGGCCAGGGTCTCCGGCCGGCGGGCGGTGGCCATCACCCGGTCGCCGGCGGCCACCGCCGCCAGCGCCAGTTCCCGGCCGAAGCCGGAGGAACAGCCGGTGATCAACCAGACCCGGCCCTGCGTGTCGTCCTGCATCTTCCTGCTCCCGTTACGTGTGGTCGTGAACAGGAACAATGCTGCTGGCGGGGGGTCTGGCGCGGCCAACACCGGTTACCTGCCACGGCGGTAGTCTCGGCCTGTGACCCCCGATCTTCGGCAGCTCCGGTACTTCGTGGCCGTCGCCGAGGAGTCGAGCTTCACCCGGGCGGCCAGCCGCCTGATGATCACGCAACAGTCGCTCTCCCAGCAGGTCAACGCGCTGGAACGGATCCTCGGCACGAAACTGTTCAACCGGGACAGCCGGGGCACCCGGCTCACCGATACCGGGGCGCTGTTCCTGCCCGAGGCCCGCGCGGTCCTGGACCGTGCCGACGAGGCCGTAGCCGTGGTCCGGCGGGCCGTCCGCGGCGAGACGGGCCGGCTCCACCTGGCGTTCCTGGCCACCACGGCGAACCACCTGCTGCCGCCGGTGGTCCGGGCCGCCCGGGAACGCCTCCCCGACCTGGAGCTGGTCACCGAGGAGACCACCATCGCCCCGCTGGTCGAAGGCGTGCTCAGCGGCCGGTACGACCTCGCGTTCACCCGACCGCCACGGGTCCCGGGCCTGGCCGCACGGACCATCGCCACCGAACAGGTGTGCGTCGTCCTGCCCGAGGGGCATCCGCACGCCGACCGCACCGAGCTGACCCTGTCCGAGCTGGCGGGCGAACGGTGGGTCATGACTCCACGCAGCTCCTGGGAACCCTGGCACCGGGCGTTCGACGAGAACTTCCGCGCCGCCGGGTTCACCCCGGACATCGTCGCTCGGGACGCGAGCGTGCAAGGGCTGCTCGGCCTGGTCGCGGCCGGTGTCGGGATCACCCGGCTCGGCTGGTCGGCGCACAACCTGCGGCGCACCGGTGTGGTGTTCGTACCGTTGGCCGGGGAGTTCGCCACCACCGAGATGGTCTGGCTGGCCGACAATCCCTCGCCGGCGCTGCGCCGCGTGAGGGACGTGGTGACCGAGCTGGCCGCCACGACCGACCTCACCGCCACCGGCTGAGTGCCCGCGACCGGCAGTCCACAGGCTGCGGCTGCCGCCGTGCCAGGTAATCCGTGTTGGCCGGTTCGGCCCGAACCGGACCAGTATCGTCCTGGTCAATACGGATCGGGATCACGGTCCCGCAGAAGCGCGAGGAACCACCATGAGCAACCCCAATCATTCCCCCGAGCAGGCCGCCGATCGGGTGGCCCTCGGCGAACTGGTCGACGCCTACGCCCGCCTGGCGGACCGACGCGACGCCCCGGGGCAGGCCGCGCTCTTCACCGCCGACGCCCGCGTCGCCGTGTACGACGGCGAGCCCGACACGACCGAGCCGACGCAGGTCCTGAACGGCCGGGACGAACTGGCAGACGCCTTCGGCGCGCTGCGGACCTACGACCGGACGACCCACTTCAACGGTCAGCGCACGGTGACCATCGACGGGGACCGCGCCACCGGAGAGACGTACTGCCTGGCGCACCACCTCTGGACCGAGGAGGGCCAGCGCACCCTCATGGTCATGTCGATCCGGTACCACGACACCTTCGTCCGCCAGGACGGCCGCTGGTTCTTCGCCGAACGCAAGCTCATCACCGACTGGATCGATCGCCGGACCTCGACGCCGTAGGGCCACGGACGGCCGGTGGCGCGTCAGCCCCGGCGACCGGTCCGGACCCACCGGAGCGCTCCGGGGCGGAGACCCTCGCTGGTGACACCGTGATAGATGATCATCACGATGATGCCGAGGAGTCCGAGCAGCGGGTTCACGATCCAGCCGAGCAGCCCGGCCAGCCCGTAGAGAAGAAGGCCGGTGATCGGGCGGGCCTCCTGCGCGTGAACGTGGTCCTGGTCGATGTGTCGGGCGCGCAGCGTCGGGTGACGGCGCAGGTAGGCGAAGAACACCAACCAGGGCGCCGACATGAGCGCCGCCGCGAGCGCGTACATGACGACGGCGACCCGGAGGTCGTCGCTGTCGCCGTCGACGAGCGCCGACGCCAGAACCGCGGTCGGAAACGGGATGATCACCACGCCGAAGAGGATGGCGATGTTGATCCAGCTGAGGGCGAGGGTCGTGCCGCGGACCATGCGCAGCAGCGCGTGGTGGTTGAGCCAGAGGACGCCGATGTAGATGAACGACACCGTGAACGCCAGGTAGGACGGGCCCTCCCTGAGGAGCGACGCGAGCAGCTCGCCCTGGTGGTATTCGGGCACCCGCAGGTCCAACACCAGCAGGGTGATGACGATGGCGAAGACACCGTCGCTGAACGCCGCCAGCCGGCCGATGTCGGCCAGACGAGCGGAACCTCCCGGCGGAGCCTCCTCGGGACCTGCGGCCACTGCCGCACGCTAACAGCGCGGGGACCGTGGGCGGGATCGATCACCGAAACCGTTCCCGCCCCGGCGCGTCGGCCGCGGCCCGGCTCAGCGGGTCTGGTCGGTCGGTCGAATCAGGATCTCGTTGACGGCGACGTGCTCCGGCTGGGTGAGCGCGTACCGGACCGCGGCGGCGACGTCCTCGGCCTGCAGGGTCCGCATGGAATCCGCCATGTCCCGCGCCGCGGCCCGCATGGTCGGGTCGGTGAGGTGACTGGTCAGCTCGGTCGCGACGAATCCGGGCTCGATGACGACGACGCGCACCCCCTGCGCGGTGACCTCCTGCCGCAGCGCCTCGGAGAAGGCGTTGACGCCGAACTTGGTGGCCGCGTAGACGCCGCTCGCGGCCGATGCCGTGCGGCCCGAGGTCGAGGAGATCTGCACCACCGCACCCCTTGTCGAGAGCAGGTGCGGCAGGGCGGCGTGGACCGCGTACATCGAGCCCAGCAGGTTCGTCTCGACCATGCGTGTCCACTCCGCGGTGTCCGCCCCGAGGATCGGGCCGCTGAGCATGACGCCGGCGTTGTTCACCAGCACGTCGAGGGTTCCGAAGCGCGCCACCGTCGCCGCGACCGCGTCCCGCACCGACTCCGGGTCGGTGACGTCCAGGTCGAGGGCCAGCATCTCGCCGGGGGCGTCCCCGGTGAGGGCTCGCAGCCGGTCGGCTCGCCGGGCGCCGACGGCAACCCGAGCGCCCGCGCCCGACAGGGCCAGCGCCGTGGCCCGGCCGATGCCCGACGAAGCGCCCGTGACCAGGACGCCCTTTCCTTCCAGAGGGTTGTTCACGTGTTCTCCCCAGGTTCGCGGTCCGCGGCCCACAGCCGGCGGACCAAAGATGACCGGTCGGTCAGTTTCACCGTAGCAGCTAACCTGACCGACCGGTCATTTTGTGTTAGGGTCCACAGGGAGGGAGACGCGCATGACCGAGACGACCGGCACCGCCGGCCAGCGAGCGGACCTGGTGCGCAACCGGCGCCTCCTGCTCGGGGCCGCGACCGAGGCCTTCGCCGAGCGCGGGGTGGAGGTGTCGATGGGCGAGATCGCCCAGCGCGCCGGCCTCGCCAAGGGCACCGTGTTCCGGCACTTCGCCTCGAAGGACGACCTGCTCGCGGCGATCATGCTCCAACTGCTCGACCGGCTCACCGGCACCGCCGACCGGCTGCTCCAGGCCGACGACCCGGCGCTGGCGCTCCGCGAGTTCATGACCAGCGGCGTCGAGGCGCTCGCCACCGACCGCGCGTTCTGCGAGGTCGTCGGGCGCCCCTCACTGCAACATCCCGAGGTACGCGAGGCGATCAACCAGCTCTGCGAGGTCGCCGAGGCGCTCACGGCCCGGGCGCGGGAGCACGGCGCCGTGCGCGACGACGTCACGGGGACGGACATCGTGCTGCTGCTCGGCGGCATCCACCAGACGGCGGCGCCACTGCTGGCCGCTCAGCCGCAGGCCTGGCGCCGCTACCTCGAACTGGCCCTCGACGGGTTGCACGTGCCGAACCCCCGCGCACTGCCGGAGCAACCGCCCCGCCACCTCCCGCTCGACGACCCGCCGGAGGCCGGCTGACCCGGGACCCGGCCGGCCTAGTCTCCCCGCATGGCGAACCAACCCCGGAAGGTCACGTTCGACGTCGAGCGGTACGCACGCCGGGTGAACGAAGGGCCGTGCTTCGTCTGCGCGTTCGTCGCCGGTGATCCGGACTACCGGCACCACGTCGTCCACGAGAACGACGACACCATCACCTTCCTCGGCCGCTACCCGACGCTGCTGGGCTACTGCCTCGTCGCGCCGAAGCGCCACCTGGAGAGCTGGGTGCACGACATGGAGGAGCCCGAGTTCCTCCGCTTCCAGGGCACCGTGCACCGGGTCGCGCGTGCCATCGCGGCGACACAGCCGACCGAGCGGATGTACTCGATGAGCCTCGGCAGCCAGCAGGGCAACGCCCACCTGCACTGGCACCTCGCACCGCTGCCCCCCGGGGTGCCGTACGAGCAGCAGCAGTTCCACGCGGTGATGGCGCAGAACGGCGTCCTGGAGGTCGACGACGACACCCAGGCCGCCATCGCCCGGAACATTCGCCGCCGCCTCGAGGGTTGAACGGCTGCCGCCGCGAAACACCTGAGGGGAATGGAGCCCCCCGGCGGGGATCGAACCGCCGACATCTCGCCTACCAGCTCGGTGCGCTCCGTCCAGCAGGGTCCGTCCACGTCTGCGACCACGGGCGTAGTCCGGATCTTGGTGACCGCAGAACCGGAAGCGTCGCTTGCCCTATACGGGCATTTCGTCCGCGCACCCGACCGTAATGCGGCAGTCTGGGGCAATGTGCAGGTAGGCAACGCCGAGGTGAAGTACTTCTGGGAGTGCCATGAAGCGCCGAAAGTTCGATGCGGCCGCGCTGCCGGCCAAGACCGCCGGGGCGGTGGACGACCGCTTCCAGGTGGCCACCCCGCTGCGGGGACTGCTGAACAAGGTCTTCCCGGACCACTGGTCCTTCCTGCTGGGCGAGATCGCGCTGTTCTCGTTCGTCGTTCTGCTGCTGACCGGTGTCTTCCTGACCTTCTTCTACGAGCCGGCGATGACCGAGGTGGTCTACGACGGCAGCTACGCCCCGCTGCGGGGCACCCCGATGTCGACCGCGTACGCCTCCAGCCTGGACCTGTCGTTCGAGGTCCGGGGCGGTCTGATCATGCGGCAGATGCACCACTGGGCGGCTCTGCTGTTCATGGCCTCGATCGTGGTGCACATGCTGCGGGTCTTCTTCACCGGCGCGTTCCGCAAGCCGCGTGAGGCCAACTGGATCGTCGGCTCGCTGCTGTTCTGGGTCGGCTTCCTGGCCGGTTTCACCGGCTACTCGCTGCCGGACGACGGCCTGTCCGGCACCGGTCTGCGGATCGCCTCCGGGATCATCCTGTCGATCCCGGTGATCGGCTCCTGGGTCAGCTCGTCGATCTTCGGTGGCGAGTTCCCGGGCACCATCATCATCAGCCGCCTCTTCATCGTCCACGTGCTGCTCATCCCGGCGCTGCTGGTGGCGCTGATCAGCGTCCACCTGGGCCTGCTGTTCAAGCAGAAGCACACCCAGTGGCCCGGCCCCGGCCGGACCAACGAGAACGTGGTCGGCGAGCGGTTCTTCCCCCGCTACGCGCTCAAACAGGGCGGCTTCTTCATGGTCGTCTTCGGCGTGATCGCGCTGATGGGTGGCCTGTTCCAGATCAACCCGATCTGGTACTTCGGCCCGTACGAGGCGTGGGTGGTCTCGTTCGCCAGCCAGCCCGACTGGTACGTCATGTTCCTCGACGGCTCGACCCGCCTCATGCCGGCGTGGGAGATCTCCATCCCGATCGGCGGCGGGTACGTCATCCCGCCGATCTTCTGGCCGACGGTCGTCCTGCCGGGCATCCTGATCGCGATCTCGCTGTTTTACCCGTTCCTCGAGGCGCGGCACCTCAAGGACTACCGGCACCACAACCTGCTCCAACGGCCCCGGGACGTTCCCGCCCGGACCGGCGCCGGCGCGATGGCCGTGGCGTTCTTCCTCGTGCTGACCGTCTCCGGCGCCAACGACGTCATCGCCGACAAGTTCTACATCAGCTTGAACGCGATGACCTGGGCCGGCCGGATCGGTCTGCTGGTCCTCCCGCCGCTGGCCTACTACCTCGCGTACCGGATCTGCCTGGGCCTGCAGCAGCACGACCGGGAGGTGCTGGCCCACGGCGTGGAGACCGGCATCATCAGGCGGCTGCCCGACGGCCGGTTCGTCGAGATCCACCAGCCGCTCACCCCGGTCGACGGGCACGACGGGCACGGCCCGACGCTCGACTACGCCGCCTGGGTCGTCCCCAAGAAGATGAACCGGCTGGGCGCGCTCGGCCCGGCGATCCGGGGCTTCTTCTACCCGATCGAGAAGCCGGCCGACGGAGCGGTCTCGCCGGGGCACCCGCCGGTCGAGCCCCGACCGGAGCGGGAGGAGATCAGCAGCGGCGAGAGCCGCCGCTGACCCGCCCGACACATCTGACCGTGGCGCCGGGATGGCCTGCCCGACGGCGCAGCTCCATGCCCGCGTATCGCTCTCGACGTGAGTGCGGCACGTCGAAGAGAGCGGCGATCTGGTCGAGTGGGCAGCTATCCGACCAGTGCCTGGGTGCCGAGCACGGTGAGCAGGGCGAGACGGTCGGCGTCCTCGGTCCCGGGCTCGGCCGTGTAGATCATGATGCGCAGATCGCTGCCCGCCACAGTGAGCACGTCGCAGTCCAGCGTCAGGGGGCCCGCGTGCGGATGGTCGATGGTCTTCCGTGCCGCCTCATGACGGCCAACAGTGCCGGAATCCCACAACTTCGCGAACCGGTCGTTGTTCGCGCGCAGCTCCGCGACCAGCTGCCGTAGCTGCTGGTCGGCCGGATAGCAGCCCGTGGCCGCACGCAGGTCGGCAACCAGCGCCGTCTCGAACGCTCGCAGGGATTGCGGGGTGTGGCGGGCTCGAGTACCCGGGCCGAGAAAATGCCGCCACACCGCGTTGCGCTGGTTGCCACGCCATCCGGACGGATCACCCATCAACGCCGCGTACGGCGGATTGGCCAGGAGCAGCGTCCAGGACGCGTCGTAGACGCCGACGGGTGTCCCGGTCAGCCTGTCCAGCAACCGCTGGACGCTCGGGGTGATGTAGGCGGGTACCGTTTCCGGACCCGGCGGTGCCAGCCCGGCCAGCCGGAACAGGTGTGCGCGCTCGGTTGCCGACAGCCGCAAGGCCCTGGCCAGGGCTTCGACGACCTGCGCCGACGGATTGGACGCGCGGCCCTGTTCGAGGCGGGTGATGTAGTCGACGGAGATCCCGGCCAGCAGGGCAAGCTCCTCACGACGCAGTCCGGCCGTACGTCGGTGCCCGCCGGCGGGCAGCCCGGCGGCCTCGGGCGAGACCCGGTCGCGCCAGCGGTGCACCGCCGGCCCGAATTCCGTCGTCGTCATGCTCACCAGTGTGCACCGCTCAGTTGTGGTGTTGCCTGGTCCTGGCAGTCCCAGGAAGACGGGACGACTGGCCGACCGCACCGCCCGGCCGGAGCCTGGAGGCATGGCAACAACATTGATCACCGGAGCGAACAAGGGACTCGGCTTCGAGACCGCCCGTCGACTCATCGCAGCAGGTCACACCGTCTACGTCGGCAGCCGGGACGCCGAACGCGGGCGCCGCGCCGCCGAGCAGCTGGGCGCACGGGCCGTCCAGCTCGACGTCACCGACGACGCGTCCGTGGAGGCCGCAGCGAAGGCCATCGAGGCTGATGGAGGGCTGGACGTACTGATCAACAACGCGGGCATCGAGAGAAGGGGTGCCGGCAACATCGTGATCGGCGCCGCAGACGTGACCGCCGACATGATGCGGGAGACGTTCGAGACGAACGTCTTCGGCACGGTCCGTGTCACCCACGCGTTCCTGCCGCTGCTGCAGCGTTCGGCCGCCCCGGTCATCGTCAATCTCAGCAGCGGCCTGGCCTCGCTGGCCCGGGTCACCGAAGCGGGCACCCCGACGTACGCCTACCCGGGGGTCGCCTACCCGGCGTCGAAGACCGCGGTCAACATGATCACCGTGCAGTACGCGAAGGCATTCCCGAACATCCGGATCAACGCCGTCGAGCCCGGCTTCACCAAGACCGACCTGAACGGGAACACCGGTATTCAGACTGTCGAGCAGGGCGCCGAGATCATCGTCCGCATGGCGCAGGTGGGCCCCGACGGCCCCACCGGGGGCTACTTCGACGCCGAAGGCCCCCTCCCCTGGTAGGAGGCAGGTGGAGGAAACCGGCCTGGTCGACCCTCGCACACGCGGGGCCGGCCAAGCCGCAAAAGCTCTGCGGACACCGCCAGTGACCGCGAGTGGTACCGGCTTCTCGCCGTCTCGCGGCGGCCACCGCCGCGAGATGCCTGATGGAATTGGAGCCCCCGGCCGAGATCGAACCGGCGACATCTCGCTTACGAGCTCTGTGCGGATCGTCCGACGTCGTCTGTCCGCGTTCGCGACCTCGGGCGACTGTCCGCACGCTTCCGCCGACGGGCGCCCTCGTCCATGCCGGTTGCTGTCGCCGTTGCTGTCAACAGTTCCACCCGATCTAGCTGTCGTTCCAAGTCCCATGACCCGTTGGGGTGCCGGTTCGTGCAGTTCCGCTGGAAGTAGGAGCGCCAGCCTCTCGACCTACCGCGCGGTTCCCGGCGGCGGCTCCTGACCTGCTGAAACGCCTTCCGTGGGTTTCCAGCATCTGCCGCCGTTACTCGCCCTCGGTTGTGCCGGATCCGTGCCCGGCGATCAGGAGGCGGTCCGGCTTCCGCGGCTCTTGCCCTCCTCGCCTCGTGCTAAGAACCCCCGGGCACCGTAGCGATGATCGTGAGCACGTGTACGTGCTCACGATAGGCTTGGCGGCACCGACGTGTACCGATACCTACAGTTGGACCCTTCGCAACAGCGAGAAGCAGTTGACTGGAAGGACGCATGGATCATCCGGGTCGATCAGATGCGCGACTAGGGATCTTGCTCGCGGAGTTTGGCGCTCTCCGAGACCAGATCCAACAGCTCTCTACGGCGACTCACGCCACGGTAGCCCTGCAGCTGACTGCAACGGGGGCGATTGCGGGTTTAGTTCTTGCGCAAAATGCGGACACAAGCTTGCTCTTGCTTGTTCCAGCCATCTCATCGGCGCTTGCCTTGGTCTATGCCGATCTTATCAACCGGGTGAGGGTCACTGCCCGGTATATCAACGACCGCCTTCGCCCTTTGGCAGCCGAATACGGTGATGATGACCGACTGTTTCAATGGGAGGAGTACAACCGAACCCATCGTCCGAAGCTGAGCACCTTTGGATCTGTCGGACTATCAGCGACCGTCATCTTCCCAGGCGCCTCTATGGTTGCCCTTATCGCCGTACTTTCATCGCTTCGAGGTTGGGAGTGGGTTGCATGGTCCGGTGCTTTTTGCTTCCTGCTGCTCCAGGTAGGTGTATGGTTCGTCCAATTCCGCGCATCGATGTGGTGGAAGGCACCCCGCAAGTACGGATGGGTTTTGGGCCGTCTTGGGCTAATCCGAAGAGGCCAGTGATGGTCGGGTCTGCCCCGTTTGCGTGTGGCGTCACGCCTGCAATCAGTACTCGTGAAGCCCTCCGGCCGTCCCGGCGACTGGCTTACCCGATGGTTTCAGTCGTAAAAGAGCTGTTCGAGATCTTCGATCGAGCCTGGCCCGGTCAGGAAGCCCTCGGCCTTGGCGATCGCGTCCTCCGGTGGCGGCCCGCCCCCTCTGAGGAGCTGCTTCATCCATAGCTCGCCCTGCTCGCCGATCGCGTAGATGCCGGAGAGTAGCTCGGCCATGCCCGCAGGCTGTGGCGGTCTCTGTCCGACGACGGGTTGGAGTTCCCATCGACCAGCTCGGGCAGCCAACCGGATCACCCCCGCCCAGTTGGCGATCCGCCCGATACGCACGTGCCACGGGTCCTCGGTAAACGGGGCCAGCCGCCCACCGTGCAGCGCGTTGGTGGCGGCCCTGATGTCCTTCATTACCGGTTGTTCCACTGCATCGCGGACCCAGCGTCCCTCCTGCGCTTCGTCGAAGGCAGCGGAGAGCCACACCCAAGCGCCGTCGAACCGATCCGCGAATGCGTCCACGGATACAGGTTGCCATCCGGGACGTTGTCGGCCGTCGGACGTTCCGCACTCCCAGCTTCGCCGGAGCAGCAACCATGCGACTTGGGGGCTACCGCATGGCGAGACAAGATCGTCTAGCCGGACATGTCACCCACGTCCCGAGACTGATCTGTCACGCACGTCCTGAGACCCGACACGGCCGGCAGCCGACTGTCCGACTCCGTTGATGCTCACGGTGGCTTCACTTGATAGGTGACCTCCGAGGGCCGGGATATCGATGTGCGAGGGTGACCGCTGACGCGCCGATCGCAGCAGTCCTCAGAGTTCTTTGGGCCGCCAGCCGTCCAGGCACCTGCCTGCGAGCGCGAGTGACTCAACGTCCTCATCGCTTTTGTCCGACTCCGAGGCGGAGGACAACAGCTCACTGCGTATCCGATTTTCCGAACCAAGCAGATCAATCAGCCCGTCCCAGTAGAGACGGCGCTCTACAGTCACTTTGGATGAACCCATTACCGATGGACGGTTCCCCAATCCTGGCTCCAGGAACCAGATTTCGCTCTCGCTCTTCTACGCTCATGGTCACCGCCCCCGGCAAGACACGGAAGGTCGCCCCGGTCCGGCTGTCGCCTGGGAAGGTCGCCGAGCTCCAGGCGCGGGGAGCGGTGCACTTCCACGCCATCGCCCGCCTCGACGGCGTCAACCCCGACGACCCGGACGCGGTCGTCCCGCCACCGGCCGGGTTCACCGTTAACGACCTGGTCGACACCTTCCGGCACGCCGCCGAACAGATCGCCTTCCACACCCCGCCGCACCCCGACCGGCCCGAAGGATGGCTCATCACCTGGGGCGAGCAGCTCGACATCCGCCCCATCACCACTGGCCTCGACGGAGAAGTCACCGACGGCATGGTCGCCGGATACCTTGCCAAGTACCCACCAAGAGCACCAAGGCCACCGGGCACACCTCCACCCGACTCACCGCCGACACCATCGACGACTACGCCGACCCCGACGGCGACCACACCGCCCGCCTCATCGACGCCTGCTGGCGCATCGGCCGACCTACCGGAACCCCGATCCCGCTGTCCCAGCGGCCGCGCGAGCCACGGCCCGGGCCCGGCTACGTCGAGCGCTGGGAGTGTCCCGACTGCGGCACCCACACCCGCTACGCGGCCTGCCCCGTCTGCATCGCCCAGCGTCAAGCCGTCCTTGACGCCGAACCCACGAAACCAGCGACGGCCAACCCATACGCGCGGCTGCGGCGCTGGGCGCACATGCTCGGCTACGGCGGCCACTTCCTCACCAAAGGCCGCCGCTACTCGGTGACCTTCCAACTCCTACGCGACACCCGCATCGCGTACCGGCGGCACGAGGACCAGGCCCACGAGCACACGACCGCCGGCGGCCCACCGGTCGACCAGGTCGCCGAGGACACCACTCTCATCGTCGGCACCCTCACCTTCGCCGGGGTCGGCTGGCACACCAGCGGAGACGCCCTCCTCGCCAACACCGCCGCCGCCCTCGCCCGCGAGCGACGAACCACCGGCCGCGAAGAACTCGCCCACGAGCTCGCCACCACCCCGGCCGCTGCCGCGCCGGCTGCCGCCTGACCACCGCCCGTCACACGAGGAAGGCCGCCCGTTGGACAACCCGACTCCGATCACTCCTCGCGTGCTGCGCGTCGAGGAGGCTGCCCGAGCACTCGGCATCAGCCGTTCGCTCACCGATGACCTGATCCGCTCTGGCCGGCTGCGCTCCTTCAAGGTCGGCAGCCGCCGCCTCATCCCGGCCACAGCCATAGACGAGGCGATCGCCACGCTCACGGAAGAAGCCGCCTGATGACCAAGCAACCCAAGTCCCGCCAATCCCCCGCCCGCCGCAACCCCAACGGCGAAGGCTCCATCTACCAGCGCGCCAGCGATGGCCGCTGGGTCGGACAGGCATACGTCCTCATCACGGACGGCAGTCGTAAGCGCAAGTTCGTCTACGGAGCCACCTGGGAGGAGGCCCACGCCAAGCTCACCGAGCTCAAGTCACGATCCCAACGCGGCATCCCCGTGTCCGATCGGGCCTGGAAGCTCGCCGATTACCTGCCCTACTGGCTGGCCGCCTACGTCACTGACCTCAAGCCCACTACCGCACGGGGATACGAGAGCGCCGTACGTCTGCACTTGATCCCCGCACTCGGCACCAAGCGCCTCGATGGCTTGCAGGTACAGCACGTCAAGGCGTTCATGGACGACTTCCGGCGCAAGTGCCTCTGTTGCACCAATGGCCTCGACAAGATTCGTCCTGCTGACCGGCGGTGCTGCTCCGTTGGCCGCTGCTGCCAGAGCTACCCCAGCGCGCGACAGATTCAGTTCGTGCATGCGGTGCTGCGCAACGCGCTCCAACACGCCATGCGGGAGGAGCTGGTGTCCCGCAACGTCGCCAAGCTCGTCCGGGTTCCCTCGCCTCGCTACAAGGTCGGTAAGGGTCTGTCCGTCGACCAGGTGCGCAAGATCCTCGCTGCCTCTGCTGGTCACCGGCTCCACGCGCTCTACGTCGTGGCCGCCACGATGGGCCTCCGGCGCGGTGAACTGGTCGGGCTCCGCTGGTCGGACGTCGACCTGGACGAAGGCACCCTGCGGGTTCAGCAGACCGTCCAGCGAGTGGCGGGACAGCTCCACGTCCTGGACGCCAAGACCGAGGACTCAGAGGCAGTGTTGCCGCTGCCCGAGGTCACCTGGCTCGCGCTGCTTGAGCACCAGGAGCGCCAGCAGGCCGAACGGGCTGCGCTCGCCGAGGTCTGGGAGGACCACGGCCTGGTCTTCCCCTCCGAGCGGGGCACCCCGTTGGAGCCAACCAACCTCAGCCGCTCGTTCGCTCGGCTTCGAGAGACCGCCGGTCTGCCCGGTGTCCGCCTGCACGACCTGCGACACACGGTCGTGTCGCTGCTGATGGAGCTGGGCGTCCCGCCGCACGTCGTCCAGGCCATCGCCCGGCACGCAGACGTGAAGATCACCCTTAAGGTCTACGCTCACGCCAACCTTGATGCGATGCGTCAGGCGCTCGGCAAGCTCGACGGGCGGCTGTCATGAACCGCGTTGCTGTCAGCGTTGCTGTCATCGGGATATCTCGCGACGGCCACCGCCGCGAAACGCCTGATGAAATTGGAGCCCCCGGCCGGGATCGAACCGGCGACATCTCGCTTACAAGGCGAGTGCTCTGGCCAGCTGAGCTACAGGGGCGCGTGGTCCGGGGTCAGCATAGCGACTGAGGGCCGGTAATCCCGTTCAGCAGGGCTCCCGAGCACGGAAAACGTCAATTTCCCGACCTCGGCACCACCGGATCGTCGCCCATGGGGCCTCCGGACCGTGGAGATTGATGCCTGCCCGTGCCCTGGTGACCGTTATGCGTTATGCCCTCGATCCCATCGACCGCACCCCGTCTTGGCAGGCTCGCGAAACCCGTTTACGGTGCAGTGACACGGACGACACTCCGGTTGGCCTCGGCTGCCGGTCGACCGCCCGTCTGGCCGGCACCTCGGGTGCCGGTCGCTCCTTCCACTCGGATCGTCCGGCACGTTCCTGCCGGTGAAAGGAAGCGCTCCACCATGGCTACGGTCACGTACGCGAAGGCCTCCCGGATCTACCCGGGCACCGAACGCCCCGCGGTCAACCAGCTCGACCTCCAGATCGGCGACGGGGAGTTCCTCGTCCTGGTCGGCCCGTCGGGTTGCGGCAAGTCCACCAGCCTCCGGATGCTCGCCGGCCTGGAGGACGTCGACGACGGCGCGATCTACATCGACGACCGGGACGTCACCCACCTCCCGCCGAAGGCCCGCGACATCGCGATGGTCTTCCAGAACTACGCCCTCTACCCGCACATGACGGTGTACGAGAACATGGCGTTCGCCCTCAAGCTGCGCAAGACCTCGAAGTCGGAGATCGACCGGCGGGTCAAGGAGGCGGCCGGGCTGCTCCAGCTGGAGGAGTTCCTCAGCCGCAAGCCGAAGGCGCTCTCCGGTGGCCAGCGCCAGCGGGTCGCCATGGGTCGCGCGATCGTCCGCGAGCCGCAGGTCTTCCTCATGGACGAGCCGCTGTCGAACCTCGACGCCAAGCTCCGCGTGCAGACCCGTACGCAGATCGCGTCGCTCCAGGCCAAGCTCGGCGTCACCACCGTCTACGTCACCCACGACCAGGTCGAGGCCATGACCATGGGTCACCGGGTCGCGGTCATGCTCGACGGCGTCCTGCAGCAGGTGGACACCCCCCGGGCGCTCTACGACACCCCGGCCAACGTCTTCGTCGCGGGCTTCATGGGCTCCCCGGCCATGAACATCAAGACCGTGCCGCTGACCGACAACGGCGCCGCGTTCGCCGAGCTGAACGTGCCGCTGACCCGCGAGCAGGTCGAGGCGGCCCGCGCCGAGGGCGGCGACGGCAAGGTGACCGTCGGCTTCCGTCCGGAGGACTGCGACCTGGTCAGCCCGACCGAGGGCGGCATGCCGGTCGTGGTCGAGCTGGTCGAGGACCTGGGCTCCGACGCCAACGTCTACGGCCACGCCGCGCTGGAGGGCCACAACGAGCGGTTCGTGGTCCGCACCGACCGGCGCACCATGCCGAACATGGGTGACACCGTGTTCGTCAAGCCGCGCACCGGCCGCAGCCACGTCTTCCACGCCGCCACCGGCAACCGGATCTGACGTACGCGAGGAAAGGGGCGGCCCGCCACGGCGGACCGCCCCTTTTCGTGCCCTTGTTACGCCTCGACGGCGCGGCGGCGGGCGACCTCGGCGAGGGTGACCGCGGCGGCGACGCTGGCGTTGAGCGACTCGACGTCGGAGACCATCGGGATGCTGACGGTCAGGTCGCAGGTCTCCCCGACCAGGCGGGACAGCCCGCGCCCCTCCGAGCCGACCACCACGACCAGCGGGCCGACCGCAGCCTCCAGGTCGTAGAGGTCGGTCTGCCCGTCGGCGTCCAGGCCGACCACGATGAAGCCGGCGTCCTTGCACGCCTTCAGTGAGCGGGTCAGGTTGGTGACCTGCGCGACCGGCACCCGCGCGGCCGCGCCGGCGCTGGTCCGCCAGGCGGTCGCCGTGATCCCGGCGGCCCGCCGCTCGGGTACGAAGACGCCCTGCGCGCCGAACGCGGCGGCCGACCGGATGACCGCGCCGAGGTTGCGCGGGTCCGTGACGCCGTCGAGCGCGACGAGCAGCGGTGCGGCCTGCTCCAGCGCCGCCGCCATGAGGTCCTCGAACGGCTCGTAGGCGAAGGGCGGCACCTGGAGGCCGACGCCCTGGTGCAGCACGCCGCCGGTCATCCGGTCCAGCTCTGCCCGGCTGATCTCGAGGATCGCGATGCCCCGGTCGGCGGCGGTGCGGATGATCTCGTTGACCCGGTCGTCGATGTCGATGCCCTGGGCCGTGTAGAGGGCGGTCGCCGGCACCTGGGCGCGCAGCGACTCCAGCACCGGGTTCCGCCCGACCAGCAGCTCCGGGCTGTCCTTGACCGGGTTCGACTTACGGCCGGGGGCGACCCGGGGCCCGGACCGGCCGGCGGGCTTGCCGCCGCGGCCCTTCGCGGCGGGGACGCCCCGGCCCCCGCCCCTGCCCCAGGTGGTGTCCTTGCTGCCCGGCTGGCCGATCTTGGGGGCGCGCCCCTCCTCGGCCGCCGCGCGGCGCTCCTTGTCCTGCTTCCAGGCGGTGCGCTGGGGCAGTTTCTCGGTGCCCGAGTAGGCCTTGTGCCAGGGCCGCTCGTCGGCGGGGAGGGTGCGGCCCCGGCCGGCGAGGGAGTCCTTGTTCTTACCACCGGAGCCCTTGGGGGCACCCGACTTCGGCGTCAGTCGCCGGCCACGGCGCTGCGAGTTGCCGGCCATCAGTCCTGCTCTCCAATAGTCCAACGCGGGCCCTGGGGGGTGTCCTCGACGACCACGCCGGCCTGCTTGAGCTGGTCGCGTACGGCGTCGGCGGCGGCCCAGTCCTTGCGGCTGCGGGCCTGGGCGCGCTGCTCGAGGGCGAGCGCGATCAGGGAGTCCACCACGCCGCGCAGGTCGTCCGCGCGGCCGCCGCCGGTCCAGACCGGGTCCAGGGGGTCAACGCCGAGGATATCCAGCATGGCCCGGGTGGCGGCGAGCGTCGTGCGGACGGTCACATCGTCGCCCGCGGTCAGCGCGGTGTTGCCGTCCCGGACCACCTCGTGCAGCACGGCCAGGGCGGCCGAGGTGTTGAGGTCGTCGTCCATCGCCGCGACGAAGCCGGCCGGCAGCTCGCCGAGCTGCCCGGCGCCGACCCGCTCGGCGGCCCGCTGCACGAAGCCCTCGATCCGCCGGTAGGCGACCGCCGCCTCGCGCAGCGCGTCCTCCGAGTAGTCGATGCGGGACCGGTAGTGGGCGGCGGCGTAGTAGTAGCGCAGCTCCACCGGGCGCACCCCGAGGGACTCCACGTAGTCGAGGTCGAGGGTGTTCCCCAGCGACTTGCCCATCTTGGCGCCGCCGATGCTGAGCAGGCCGTGGTGCACCCAGTAGCGGGCGAACGGCAGGTCGGCGGCCTGCGACTGGGCGATCTCGTTCTCGTGGTGCGGGAAGGTCAGGTCGAGCCCGCCGCCGTGGATGTCGAACTCCGGCCCCAGGTAGCGCCAGCACATCGCCGAGCACTCGATGTGCCAGCCGGGCCGGCCCCGGCCCCACGGCGACGGCCAGTAGGCGTCGGCCGGCTCCTCCGGCTTGGCGCCCTTCCAGAGCGCGAAGTCGCGCGGGTCCCGCTTGCCCCGCTCCGGGGCGTCCCCGGCGGACTGCATGTCCTCCGGTGACTGGCCGGACAGCGACCCGTAGGCCGGCCAGGAGGCCACGTCGAAGTAGACGTCGCCGGAGCCGTCGGTGGCCGGGTAGGCGTGACCGGTCTCGATGAGCCGGGCGATCAGCTCGTGCATCTCCGGGATGTGTCCGGTGGCCCGCGGCTCGTAGGTCGGCGGCAGGACGTTCAACGCCCGGTAGGAGTCGGCCAGGATCTGCTCGTTGTCGTACGCGATCGACCAGAACGGCCGCTCCTGCTCCGTCGCCTTGACCAGGAGCTTGTCGTCGATGTCGGTCAGGTTGCGGATGAAGGTGACCTCGTAACCGGACACGGTGAGCCAGCGGCGCAGCACGTCGTAGTTGACACCCGAACGAAGGTGGCCGATGTGCGGCGGGGCCTGGAGGGTGAGACCACACAGGTAGACCCCCACCTTGCCGGCTTCCCGCGGGACGAAGTCCCGCACCGTACGGGTGGCGGTGTCATACAGGCGTAGCGTCACCGTACAAGGGTAGCCGTCCGCGCATTTCGGGGTAGGCCGGAGCCGGGTCGTACGCTGCGTGCTGTGGACACGGCGGCACGTGCGGGAGAAACGGCGCAGACCCTGGACCGGGGGCTGCGGCTGCTGCACCTGGTCGCCGACGCGCCGGGCGGGCTGACCGTCACCGAGGCGGCGAACCGGCTGGGCATCGGCCGGGCGGCCGTCTACCGGCTGGTCGGCGCGCTGACCGACCACGGCATGCTGCGCCGCGACGGTGCGGGCCGGCTCCGGCTCGGCGCCGGCGTGCTGCACCTGGCCCGGCGAGCCCAGCCGCTGCTCGCCGAGGGGGCGCTGCCCGCGCTGCGCCGGCTCGCCGAGCAGGCCGGGGCGACCGCCCACCTGACCGTGGTCGAGGGCGGCGAGGGGGTCGCCCTCGCGGTGGTCGAGCCGACCTGGACCTCGTTCCACGTGGCGTACCGGACCGGATCGCGGCACCCGCTGGAGCGGGGTGCGGCCGGGCGGGCCATCCTGGCCGGGCGGGCGGGTGCCGCCGCCCCGGTGAGCACCAGCGGCGAGCTGCAGTCCGGGGCGTACGGGGTGGCCGCCCCGGTGCTCGGCGTGCCGGGCCTGGAGGCGAGCGTCGGGGTGGTCTCGCTGACCCCGCTCGACGTCACCGAGGTCGGCACCCAGGTTGCCGCCGCCGCCGAGTCGATCGCCGCCGCGCTGTCCTGACCGGCTCTGCCGGCCCGGCCGGGTGGCGTTGTGCCGTGTGGCCGGGAGCCGCTAGCACATCGGCCGGGCGCCGTGGTCGTTGTCCACAGGGCCTGGCGTCCCGCGCCGCCGCGGTTGTCCACAGGGGTGCCGGAGGGTGGTCCGTCGCCGCCAGGCTGGTCGGCATGCCACCTCAACCCCTTCGACCGCCCGAGTTGGCCTGGCAGGTCTTCCGCGGCTCGGACGCGGTCCGGCGCGAACTGCTGACCCGGCACCAGCTCCGGGGCGCCTCCTGGCTCCGGCTCCGGCAGGACGTCTACGCCGATGCCCGCCTCGATCACGACCACGCGCTGGCCTGCCGCGCCGCGCTGCTCCGCCTGCCGCCGGGGACGCTGCTCGCCGGGCCGTCGGCGGCGTACCTGCACGGGATCGCGCACGCCGCCGGCCCGCGGGACGACGTGCACGTCCTGCTGCCGGCGACGGCGCGGGCCGACGCGCAGCCCGGCATCCGGGTGCACCAGGCCCCGTCGGCGCCCGAACGCGTCGGTCTCCTCGTCGCGTCCGGCGGCCTGGCCCGCTCCGCACCGACCATCCCCACCCGGCACGGCCCCGCCGGCGGTCCGGCGGAGCCCACCCCTGCCGGCGGTGCGCCGGGCGCCTCTCCCGGCCCGGACGGCCGTGCCGTCGCACCGAAGGAGACGGTCCGGGCAACGGTGGCCGGTGCGGTGGGCCCAATGGGTGGCGTACCGAGCGGACCGGTCCGGCTGCCGCGCACCGAGCCGGCCGCCTGCGCCTGGGAGACCGCGGTCTGGTCCGACCCGGTACGGGCGGTCGGCATCGTCGACGCGTTGCTGCGGATCGGCCTGGTCCGCCGGGCGGAGCTGACCGACGTCGCGGCCCGGAACGCCGGGCGGCCCGGTGGCCGGCGGGCGCGGTGGGTGTTCGGCCTGGCGGATCCCGGCGCGCGGTCCCCGGCCGAGTCGCACCTGCGCGTCCGGCTGGTGCTGGCCGGCCTGCCCCGCCCGGTGGCGCATCACCCGGTGCGGGGGCCGTCGGGTCTCGTCCTGCATCCCGACCTGGCCTGGCCGGAGTTCCGCGTCGCCGTCGCGCACGACGGCCGGTGGCGCCTCGACCCGGATCAGCCGCACCGGGACCGGCTCCAGCAGCTCGTCGCGGCCGGCTGGCTCGTGCTGCCCGTGACCGACCGCCGCCTGCACCGGAACTTCCCGGTCCTGGTCCGCGAGATCCGCGCCGCCCTCGTGGCCCGGGGCTGGCGGCCGTGAGGCCCGCCCCGACGCCGACGTGGCGGCATCCGGATGTCCCGGACACGCACCGGCCGCGATCAGGCCTTCGCGGATTCGAGGTGGGCGAGCACGTCCGGGAGATCGGCCAGGGTGGACACCTCGGCGTCCGGGGTGAGCCCCGGCGGGCGGGGCAGCCGGCCCCGGTTCAGCCAGACCGCCCGCAGCCCGGCGCGCTGGGCCGCGAGCACGTCGTGCTCCGGCGAGTCCCCCACGTACACGATGTGCTCGGCCGGGAGGCCGGCGGCGGCCACCACGGCCGCGTAGAACTCCGGCGCCGGCTTCTTGGGCAGGTCGTTCTCGTGCGCGTACAGCTCGAAGGCGAACTCGCCGGCGAGCCCGCAGCGTTCGGCCCGGCTGTTGCCGTTGGTGGCGAAGCCCAGGAGGTGGCGGAGGCGCAGCGCGGCCAGCGCGGGCAGCGCGTCCGGGAACGGCCGGGTCAGCGCGAACCGGCGGGCGAAGAAGAGCGCGGCGAACTCGTCCAGGTGGGCGTCCAGCCCGGCGCGGGCCAGTGACCGGGCCAGCGCCGCGCGCCGGATCTCCTGCACCGGCACGGCGCTGAGCGCCCCGAACACCGCGCCCCAGTCCGCCTCCAGGTCCGCGAGCGACACCTCGGCCGCCGCCGGCGTCCACCGCCGCATCTCGTCGAGCACGGCCGCCAGTGCGCCGGTGACCGCCGGCCGCAGGTCGATCAGGGTCTCGTCGGCGTCGAAGACGACGGCGCTGCGCGGGTCGGTCATCGTTCCGCGGCCAGGGCGGGCTCGGCCGGGGCCGGCGGGACGGCGTCCGCCGGCGAGCGCAGCTCGTCCACCCGGACCAGGGCCACACCGGCCACGATGAGCGCACCGCCGAGCAGCTGCACGCCGCTCGGCAGCTCGCCCAGCACCAGCCAGGCGATCAGCACCGCGAACATCACCTCGGTCAGCCCGACGAAGGAGGAGAGGCGCGCGCCGAGCAGCCGGGCCCCGGCGACGCCGGTGAGGTAGGCGACCACCGCGGCGATCAGCGACAGGCCGGCGATCGGCACCAGCCAGCTCATCTCGTGCCCGGCGAAGCTCACATCGGCGGTCCCGGCGCGCAGCGGGAGCACCCCGACCAGCCCGAGCAGGAGCAGCACCACGGCGCCGACGGCCATGCCACCGCTGGCCATCACCACCGACGGCAGCGCCGGGTCGACCCGCCCGGCGATGACGAAGTAGCCGGCCAGGCCGACCCCCGCCCCGAGCCCCCACAGGACGCCGACCGGATCGAGGCTGCCGGCGCCGGTCAGGTCGAGCACGAACACCAGCCCGCACAGGGCGGTCACGGAACCGGCCACGGTGAGCACCCGGGGCCGCTGGCCGTGGACCAGCCACATCCAGCCGACCACGAGCACGATGCCCAGGTATTCGAGCAGCAGGGCGACGCCGACCGGCAGGTAGCGGACGGCGTTGAAGAAACAGGCCTGGGCCAGGGCCACCCCGAGCAGACCGAAGACCACGAGCGTGCCGGCGTTGCGGCGCAGCACCGGCCACCGGCCGCGCAGCGCCAGCAGGGCGGGCACGGCGAGCACCAGCGCGGCGATGCCGACCCGGGCGAGCACCACCGCCTCGGCGGACCACTCGCCGGTGATCAGCGGTCGGGCGAAGGTGCCCGAGGTGGCGAAGGTGAGCGCGGAGAGCAGCGCCAGGCCGAGGCCGACGCCGGGCCGTTCACGCATCGACAGCTCCTTGGGTCGACCGGACATGGGTCAAATGGCGTTATGCTGATGACGCTAGGCCGGCACCCCGACAGGAGTCAAGTTGCTTTTCGCTCATGACACCGAATGCGGCCTGATCGCGGCCACGGCGCTGGTCAACACGGCCGGCCCCGACCGGGAAGGGCTGCCCGACGTGACCGCCCTCGACGAGTTCTTCACCGCGTACGGGTGGACCGGCCGGCACGAGCACAGCGAGGCGGAACTGCGCGAGGTCCGCGCACTGCGGCCCCGGCTCCGCCGGATCTGGTACGCCGACACCGACGAGGTCGTGGCCGTCGTCAACGGGCTGCTCCGGGAGTCCCACGCCCTGCCCCAGCTCGTCCGGCACGACGACGAGCCGTACCACCTGCACGCCGTGCCGCGGGACGCGCCACTGGCCACCCGCATGGCGGTCGAGGCCGCCATGGCGCTGGCCGACCTGATCCGCATGGGCGAGCTGAGCCGGCTGCGCCTCTGCGACCACCCCGACTGCGAGAACGTGCTGGTCGACCTCTCCAAGAACCGGTCGCGCCGGTTCTGCGACGGCGGCTGCGGCAACCGGGCGGCGGTCAGCGCCTACCGGGCCCGCAAGGCGGCCGCCCACCCTTGACGCAGCAGCGGTGGGCGGCGCCCCGACTCAGGGGTGGGTCATCCGGAGCAGGTCCAGGGCCTCGTCCAGCTGGGTCTCGCTGAGCTTGCCCGAGTCGACGTGCCCACGGGAGATCACCACCTCGCGGATGGAGACCTGCTTGGCCAGCGCCTCCTTGGCGATCGAGGCGGCCTCGTCGTACCCGAGATGGCGGTTGAGCGGGGTGACGATCGACGGCGAGCCCTCGGCGTACGCCAGGCAGACCTCGGCGTCCGCGACCAGGCCGACCACCAGGCGGTCGGCGAAGAGCCGGCTGGCCGCGGAGATCAGCCGGATCGACTCCAGCAGGTTGCGGCCCATCACCGGAAGCATCACGTTCAGCTCGAAGTCGCCCTGCGAACCGGCGAACGCCACGGCGGCGTCGTTGCCGATCACCTGCGCGCACACCTGCCGCATCGCCTCGGCGACGACCGGGTTCACCTTGCCCGGCATGATCGACGAGCCGGGCTGGAGGTCGGGGATGCGCAGCTCGCGCAGGCCGGCGCGGGGGCCGGAGCCCATCCAGCGGATGTCGTTGGCCATCTTGTAGAGGCCGACGGCGACGGTGCGGAGCTGGCCGGAGGTCTCCACCAGCGCGTCCCGGGCGCCCTGCGCCTCGAAGTGGTTGCGGGCCTCGGTCAGCGGCAGCCCGGTCGAGGCGCGCAGCTTCTCGATCACCCGCGCCGCGAAGCCGAGCGGGGTGTTGATGCCGGTGCCCACGGCGGTGCCACCGAGGGGCAGCTCGGCCAGCCGGGGCAGCGCCCCCTCCAGCCGCTCGACGCCGTAGCGGACCTGCGCGGCGTAGCCCCCGAACTCCTGCCCCAGGGTGACCGGGGTGGCGTCCATGAGGTGGGTACGCCCCGCCTTCACCACGGTCTCGAACTCGGCGGCCTTGTCCTCCAGGGCGCCGGCCAGGTGCTTCAGCGCGGGCAGCAGGTCCTCCACCACCGCCTGCGTGGCGGCCAGGTGGATCGAGGACGGGAAGACGTCGTTGCTGGACTGGGAGGCGTTGACGTCGTCGTTCGGGTGCACGTTGCGGCCCAGCTCCCGCCCGGCCAGGGTGGCGATCACCTCGTTGGTGTTCATGTTGGACGAGGTGCCCGAGCCGGTCTGGAAGACGTCGACCGGGAACTGGTCGTCGTAGCCGCCGTCGGCGACGTGGGCGGCCGCCGTGGCGATCGCCTCGCCCACGTCCGCGCCGATCACCCCCAGCTCGGCGTTGACCTGGGCGGCCGCCCCCTTGATCTGCGCCAGGGCCTTGATCTGGGCCGGTTCGATGCCCCGCCCGGAGATCGGGAAGTTCTGCACCGCACGCTGGGTCTGCGCCCGCCACAGCGCCTCGGTGGGCACCTCCACCTCACCCATCGAGTCGCGTTCGATGCGGTAGCCGGTCGCCTCTGGAGTCGTCACGCGTACCATCCTGCCGCGCCCGCCGCCGACTCGCAGATGATCGCTCAGTCCAGCTCCGACAGCAGCCGTTCCACCTCGTGCCGGTCCGGCGACTCGACCTGGCGGAACAGCGCCAGCGACCGGGTCCAGTGTGAGCGGGCGCCCTCGGGGTCGGTGTCCCGCAGGCAGCGGGCGATGCCGTCCAGCGCTCGGGCCTGTTCGTAGCGGGCACCCAGGCGAGTGGCATCGGCGAGCACCCGGCGGTGCAGGTCCAGCGCGCTCGCCACGTCCCCCTGGTCGCGAATGGCCAGTGCGAGCAGATTGCGGGAGGCGCACTGCCCGATCCGGTCACCCACCTCCGTGATCGCCACCAGCGCCTCGCGGTGCAGGGCGGCGGCCCGCTCCGGACGGCCGTCCTCCCGTTCCATCATGCCCATCTCGTTGAGCACCTCGCCCTCGCCGTAGCGGTTGCCCAACTGGCGCTTGAGGTGGAGCGCGACCCGCAGGAGCCGGCGGGCCGGTGCCACGTCACCCATCCGGTGCCTGGCCATGCCCAGGTGCCCCACGGCGTGGGAGGTCTGCCGCAGGTCTCCGGTCTGGCGGGCCAGCATGAGGTGCAGCCGACCGATGTGCAGCGCCCTCTCGTACCGGCCCCAGGCCAGCAGTGCCATGCAGAGGTTGTTCTGCAGGTTCGTCAGGTCGGCGGCGTCGCTGAGACCCCGCACCAGCCCGAGCGCCTCGTCGAACCGTGCCATGCCCTGGCGGAAGTCACCGTTGACCGCGTAGGAGATGCCGAGGTTCCACAGGGTGCTGAGCACCTCGCTCCGCAGCCCGAGCCGGCGGCGCAGGTCGAGTGCCAGTTCCATGAGTCGGATCGCCTCCGGGAAGCGACCCAGCCGGAAGTACGCCGAGGACAGGTAGTTGAGCATGGAGGCGACGGCCATGTCGTCGCCGATCCGCTCGGCGACCCGCAGGCCGATCGTGTGCGTCTCGATCAGCTCGTCGAGGTGCCCGCCGTCGAAGTTGAGCCGCCAGCAGGCCCGCGCCAACTGCCAGCACCGCTCCGGAAAGCCCTCCTCCTCGGCGAGCCGGACCAGGGCGGTGAGTACGGCCAGGTTCTCCTCGAACCAGGGCCGCCCCTCGGAGGCGGCCGCCTCCACCAGATCACGGCGAACGGAGGTGCCCGCCGGCAGCGTCCTCCGGCTGCCCGCCGCCTCGAAGGTCCGGGCGATCGCCACGGTGACGTGCAGGTGGTGGTCGAGCAGCCGCTCCAGGGCCTCCGTCCGCTCGGCGGCCCGCTCCGGAGCGCCGAGCAGCGTCCGGCCGTACTCCCGGATCAGGTCGTGCAGCCGGTACCGGCCGGGCTCCACCTCCTCGGCCAGGTGCGCGTCGACCAGTTCGTCGAGCAGGTCCTGAGCCACGGGCAGGCCGACATCGGCGAGCGCGGCGGCGACCCGGTTGTCGAACCGCTGGCCGGGGTGCAGGCCGAGCAGCCGGAACACCCGCTGCGCCGCCGGGGAGATCTGGGCGTACGACAGCGCGAACGCCTGCCCCACCGATCGTTGACCGGCGGCCAGCTCGGCCAGCGGCCCGCCGCCGGTGACCAGGCGCCCGGCCAGGTCGGCGACCCGCCAGCGGGGCCGGTGCGCCAGCCGGGCACCGGCCAGCCGGATGGCCAGCGGCAGGTACCCGCAGCGCCGGGCCACCTCGGCGGCGGCCTCCGGCTCGGCGGCCACGCGGTCCTCGCCGGCGACCCGGCCGAGCAACTCGATGGCCTCCTCGGGATCCAGCACGGGCAGCGACGACGGCCGGCCCCCGTCCAGGCCGACCAACCGGCGCCGACTGGTGATCAGCATCAGGCAGTCGGGACCGTTCGCCAGCAGTGGCGCCACCTGGTCGGCATCGGCGGCGTTGTCCAGCACCACGAGGGCCCGCCGCCCGGCCAGTTCGCTACGCCAGAGGGCGAGCCGGTCGTCGAGTTCCAGTGGCACCCGCTCCGCCGGGACACCGAGCTGGCGCAGCAGGGTGGCCACCGCCGCGCCGGGGGGCACGGGCGTCCGTTCGCTGTGCCCGTGCAGGTCGACGAAGAGCTGCGCGTCCGGGTAGCGGTCGGCCAGGGCGGTCGCCACCTGCACGGCCAGGGTGGTCTTGCCGCTTCCGGCCATCCCGTCGATGAGGTGCACCCGGGCGGCGTCCTCCTCGATCTCCTTCACCAACCGGGCCATGGTCTGCTCCCGGCCGGTGAAGTCGCTGATCGCCGGCGGCAGAGCGCGCACCGGGACGACCGGCAGGGCCCCTGCGCCGGCCAACGCCAGGTCGCCGGCCAGCACCCGCTGGTGCAGCTCCTGCAGCCCGGCACCGGGCTCGATGCCCAGCTCCTCGGCGTAGATCCGGCGGCCCTCCCGGTAGACGGCGAGCGCGTCCGCCTGCCGGCCCACCGCGGAGAGGGCGAGCATGAGCTGACCGCGCAGCCGCTCGCGGAGCGGGTTGCGTTCCACGCTCTCGGTCAGCTCGTCGATCACGTCGGCCGCCCCGCCCAGGCGCAGCTCGACGTCGACGGACTCCTCCAACGCGGCGAGTCGCTGCTCGTCGAGGGCCTGCGCACGCCGCCGTACGCTCCGGCTGGCGATCCCGCCCAGTGCCGGGCCGCGCCACAGCGCCAGCGCGGCGCGGTAGTGCTGGCGCGCCTCGGTGGGCCGACCGGCGGCGGCCCGGCCGGCCTCCACGGCTCGGGCGAACACCTCGGCGTCGAGGTCGTCGGGCTCGATCCGGACGCCGTAGCCGACCGGGTCGGTGATGATGATCTCCGCTGGTGAGCCGAGCGCCGCCAGACGCTGTCGCAAGCGCGACACACAGATCTGGAGCTGGGTGCGCGCGGTGGCCGGCGGGTGGTCCTCCCAGACCGCGTCGATCAGCTCCTCGACGGGCACCACCCGGCCCGCTCGCAGCAGCAGCACGGCGAGCACCGTCCGGTCCCGACCTGCGGTGATGGTGGCCTCGCCACCGCCCACCCGCAGCGGGCCCAGAATCGCGAACCGCATCTGTGCCCCCGCATGCCTTCTTGTGCAACTTTCAGCAGCGTAGCCCGACGGTCACGGATCGCCTCGGGCAGGCGATAGCGATGTGATAGCGGATCGACAGCACCGGACCGGAGACTGGGCGCGGTTGTCGGTGACGGCATCCGACGGGGGCGGTGCGCCCGCCCGGGCTCCGCGCCCGGACGGGCGCACCGATGTCGATGAGTTACCTACTGCTTCGGTTCTCCGTGCCCACCCGGGCTGACCGGGCGCCGACGACAGGGCGCCGGGTGGGATCCCACCCGGCGCCCTGTCGCGTACGTCGAAAGGTCAGCGCCGCCCGACGGTGAGCACCGGCTTGGTGACCTCGGCGAAGAAGTCCTCGCCCTTGTCGTCGACCACGATGAAGGCCGGGAAGTCCTCCACCTCGATCTTCCACACCGCCTCCATGCCCAGCTCGGGGTATTCGAGCACCTCGACGTGCTTGATGCAGTCCTGGGCGAGGCGGGCGGCCGGGCCGCCGATCGAGCCGAGGTAGAAGCCCCCGTGGGTCTGGCAGGAGCGGGTGACCTGGGCGGAGCGGTTGCCCTTGGCCAGCATCACCATCGAGCCGCCGGCGGCCTGGAACTTCTCCACGTAGGCGTCCATCCGGCCGGCCGTGGTGGGGCCGAACGAGCCGGAGGCGTAGCCCTCCGGGGTCTTGGCCGGGCCGGCGTAGTAGACGGCGTGGTCGCGCAGGTACTGCGGCATCGGCTCGCCGGCGTCCAGCCGCTCGGCGATCTTGGCGTGTGCGATGTCCCGGGCCACCACGAGCGGGCCGGTCAGCGACAGCCGGGTCTTCACCGGGTATTTCGACAGCTCGGCGCGGATCTCGTCCATCGGCCGGTTGAGGTCGACCCGGACCACCTCGGAGCTGTCCAGGTGGGCCTCGGTGACGTCGGGCAGGTAGCGCGCCGGGTCGGTCTCCAGGCGCTCCAGCCAGACACCCGACGGGGTGATCTTGGCGACCGCCTGGCGGTCGGCCGAGCACGAGACCGCGATGGCCACCGGGCAGGACGCGCCGTGCCGGGGCAGCCGGACCACCCGGACGTCGTGGCAGAAGTAGCGCCCACCGAACTGCGCGCCGATGCCGAAGTTGCGGGTCAGCTCCAGCACCTCGGCCTCCAGTTCGAGGTCGCGGAAGCCGTGCGCGCTCATCGAGCCCTGCGTCGGGAGGGCGTCCAGGTATTTCGCGGAGGCGTACTTGGCGGTCTTCAGCGCGTACTCGGCGGAGGTGCCGCCGATGACGATGGCCAGGTGGTAGGGCGGGCAGGCCGCGGTGCCGATGAGGCGCAGCTTCTCCTCCAGGAACTGCATCATCCGCGTGGGATTCAACAGCGCCTTGGTCTCCTGGTAGAGGTAGGACTTGTTGGCCGAGCCACCGCCCTTGGCCATGAAGAGGAACTTGTACGCGTCGGCGTGCCCGTCCGGATCCTCGGCGTAGAGCTCGACCTGGGCCGGCAGGTTGCTGCCGGTGTTCCGCTCGTCCCACATGGTCAGCGGGGCCAGCTGCGAGTAGCGCAGGTTGAGCCGGGTGTAGGCCTGGTAGACGCCGCGCGAGATGGCCTCGGCGTCGGTGCCGTCGGTGAGCACGTGCCGGCCACGCTTGCCCATGACGATCGCGGTGCCGGTGTCCTGGCACATCGGCAGCACGCCGCCGGCGGCGATGTTGGCGTTGCGCAGCAGGTCCAGCGCGACGAACCGGTCGTTCGGCGAGGCCGCCGGGTCGTCGATGATCGACCGGAGCTGGGCCAGGTGGGCCGGGCGGAGGAAGTGGGCGATGTCGTGCATCGCCTCGGCGGTCAGCGCGGTCAGCGCGGCGGGCTCCACGGTGAGGAACCGTCGGCCACCCGGGCCGTTGACGACGTCGACGCCCTCATCGGTGACCAGGCGGTACTCCGTCTGGTCGGGTCCGGTCGGCAGCAGGGGGGCGTACGAGAAGGCGGCGGCACTGCTCATGACCGAAAAGCCTAGGGCAGAGCCGTCGATCGGTGGCACCCGCCGGGTGGGTCGTGGGACGCCGCTCTCACCCGGCGTCACTTGCCGTCGGCGCAGAGCTCGTTCTTCGGGCCGCAACTGCCCTGGTCGGTCGGGGGTCGCCAGGTGTCGCCCGGGTCCGGCGCGGGCACCGCGCCCTCGTCCGGCGGAGGCACCCCGGCGGCCCCGGCGCCCCAGCGGACGTACCCGATCTCCCGGCCCTCCCCGATGATCATGCCGTTCGGGCCGACCGCCAGGGCGTTCGCCGAGGTGCGCAGGAGGACCAGCTCCCGACCGCTGCGCGGTTCGACCGCGATGAGCCGGGACGGCTTGTCCTCGGCGATCAGCGCCGCGTACGGGGTGAGCGCCGCGCCGGTCTTCCCGCCGGCCGGCCGGGTCCACCGGGTGTGGTCGGCCGACAGCTCCCGGCCGAGGAGCGAGTCCTTGTCGGCGCTGCGCACGAGCGCGTAGCGGTCGTCGACGGCGAGCAGCTTCTCGCCCTCGGCGCCGACCTGGAGCAGCCGGCCGTCGTACCCGTCGATCACCGCCTCGCGCCCGTCCGGGGCGACCCCGATGAGCACGTTCCGGGCGCCCTGCGGGTCCTCCCGCTGCACGCAGCCGGCGTAGTCGGCGGTCCGCAGGTTCACCCCGTTGCGGCGCCACACCTGCTGGCCGGTGGCCGGGTCGACGGCGGTGAGGGCGAAGTAGCAGGTCCCGTCGCGGGAGGTGGCGGCGATCCGGAGCAGCCGGCCGCCGACCACCGCGAGCCGCTCCTCGCGGCCGGGCTCGACGTTCTGGAGAACCCGCCCGGTGGCGGTGTCCACGACGTGCACCCGGTCGTCGACCGGGAAGCCGAGCAGCGGCGGGACCGGCTCCGGCCCGGCCACCCCGCCGTCGATCCGCGGCGCGCCGAGCCGCCGGGTGCCCAGCAGCTCGGGGTTGTCGGCGAGCACCCCGCTGTTCACGCCGGGCAGGAAGGCGCTCCAGCGCGGCGCGGTGCCGCGCGGATCCCAGGCCCGCAGCGTGCAGTCGGTGGACTGCACGCAGTAGGCGTCGAGCAGCAGGTTGCGGTAGGTCCAGACGGCCACCGCCCGCTCGTCGCGGCGGCGCACCACGCCGGTGGCGGGGTCGAGCACCTCGTAGCCCTTGTCCAGGAGCTTGCCCACGGCGACGACCGCGTCCCGGTCGCCGCCGGCCACCGCCGCCCAGTCGGCCTTGCGCTCCCAGAGCTGGGTGCCGTTGGCCAGGCCGCGTGCCTCGACCCGGGTGCGCTGCTCGACGATCACGGTGTCGCCGGCGATGGTGACGCTCTTCGGGGTGCCGCCGACCCGCTGCTGCCAGACCACGTCCGGCTCGGAGATCGGCTTGCTCCGGTCGACCCAGTCCCAGACGGCGGGGAACGGGTTCCACACGCCGGTGGCGGCGAGGACGACCACGGTGATGAGCCCCAGCAGCAACCAGCCGCGTACGCCAAGGCCCTTCACACCGCACACGGTAGCGACGATCACCGGTGCACCGGCCCCCCGAACGGCCGTGTCGCGCCGCTTTCTCGGTGGGCCGCCGTGTTATGCGCCGCGGGCGGCGGAACGGACCAGGGGCAGGGTGCGGTAGGGGATCTGCTCGGCCAGGGCGATGATCGTGGAGGCGCGGCGGATGCCCTCCGAGGCGACGATCTGGTCGATGACCCGCTGGAGGTCGGTGTTCGACCGGGCCACGATGCGGCAGAGCAGGTCGCTGGAGCCGGTGATGGTGTGCGCCTCCAGCACCTCCGGGATGGCGGCCAGGTGCGCGGTCACCGGGTCGTGGCCGTGCCGCTGGCTGATCTCCAGGGTCACGAAGCTGGTCACCCCGAAGCCGATCGCGGCCGGGGAGATGTCCGGCCCGAACCCGGCGACCACCCCGCGCTCGATCAGCTTGTCGAGCCGGGCCTGGACGGTGCCCCGGGCCACGCCGAGCCGCCGCGAGCACTCCAGCACCCCGATCCGGGGTTCCTCGGCGAGCAGATCGATCAAGCGCGCGTCCAGCGAGTCGAGCTGTACATCCTGACCAGTGTTCATGGGGTTTCATATTACTGAATGCACAACCTGACCAGAGTTTCCGCCGACTATTGCCCAACTGGCGGCGACGCAGCGATCCTCGCCAGAACAGCAGAGCAACGGCGGCCCACGAGGCCGGCCGGTACGCAAGGGAGGCCATCATGACCCAGGCGATCGACCGACCCCAGTCGACCGAGGAGGTCGACGTCGACGCCCTCGTCGGCGCCGTCGACCACGACATCACCCGCGACCCGTTCCCGGTCAAGGGCCTCGACCACGTGCACTTCCTGGTGGGCAACGCCAAGCAGGCCGCCCACTACTACTCCACCGCCTTCGGCATGACGTGCGTGGCGTACCGGGGGCCGGAGCAGGGCTACCGGGACCACGCCCAGTACGTGCTGACCAGCGGCTCCGCCCGGTTCGTGCTGACCGGCGCGGTCCGGCCGGACGCCGAGGGCAGCGAGCACGTCGCGAAGCACAGCGACGGCGTCTCCGACATCGCGCTGGAGGTGCCGGACGTGGACGCCGCGTACGCGCACGCCACCGCCCAGGGCGCGACCGGCCTGGTCGAGCCGCACGACGTCAGCGACGAGCACGGCACCGTCCGGATGGCGGCCATCGCCGCGTACGGCGACACCCGGCACACGCTGGTCGACCGGTCCCGGTACACCGGCCCGTTCCTGCCCGGCTTCGTGGCCCGCGGCCCGATCGTGGACCGGCAGCCGATGATCGACGCGGGCATCCAGCCGAAGCGCTTCTTCCAGGCCGTCGACCACGTGGTCGGCAACGTGGAGCTGGGCCGGATGGACGAGTGGGTCGAGTTCTACAAGCGCGTCATGGGCTTCAGCAACATGGCCGAGTTCATCGGCGACGACATCGCCACCGACTACTCCGCGCTGATGAGCAAGGTGGTCGCGAACGGCACCCGCAAGGTGAAGTTCCCGCTCAACGAGCCGGCCGTCGCCCGCAAGAAGTCGCAGATCGACGAGTACCTGGAGTTCTACCAGGGCCCGGGCGCCCAGCACATCGCCGTGGCCACCAACGACATCCTGGCCAGCGTCGACGCCATGCGTGCGGCCGGCGTCGAGTTCCTGGACACCCCGGACTCCTACTACGAGGACCCGGAGCTGCGCGCCCGGATCGGCCAGGTGCGGGTGCCCATCGAGGAGCTGAAGTCCCGCAAGATCCTGGTCGACCGGGACGAGGACGGCTACCTGCTCCAGATCTTCACCAAGCCGGTGCAGGACCGCCCGACCGTCTTCTTCGAGCTGATCGAGCGGCACGGCTCGCTGGGCTTCGGCAAGGGCAACTTCAAGGCCCTGTTCGAGGCCATCGAGCGGGAGCAGGAGAAGCGCGGCAACCTGTAACACTGTCCGCGTGACCGAGCCTTCCCCCGCGTCTCCGCCGCCCGCCGGGCCCCCGCCCGCGGGCGGCGGCTTCGCGCCGCCGTCCGGGCCGTACCTGCCGCCACCGCAGCGCACTCCGCCCACGTACGCCGGGCTGCCGAGCTACCCGCCACCACCCCCGGGGTACGCCCCGCACGCCGCCTTCGTGCCGCCCACCCGGGCCCCCAACGGGCAGCCGCTGGCCGGGTTCGCCGACCGGCTGGTGGCCTGGCTGATCGACACCGCGGTGGCCTACGGAGTGGCCATGGTGCTCTTCCTGCCGGTCTTCCTCTGGCTGTGGTTCCGGATGTTCAACGAGATGATGACGGTCGCACCGGACGGGACGATGGCCGAGCCCGACCCGGCCACCATGCTGACCGACTTCTTCCTGCCGTTCCTGCTCGCCGAGGCCGGGCTGGTGCTGGTGATGTTCGCCTTCTACTGGCTCTACCACGTCGAGTACGCCCGCCGGACCGGCCAGACGCTCGGCAAGAAGGCGATGAAGCTGCGCATCGTCCCGCTCGACCCGAGCGCGCCGCTGACCCGGGGCGTCCTCGGCCGGCGGTACCTGGTGGAGTTCGTCGCCGGCTCGCTGGTGCCCTTCGCCAACTACCTCGACGGGTTCTGGCAGCTCTGGGACAAGCCCTGGCAGCAGTGCCTGCACGACAAGTTCGCCGGAACGGTCGTCGTTAAGGTTGCACCGTGAGCGAGCACCGCGAGGCACGGCCGTGAGCGTGCAACCCGGCTGGTACGTCGACCCCGCCGACCCCGAGACCCGCCGGTACTGGGACGGCGAGGGGTGGCTCGGCGCGCCGATCCCCGTCGACACCACCCCGCCCGACGGACCACCGCCGCCCGAGCCGGCCCCCGCCGCCGCCGCACCGGCCCCCACCTCCGCCGCGCCGCACGCGGGCCAGCCGGCCCCGGCGCCGGGCACGCATCCCGGCGCGCCGGCGCCCGGGCCGTACCCGGGCCCGCCAGCCGGTGGACCGGGACAGCCGTGGCCGGGGCAGGCCGGCCCGTGGCCGGGACAGCCCGGACAGCCCGGACAGCCCGGCCCATGGGCTGGCCAACCGGGCCAGCCGGGCCAGCAGGGGCCGCCGCCGGGCTGGCCGTACCCCGGCTGGCCGGGGCGACCCCCGGCGCCGCGCCCACACGGGCTGCCGCTCGCCTCGTACGGCGCCCGACTGGTCGCCCGCCTGATCGACCTCGGCGTGGTGTTCCTGCTCAACGCCGTGGTCAACGGCTGGTTCGTCTGGCGCTACGTCGAGGAGATCTCGCCGTACCTGCGGGAGTCGGTGCGCCGGTCGCTGGCCGGGGACACCTCCACCGACGGGCTGCCCCAGCCGGGCGACCAGGCTGCCGGGCTCCAGATCGCCATCCTGCTGATCGCCACCGCGCTCTGGTTCGCGTACGAGGTGCCCTCGATGGCCGCCCGCGGCCAGACCTTCGGCAAGCGGCTGGTGGGCGTCCGGGCGCTGCCGGTCGAGGGGGATCAACCGCTCGGCTTCGGCCGGGCCACCCGGCGCTGGAGCACCCTCGGCCTGCCCACCCTGCTCTGGTACTGCTGCGGCCTGGGCCTGGTGCTCCAGTTCGTGGACGCGGTCTCCCCGCTCTTCGACCAGCCGCTGCGCCAGGCCCTGCACGACAAACGGGCGCAGACCGTGGTGGTCCAGTTGCCCCGCACCCGGCCCGACACCCGTACCACCCCGCGCGACCGCGCCAACCCCCCGGGAGACACCCCATGACCGACACCGGACGTCACCATCCTCCGCTGCGGCTCACCCGCGCCGACCTGGACGCGCTGCCCAACTACGTGCCCGGCCGCAGCCCGGCCGACCTGGCCCGCGAGCTGGGCCTGCCCGAGGCGATCAAGCTGGCCAGCAACGAGGTCCCGTACGGCCCGCTGCCCGGCGTCGTGGAGGCGGTCACCGAGGCGGTGGCCGGTTCGCACCGCTACCCCGACATGGGCGTGGTGGCGTTGCGCCAGGCCCTCGCCGAGCGGTACGGCGTGGACGCCGACCGGATCGCCACCGGCTGCGGCTCGGTGGCGCTGGCCGAGCACCTGGTCCGGGCCACCTGCCTGCCCGGCGACGAGCTGCTCTACTCGTGGCGGTCCTTCGAGGCGTACCCGATCATCGCGGCGACCAGCGGCGCGACCAGCGTGCGGGTGCCGAACGACGCCGGCCACGGCCACGACCTGGCCTCGATGGCGGCGGCGGTGACCGACCGGACCCGGATGATCCTGGTCTGCAACCCGAACAACCCGACCGGCACGGCGGTCCGGAAGGCCGAGCTGGACTGCTTCCTGGACGCGGTGCCGGACGACGTGCTCGTGGTGATCGACGAGGCGTACCGGGAGTTCGTCACCGACGCCCAGGTTCCGGACGGCCTGAGCTACCTGGACCGGCCGAACGTGGCGGTGCTGCGCACCCTGTCCAAGGCGTGGGGCCTGGCCGGCCTGCGGATCGGCTGGCTGGTCGCCGAGCCGACCGTGGCCGCCGCCGTGCGCAAGGTGGTCACCCCCTTCTCGACCAGCATGGCCGCGCAGGCGGGCGCGCTGGCCGCGCTCGCGCAGGCCGACGAGGTCGAGCGCCGCTGCGCGCTGGTCGTCGCCGAGCGGGACCGGGTCACCGAGGCGCTGCGCAAGTTCGTCCCGGACGTGCCGGACAGCCAGGCCAACTTCGTCTGGCTGCCGCTGGGCGAGCGGGCCGTCGAGTTCGGCCGGGCGTGCGAGGCGCGCGGCGTTATCGTCCGGCCGTTCCCCGGCGACGGCGTGCGGGTCACCATCGGCACCCCGGCCGAGAACGACGCCTTCCTGGTCGCCGCCGAGGCCGCGGTGGCCTGACGGCGCAGGTCCGGGGCCGGTCCGTCAACCCCCTACGGACCGGCCCCGGACGCCTCACCGACCATATAAGGGAACTCTAGTGCCTTTTGTCCGTTTTGTCGAATAACCCGGGTGATCAGGTACGGGCCAGGAGCACCGGCTCGGCCATCAGGAAGTACCCCTGGTCGTCGTCGTCCGGGCGGGCCCGCTCGCGGAGCCGTTCCACCGCAACGTAGCCGTCCACCGCGTGCGCCCGGCCGGGCTGCCACCCGGTCCCGTCCCGGCCGATGTCCATGGTGAACCGCGACCGCTCCGCCCCGGTGGCCGGATCGATCGTGACCAGCTCCCGCGCCCCGGTCAGCAGGTGCACCCGGCCCGGCTCGACCGCCAGGATCCGGACCTGCCCCAGGTCGTCCCGGCGCCACACCTGGGCGCCGGTGCGGGCCGACCGCCCGGTGACCACGCCGCCCGCGGCGCCCACCGCGTGCTCGCCGTCCAGCTCGCTGTCCGGGCCGTCCAGGGCGGGAGCGGCAACCGGCGCACCCGCGCCGGGCACCAGCCAGCCCCGGCCGGTCTCGTCGCCCCGCCCGGAGGTACGCAGCCCGCGGCAGGCCGAGTTCCCGTCCCGGCAGCCGAGCGGCGTCACCACGAGCTGCTCCGGGGCGTCCGGCGGGCGCCAGCGGGTCCGTACCGCGCCGGTGGCCGCGTCCCGGAACTCGACCGTTGCCGGCCCGGCGCAGGAGTCGACCCCGAGCAGCTCGCCGGCGGCCGTGGTGCCCACGTCGGCGCGGCAGCCCCGCGCCACCTCCGAACGCCACAGCCGTCGGCCGTCCGCCAGGGCGTACCCGCCGACCCCGCCGGGACCGGCCGCGACCAGCACCGTGCGGCCGTCGGCGGACCGGGTGACGTGCAGGCCCGCCGGATCCCAGACCGTGGCGGCGTAGGTGCGGCGGGGCTTCGGCACGTCGCCGGGCTCCGGCCCGTCGGCCCGCCAGGCGACCCGCCCGGTACGCGCGTCCAGCGCCACCAGCTTCCCGTCCGACCAGCGACTGACCACCGTGGTGCCCTCGGCGAGCACCCCGACCAGCTTGGCCGGCCAGCGGCGGTACGACCAGAACGGGGTGACCCGGTGCTTCCCGGAGACGGGCTGGTCCGCGTACACCTGGCGGGCGCCCGCGTAGACGCGGAGCCGGCCGTCCACGACCAGCGGCGCCACCGGCAGCCGGCCGATCACCCCGACCGGCGGCGTCGGCGCGGCCGGGTACGCCCCCCGGGCGACCGTCTCGACCTCGGCGGGCGCGAGGACCCGGACGACCACGGCGGCCGCCGCCGCGACGGCCAGCACCGCCACGACCGCCACCATGATCCGCCGCCCCGCGGGCTTGCCCATGCCGCACCTCCGCCCGGCACCCTACCCAGCGGCGGTCCCCGGGGGCCGCGCGCCCGGCCGGGGGCCAGATCCGCCGGCGGGGTCGGCTCAGGCGGCCTCGGCGGACCGGGTGGGCCCGACGGCCAGCGCCAGGTCGGCCAGGTCCCGGCGGAGGGCACCCTCGACCGCACGGGCCGCCAGACCGCCGAGGATCAGCGCCAGCACCCGGCCGTACGGGCGGGTCGGCACCGCCTCGTGCTCGACGGTGACCTCGGTGCAGCCGCGCCGCCGGCGCTCGACGGTGCGCAGCGTCCAGGTGATCCGGTAGTCCGCGCCCGCGCCCCGCGAGCTGAGCACCAGCCGCGCCGGGGCGACCGCCTCGACCACCAGGAACTCCTCCGGCTCGGCGACGCCGTCGGGTCGCACCCGGGTCTCCCGCCAGGCGGTGCCGGCCCCGAGGTCGCCCGAGGTGAGGATCTCGACGTCGCCGACCGCGGAGAGCCAGTCGGCCCGCGCCGGGAGGTCGGTGAGGAGCCGCCAGACGTCGACGTCCTGCGCTTCGATGAATGCGGAAACCGTCACCGTCGACATGGCACCTCCCGTGTCGTCCACGGTACGGGCCGTCACCGGGTAAGGGGAGCCTTGCGGTGACATTTCCACCACCGGTGCCCCGATCGCGGGGCACCGGGCGCGGTGAGCGGTCAGGAGCGGAAGGCGTCACCCCGGATCGCGGCGACGAACGCGGTCCAGCCCGGTGGGCTGACCGCGAGCGCGGGACCCTGGCGGTCCTTCGAGTCGCGTACGCCCACCACGCCGTGCGCGGCGACCACGTTGGTCGCCACCTCGACGCAGAGGCCCTGATCGTTGGAGCGGCTGCTGGTGCGCCAGATGGCGCCGGTCAACTCGGTCATCCTCGCGGTCCTTCCTGTTCCACTCGGGTGCGCCCCGGCCCGCACCGCCGGGGCGTACGCAATCCGCGACGATCAACGGCGAAGGAAACGTCCCCGGTCGCACAGCGGGTGCGACCGGGGACGGAGAGTGAACAGGACGACTCAGCGCGCCGGCAGGATGCTGCCGCTGACCTCGCCGAGGGCGATCGTGGTGCCGTCCGGGCCGGGCGCGGTGGCGGTGATCGTGACGGTGTCGCCGTCCTCAAGGAAGGTTCGCTCGGCGCCGTCGGCGAACTTGACCGGCTCGGCGCCGCCCCAGGTCAGTTCCAGGAACGAGCCGACCTGCCCGCGCTCCGGCCCGGAGACGGTGCCGGAGGCGTAGAGGTCGCCGGTCCGCAGGGCGGCGCCGTTGACGGTGAGGTGGGCGAGCTGCTGGGCCGGGGTCCAGTACATGGTGGCGAACGGCGGTTCGGCGACCCGCTCGCCGTTCCACTCGACCGACAGGCTCAGGTCGAGCCCGAGGTGCGGGGTGTCGTGCAGGTAGTCCTGGACCGGCGGGTCCTGGTCGGGCGCGGGCACGAAGGCGTCGGCCAGCGCGTCCAGCGGGGTGACCCACGCCGAGACCGAGGTGGCGAAGGACTTGCCCAGGAACGGGCCGAGCGGCTGGTACTCCCAGGCCTGGATGTCCCGGGCCGACCAGTCGTTGACCAGCACCACGCCGAAGACGTGGTCGGCGAAGTCCGCGACCGGGACCCGGTCGCCGAGCCGGCTCGGCACCCCGACCACGAAGCCCACCTCGGCCTCGATGTCCAGCCGGACGGAGGCGCCGGTGGTCGGGCCCTGCGCGGTGGCCCGCTGGCCGGTCGGGCGCACCACGGGGGTGCCCGAGACGACCACGGTGCCGGCCCGGCCGTGGTAGCCGATCGGCACGTGCTTCCAGTTCGGCAGCAGCGGCGGCTGGCCGGGGCGGAAGATCTGCCCGACGTTCGACGCGTGGTGCTCGGACGAGTAGAAGTCGACGTAGTCGGCGACCTCGAACGGGAGCAGCAGTTCCACCTCGCGCAGCGGCACCAGCAGCGGCTCCACGGCCGGCCGGTGCGCCGGGTCGGTGAGCAGCTCGGTGATCCGCTGTCGCACGGCGGTCCACTGCGGACGGCCGAGCGCCATGAAGTCGTTGAGGGTGTGCCGACCCAGCGCGCCGGCGGCCAGCACCAGCCCGGCGGCCTCCGCGCCCGCCAGGTCCAGCACGAAGTCACCGATGCGCACGCCGATCCGCGGCTCGCGGTCGCCCTGCCGGAACACCCCGTACGGCAGGTTGGCCACCCCGTACGCCGAACCCGCGGCACCCGTCACCCAGCTCATGCCGCCACTCCGCTCCGCTCCGTGCCGACATGAGGCACCACCGCACTGAACCTGCTGATTCGCTCGCTGCGCTCGCTCATTCCTCGTAGCCCCCGTTCACCAGCCCCAGCCGGATCAGATCGGTCAGTGGTTCGGAGATGCTGCACGAGCCGTAGCCGACCCAGAGCGGGCGCTCGGCGTCCTGGTGTGCCCGGGCCTGCTCGACCACCCGGAGCGGGTCGGTGACGGCGAGCAGCTCGGCCACCCCGTCGACCTCGGCGCCTCCGGTGGCCGCCAGCGCGGCCGCCAGCACGTTGACGAACCCGTGGTGGGTGAAGCCGGTCTCCGGGTCCCGGTGGCGGATCGCCTGGTGCAGTCCGGCGGTCAGCTTGAACGGCAGCTCCCGGTCCCGGCAGGCGCAGATCACCGCGGCCAGCTCCACCGGGGTCGGGAAGAGTTCGGCGGCCAGCCCGCCGGTGCGGAACTTGGCGGCCACGGGCAGCCCGCCGGCCCGCGCCGCAGCGAGGGCGTCGAGCGCGTTCAGGAGCCCGAAGGTCAGGGGGATCTCCGCGTAGACCGCGGTGCCGGCGAGGCGCTCGGCGAGCTTGAGCAGGTCGGCCAGGCCGGGCTGTGGGTCCTCGCCGCGCTTGGCCACGGGCGCCTCGACCTGGCGGACGGTGACCCGGGCGTCGGCCTCGGCGAGGGCCGCCTCCAGCCGGCCGACCGGCACGTCGCCGATCACGCCGACCGCCAGGGACGCCTCCGGGGCGAGCACGTCGGGCAGGTCCGGCAGGGCCGAGGCGGGCAGCAGCAGCGGGCCGACCAGGTCGGCGTACCACCCGGCCCGGTGTCGGAGATGCGCGGTCACGGCGTCCGGCAGCGCGGCGCTGCCGGGCGGGAAGACCGCCGCGTCGTCGACGAGGCCGGCGAAGAGGCGGGGCACCTGCGTTGACACGAGACAAGAATCTACGGGACGCTACAAGGAACGGACAACTGCGTCCGATTATCGGACGCCACCGGCCGGAGAACGGGACATATCGGGAGGCGAGATGCCGTACTACCGCAGCGTCGGCGAGGTGCCCCGCAAGCGCCACACCCAGTTCCGCCAGCCCGACGGCACCCTCTACGCCGAGGAACTGGTCGGCCAGGAGGGCTTCTCCTCCGACTCGTCGCTGCTCTATCACCGGCACGCGCCCACGGCGATCGTGGCCGCCGAGGAGTTCGCCCCGCCCGCCTTCACCCGGGTGCCCAACCTGCCGCTGAAGCCGCGGCACCTGCGCACCCACAAGCTCGACGGCGCGGGCGCCGACCCGGTGCTCGGCCGGCAGTACCTGCTCGCCAACGACGACGTGCGGATCGCCTACGTGCTGGCCGACCGGCCGTCGCCGCTGTTCCGGGACGCCACCGGCGACCACTGCCTCTACCTGGAGTCCGGGACGCTGCGGGTGGAGTCGCCGTTCGGCGTGCTGGAGGCGGTCGCCGGCGACTACGTCATCATCCCCACCTCGACCATCCACCGCCTCGTGCCCACCGGCGACGAGCCGACCCGGCTGCTCGCCATCGAGGCCGCCGGCCACGTCGGCCCGCCCAAGCGCTACCTCTCGGTGCGCGGGCAGTTCCTGGAGCACTCGCCCTACTGCGAGCGGGACGTCCGCGGGCCGGACACCCCGCTGCTCGTCGACGAGACCGACGTCGAGGTGCTGGTCCGGCACCGGTCCCGGGCGGCACGCCCGGACGGTAGCGGCACAGTGTGGACTCGTCATGTTTATGCGAACCACCCGTTCGATGTGGTCGGCTGGGACGGCCACCTCTACCCGTGGGCGTTCTCCATCCACGACTTCGAGCCGATCACCGGCCGGATCCACCAGCCGCCGCCCGTGCACCAGACCTTCCAGGGCCCGAACTTCGTGATCTGCTCGTTCGTGCCGCGCAAGGTGGACTACCACCCGGACGCCATCCCGGTGCCGTACAACCACCACAACGTCGACTCCGACGAGATGCTCTTCTACACCGGCGGCAACTACGAGGCCCGGCGCGGCTCCGGCATCGAGCAGGGCTCGATCTCGCTGCACCCGTCCGGCTTCACCCACGGCCCCCAGCCGGGCGCCGCCGAGCGGTCGATCGGGGCGGAGTTCTTCGACGAGCTGGCGGTCATGGTGGACACCTTCCGCCCGCTCGACCTCTGCGACGCCGGGACCGCCTGCGAGGACGACGCGTACGCCTGGACCTGGGCGCGCCGAGCCTAGCGTCGGGGGTGGTGGCCGGGCCGTGCCAGCACGACGAACTCGGCCACCACCGTCGCCGTGATCCCGGCGACCAGCGGCCACGGGCCGCCGACCAGCGCGTAGAGCACCAGCAGCACCGGGGCGGCGGCCACCGCGCACACGGCCAGGGCCAGGGCCGGATCGGCGCGGAACAGCCCGGACACGATCGTGTCCGGCCGGCCGGGCAGCCGGACCGCGTACCGCCAGGCCAGCAGGGCCCCGCCGAGCGCGGTCAGCACCGCGAAGATCCGGGACGGGCTCGGCGCGACCGGCGCCAGGAAGGCGACCAGCACGGTGGCCACCAGCGACCAGCCGGCGCCGTAGAGAACCAGCTCGCGCAACCCGTCGGCGACGGTCCGGCTGGTGTGGCCGACCGCCGGGTCCAGGACCGCCGACTCGGCCAGGTGCTCCAGCGCCACCGCGTAGCGGCGCTGCTCCAGCCGGATCACGCCCATGTCGTGCCGCGCCTCGGCCAGCTCCGGGTCCAGCCGCAGCGCCTCCCGGTAGGCCCGCTCGGCCAGGTCGTACAGCTCCAGCCGGGCGGCGACCAGGCCGAGCACCAGGTGCGCCTGGGCGGTCTCCGGGGCCAGCTCCACACCGCGCCAGGCGGCGTTGAGCGCCGCCTGGCCGTTGCGCGCGCCGGCCAGGATCGCGGCGGCGCTGCGCTGGGCGTACGCGTCGTCCGGGCCGAGCGCCAGGATCTCGTCCCCGGTGCTCGCCGCGGCCTTCCACCGGCCCAGGTCGACCAGGGCGAAGCCGCGCGCCACCAGCGGCGACAGGGCACCGGCGGCGGCGGCCACGGCGGCCTCGGCGACCGGCAGCGCCTCCGCCGGCCGGCCGGCGGCGAGGTGCACCCGGGCCAGCATGGTCAACGCCCCGGCGTTGCCCGGGTCGGTGGCGAGCGCCCCGTCCAGTTCCTCGGCGGCCTCGTCGTACCGGCCCAGTTCGGCGAGGAGCTGCGCGCGCTGGACGTAGCCGTCGGCGGCGAACTGGTCGGGGGCGGCGTCGGGAGGCATCCCGCCGAGCGTAACCGCCGGCCGCTCCCGCCGCCGCCGGCGCGAACGGCGGTCAGGCGCTGTGGCAGCGGGACCGGTCCAGCGAGCGCCCGCAGGTCCCCAGGCTGCACCAGCGCCGCAGCCCGCTCTCGTCCAGGAAGAGCCAGCCGCACCGCTCGTCCGGGCAGATCCGGAGGGTGAGCCGGCGCGGGTCGGCGAGCAGTTGGGCGGCACTCCACGCGACCGCGTGCAGGGGCATCCGGAGCCCGGCCGCGAGCTCCGGCCACCAGCGCCCGCGACCGTCGGTCTCGCGCCGGAACACCAGCTCCTTCGCGGCGGCCTCGGCGTACCGGGCGACCACCTCGAACCCGTGCCGGTCGTCCGGTCCGGTCAGGCACCCGTACAGCGCGTGCCGCAGTTTCCGTGCCTCGGCGAGCACCGCCTCGGCCTGGTCGGGGTCCCGCCGGCCGAGGTGCAGCAGCCGGCTCACCGAGACGTCGTCGACCAGCCCCACGTGCCCGGCCCACACGGCCAGGGTGCGGTAGCCGCGCAGCCACTCGGCGCCCGGCAACGGCGGTTCGTGCCCCCACCCGGCGAAGGTGTTGCAGAAGTCCAGCGCCGGGTGACCCCCGACGCTCCACGGCAGGCACTCGTCGCGTACCCGGACCTCGTAGACGGGCCGGCCGGGCCGGTCCAGCCGGTCGTCGCCGCGCAGGATCCGGCGGTGCACCTCCCGCAGGCGCGGCCCCGGCTCGACGCCCAGCTCGTCCACGAGCAGCCGCCGGGTGGTCCGGTACAGCCGAAGCGCGTCGGCCTGGCGCCCGCCCCGGTACAGCGCGGTCATCAGGACGGCGACGAGCTGTTCGCGGGTCGGGTGCCGGACGGCCAGGGGCATCAGCTCGGCGATCGCCCGGGCGTGCTGGCCCAGCGCGAGCTGCGCCTCGGCGCGCAGCTCGACGGCGACCAGCCGGAGCTCCTCGACCGTGCCGTGCAGCCGCTCCCGCAGCTCGCCGTCCGCCGCGTCGGCGAGCAGCGGCCCCCGCCAGAGGGCCAGTGCCCGGTCGAGCAGCCGTACCCGCTCGGCGGGGTCGGCGGCGGCGCCCGCCGCCCGCACCAGCTCGCCGAACTCGTCGACGTCGACGTGGTGCCCGTCGGCCTCCACGAGGTAGCCCTCGCCCCGGGTGCTGATCCGCACCCCGTACGGCGTCAACGCCCCCCGCAACCGCCCGATGTACGTCTGCACGGCACCGCGTGCCGACGCCGGCGGCCGGCCGTTCCAGAGCAGGTCGATGAGGCGTTCGGTGCGGACCACCCGTCCCGTGTCGAGCAGCAGCACACCGAGCAGGCAGCGCTCCTGGCGGCGGCTGCCGACCTCGACCGGCCGGCCCCGGTGACGGGCCTCGAAGGGTCCGAGCAGTCGGAATTCCATACCGGACAGGACAGTCTGGCCCGGGCCGCCGGTTGTCATCCGGCGGTGAGCGGATGGTGGGCTTCCCGGCGCACGGCCCGGCACCCGGGCCGGTTCGGCCCGGCGGGAGCTGGGCGAGTGGTGAGTCCGTGGTGAGCGGGCCTGGTGATCCTGGTGCGGCCCTGACCCGAAACACGGATGGAGTGACCATGCGTCTGAAGATGAGCGTCGCGGTGGCGTCGGTCCTGGCCGCGATCGTCGCGGCACTGCCCGGCTCGGCGTCCGCCGCGAGCGGCGGCAGCGGCCCCGGCGCCTGGGAGCCGGCCCCGCAGGAGGCGTTCGAGATGCCCGCCGGAGCCCGGTGCGACTTCGCGGTACGGGTCGAACCGATCGTCGACGAGGTCCGGAAGCTGACCCTGGCGACGTACCCGGACGGCTCACCGAAGCGGGAGCTGTTCACCGGCACCCTGATCGACCGGGTGACCAACCTGGAGACCGGAGCCACGTCCACGGCGGACGCGAGCGGCACGTCGCTGGTCGTCTACGGCACGGACGGCTCGATGACCTGGTACGTGACCGGGCCGGTCCTGCTCGGCTTCCGGGAGAACGCGGGCTCGCTGCCGAAGGGGCTGTGGATCGTGGACGGCCAGTTCGCCGTGGAGTTCACACCCACCTTCGACAAGACCATCACCATGCTGCACGGCACGACCCACAACGTCTGCACGGACGTCGACTGACCTGTCGCGGCGACCCGGCCACCCCGGTCGCCGCGTCACACCGCCGGCGCCTCGTAGACCAGCGCCACCGCGATCCCGGTGAGCCCCTCGCCGCGCCCGGTGAAGCCCAGGCCGTCGGTGGTGGCGGCGGAGACGGTGACCGGCGCGCCGACCGCCGCGGAGAGCACCCGCTGCGCCTCCTCCCGGCGCGGACCGATCTTCGGCCGGTTGCCGACCACCTGGACGGACACGTTGCCGATCTCGAAGCCGGCCGCCCGGACCCGCCGGGCGCTCTCGGTCAGCAGGGCCACCCCGGACGCGCCCGCCCACTCCGGCTGGTCCACCCCGAAGTTGGCGCCCAGGTCGCCGAGGCCGGCCGCGGAGAGCAGGGCGTTGCAGGCGGCGTGCGCCACCACGTCGGCGTCCGAGTGGCCGGCCAGGCCGTCCTGGTCGGGCCAGTGCAGGCCGGCGACCCAGCAGGGCCGCCCGGCCGCGAAGGCGTGCACGTCCGTGCCGATGGCCACCCGAGGAACGATCATGGCCCGAGGGTACGCGTCAGGCGCAGGTGGCCAGCAGGTGCTCGGCCAGGGCCAGGTCGAACGGGCGGGTGATCTTCAGGGCCAGCTCCGACCCGGGTACGCAGACCACCGGGACGCCCAGTTTCTCGACGAGGCCGGCGTCGTCGGTGAGCGGATCGCCGGCCGCCTCGTGGGCGGCGGTCAGCACCGACCGGCGGAAACCCTGCGGGGTCTGCACCGCGCGCAGGGCGGCCCGGTCGACCGTGCCGAGGACCCGCTCGCCCGCGTCGACCTCCTTGACGGTGTCGACCACCGGCAGCACCGGGATCACCCCGCCGTGGCCGGCGCGGACGGCCGCGGCCACCGACTCGACCAGCGCGGGTGGGGTGAGCGCACGTGCCGCGTCGTGCACGAGGACGATCTGCGGCCCCGCGGGGACGGCGGCCAGCGCGGCGGCCACCGACGCCTGGCGTTCGGCGCCGCCGGGGACGACGGTCACCGGGGCCACCGGCGCGAGCATCAGCCGGACCGACTCGACGTCGGCGGCCGGGGCGGCCACCACGATCGTGTGCACCGAGGGCGCGGCGGCGATCCGGCGGACCGCGTGCACCAGCAGCGGCTCGCCGGCGAGCGGCCGGAGCGCCTTGGGAGCGCCCGGGCCGAGGCGTACCCCGGCTCCGGCGGCAGGAACAAGGACCGCGACGTCACCGCGCGGATTGAGCTGCGCGGTCACGTCGCGGTCCTCGGATTCGTTTGCTACGGGGTGGGTACGACGACTGCTGTGGATCAGGCCTCGGTCAGCACCTTGTCGAGCAGCGTCTCCGCCTCGTCCTTGGTGCTCTTCTCGGCCAGCGCGACCTCGCCGACGAGAATGTCCCGCGCCTTGGCCAGCATGCGCTTCTCACCCGCGGAGAGACCCCGCTCCCGCTCCCGACGCCACAGGTCGCGGACGACCTCGGCGACCTTCAGCGGGTTACCGGAGGCCAGCTTCTCCAGATTCGCCTTGTAACGCCGCGACCAGTTGGTCGGCTCCTCGGTGTGCGGTGCACGGAGCACGTCGAAGACCTTGCCCAGGCCCTCTTCGCCGACCACCTCGCGCACACCCACGATCTCGGCGTTCTCGGCGGGCACCCGGACCGTCAGGTCACCCTGCGCGACCCTCAGGACGAGGTACTGCTTAGGCTCGCCCTTGATGACCCGAGTCTCGATTGCCTCGATGAGTGCGGCCCCGTGGTGGGGGTAAACAACGGTCTCGCCGACACTGAAAACCATAGGTTCGAAACCCCTTTCGCTGTGTCTAGGGTAACACGCTCAGGCACCGATGTCTCACCGCTGTCCTGACCGTTGGCGCAGCTCAGGGGCCCTGTGAGAGGTATTTCTTCAGCTTGACAGGCGGTCAAGCCGATGGTTTCGGCACGCTCCGTGACCATCGGATGACAACCCGGTAAGAGTGACGGAAGCGTTCATATCTAGGGCGATGCGCTCCTTCCATGGTAGCTCTGGAATTCCACCTGCGCCCAGGTGTGGCGGTACGACCACCGGTGCGGGACCCTGGGGATGGACTGACGTCCGCTCACCGAGACGGTTCCTGGGGGTCCGATGGGCATGCCTGACGCTGAAGGCCACGGGCCACCGGACGGGCTCCCCGACCTGCCCCCGGAGTGGGGCCGGGTGGTCGTCCCCGACGACGCCTCGGCACTGGCCGAGGAGGCTCGCCAGGTCCGCCGCGAGCTGCGCCGGGCGAACCGTCCGGCCGGCCGCGGACCCCGCCTCGGCCCGCCCGGCCGGCCGTCGGTCGGGCTACCGGTGCTGGTCCTGCTGGTCGCCGTGCTGATCACGCTCACCGGGCTGGCCGCCGTCACCTGGCCCCGGTCGAGCCGCTCCGGGGGGGCGCCCACCGTGCTGCCGTACCCGACGGCCCCCGTCGGGCCACTGCCAGCCCTCGACCTCGTCGGCCCCGACGACGCGCCGGTGCCGCTGCGCGGCCTGCTGCCCGCCATGATCGTCCTGGTGGACGCGTGCGCCTGCACGGAGCAGGTCAGCACCGCGGCGGCCGCCGCGCCGCCGGGGGTCACCGTGGTCACCGTCACCGAGGACCGCACCGCCGCGGCCGTCACCGCGCCGGGGGTACGGACGCTCGCCGACCCGGCCGGCGGCCTCCGCTCCTACCTGCACCTCTCCGCCCACCCCGGAACGGCCGCCGCCCTGCTGGTGGACCGGCAGGGCACCCTGGTCCGGGTGGTGCCCGAGCTGGGGCCGGTGACGGACTACCGCGACGACCTGGCCCGGTTGGCGGGCTGACCGCCGCTCAGCCCAGCGTGTCCAGCTGGGCGTCGAGGTCGACCCGGTCGTGGAGCGCGACGAAGCGCACCAGGAGGGGCCCGCCGCGGGCGCCCACCACCGAGAACGAGACGGCGTTCGGCTCCTCGCAGCTCAGCACCCGCTCCGTCTCGTCGTCGGCCGAGCCGGTGAGCCCGACGACGACCGTGCCGGGGCCGGAGCAGCGGACCGTCAGCAGGAACTCGGCCGCGTCCGGCGCGTTCGCCATCCGGGTCACCGGGGCATCGCCCGGCATCAGGAGGGACCGCTCCCGCCACACGCCGTGCGTGACCTCGCGCGACCGGGCCAGGCCGCCGGGCTCCTCGTGGACGACCAGGGGCGCGTCCGGATCCGCCTCTGGCCCGGACAGCTCGACCTGGTCCAGCACCCGCCCGGTCCGCGGGTCCACCACCACCCTCGACCCGACGCGGGGGGCGCTCGCGTCGACCCGGATGCCGGGTTCGAGGAAGGCGCCGGTCGACCGGGCGGGGGCGGGGCCGGTCCGCCCCAGCGCCGGCGCCGCCGCCCGCCACCAGGCCGCGCCGGCCGCCAGCGCCGCCACCGTCAGCCCGGCCAGCAGCGCGCGCCGGATCCGCTCGTCGGGAGCCACGCGCAGAGCGTATCGGCGCGGGGCGCCGGCCACCGTCCCGTCAGTCGGTGCGCTCCAGCAGGGCGGCGTAGAGCGTGAGGCCCGGCCCGAAGGCCAGCATCACCACCCGCTCCGGCGGCGTCGCGGCCCGGCGCAGCCGGTCCAGGATCAGCAGCACCGTCGGCGACGAGCAGTTGCCGTGCTCGTCCAGGACCGCCCGGGACGCCGCGAGCGCCGTCGGCGGCAGGGCCAGCTCCCGCTCCACCACGTTGAGGATGCGGGGGCCGCCCGGGTGCACCGCCCAACCGTCCACCTCGTCGCGGTGCCACCCGTGCCGGGCCAGCAGGTCGTCCACCAGCCCCCGGACATGGCGCGAGAGCACCTGCGGCACCTTCGGTGACAGGCCCATCCGGAAGCCGGTGTCGGTGACGTCCCAGGTCATGTGGTCGGCCGTGGAGGTGTCGGTGACCGAGGTGACCTCGCGCAGCGCGTAGCCCCGGCCGCCGGGGACGACCACGGCGGCGACCGCGGCATCCGAGAACAGCGCGTGCGAGACGATCTGCTGGGTGTCCACCCGGGCGCCCGGCGGCTGGATGTGCAGGCTGGTCAGCTCCGCGCAGAGCAGCAGCGCGGGACGGTCCCGGGCCGTGACGAAGTCGCTCGCCGCGCCGAGCCCGGGCAGGGCCGCGTAGCAGCCCATGTGCCCGACGAACATGCGCTGGGTGTCCGGGGCCATGCCCAGGTCCCGGGCGAGCAGGATGTCCAGCCCGGGGGTGGCGTACCCGGTGCAGGAGCAGACCACGAAGAGGCCGACGTCACCGGCGTCCAGACCGGCGGCGGTCAGCGCCCGGCCGACCGCCTCCTTGCCCAGCGGCAACGCCTCGACCTGGTAGCGCCGCATCCGGCGCTCGGTGGGCCACTCGGAGACGTCCTCCAGCAGCGGGTTCACCGCCGCCTGCCGCCGGGACACCCCGGAATTGGCGAAGATGCGCTCGGCCAGCGCCCGGGTGGTCCCGGAGAAGTGCTTCGCGAAGAACCCCTCCCACAGCTCGTCCTGCGCGGCGGACGGCGGCTGCGCCGTACCCAGGCCCGCGATCACCGGCACGCCCATGTCCCCCACCTCTCGTCCCGCAACCCCACGCTTCACCAACGAGCCCCGCCCGCTTCCGACTGCGGGCCCGGCAAAAACCGATTCACCAAGCCGCCCTCCGTTCGCGACCGCGCTCGCAAGACCGGCTCACTCCTCCCGCTCACCACCGGGGCGTCGCGCCGTCGCGGTCCGGATCGCCGCCGAGCGCGGCGATGCCGAGCCAGTCGGCGCAGACGTCGGAGGTCGCCGGGTGCAGCGAGCCGCACCGGGCGTCCCGGTAGAGCCGCTCCAACGGATGCCCCCGCCGGGTGGCCGAGGTGCCGGCCGCCTCCAGCATGGACCCCGCCACGTCGGCCGCGGTGGTGCCGGCGAGCAGCTTTGCGCGCCACACCCAGCGGTTGGTCTCCGCGTCGCCGGGCGCCTCGTCGACCCGGCGGGCCGCCTCGGCCACCACCAGCTCGGCCGCCGCGACCGCCGCGTCGGCCCGGCCGAGCCGGGCCCGGACCGCCGGCAGGCCGGCCAGGTCGCGGGCTTTCAGGTGCTCGGCCGCGGCGTCGATCGAGGCCCGGGCCACCCCGACGTAGACGGCCGCGTAGCTGGCCACCAGCCAGTGCGGCATGAGCTGGGCGACCACCAGGGCCAGCCCCTCCACCCCGCCGAGCAGCCGGTCGGCCGGCACGGTCACGTCCAGGTGCACGTCGTGGGAGGAGGTGGCGCGCATGCCCAGCGAGTCCCAGGTGGGCTCGACCGTGATCCCCTCCCCGGCCGGCACCAGGAACTGGGACACCACCGACTGGTCGGTGGCGCTGCGGGCGGCCACCAGGTAGCCGTCCGGGTGGCCCGCGCCGGAGCAGAACGCCTTGCTGCCCTTGAGGTGCCAGCCGCCCTCGACCGCCTCGTAGACCGTGCTGAGCTGGGACAGCCGGGCGCCGGCGCCACGTTCGCTCATGGCCACCGCGTACCAGGCGCCCTCGGCCGCCGCGCGGAGCAGCCGGTCCCGGGCGGCCAGCGCCTCGTCCGGTACGCCGAGCGTCTCGGCCAGCTCCTCGTTCACCGCGCCGAGCGCGCCGGTGACCGAGGCGTGCATGTTGAACACCAGCGCCGTCGCGCCGTTGCCCCGGGCCAGTTCGGTGGCGACCGCGGCGTACTCGGCGAAGGTGGCACCCAGGCCGCCCAGCTCGCGCGGCACCATGAGCCCGAAGAGGCCGGCCGCCCGGAGGTCGGCGAAGTCCTCGACCGGGAACGAGCCGTTCCGGTCGTGATCGGCCGCGCGGGCGGCCAGTCGCGGCGCCAACCTGCGCGCCGCCTCCAGCGCGTGCACAGTCATGTAGCCCCCTTCTCGGCGTCCCCTTTACCCCGGGCGGCCCGCGCTACCCGCTCCGGTGCCCACGGCCCTGGTAGAGCACGGCGGTCGACCGGGTCGGCACGATGCGCGGCTCCCTCCGGGTGGGACGACCGTCGCCGCGCCAGCGGCGCCACAGCCAGGCCACCGTCCCGCCCAGCTCGGGGCGGACGCCGCGCAGCCGCAGGGCCACGCCGTGCCGGGCGCACTCGGCGACCAGCGCGCGGGCGTCCACGAACAACCGTGGATCGTGGATGCCGCGCGGCACGGTGGGCAGCCGCTCACCGAGCTCCACCGCGACCAGCCGGGCCAGCAGGGTGTCGTTGAGCGTGTCGAGCACCAGCAGGCCGCCGGGCCGCAGCAGCCGGCACGCCTCGGCCACCGCGCGCCGCCAGTTCGGCACGTGTTCCAGCAGCTCACCGGCGGAGACCACGGCGGCGCAGCCGTCCGCGAGCGGGACCGCGGTGGCGTCGCCCTGGATCACGGTCACCCCGTGCGCGGCGGCCTGGTCGAGGGCGGAGCGGGTCAGGTCGACCCCGATGTGCCGGTAACCCTTGCCGGCCAGGTGGGGGGCGAGCAGGCCGGCGCCACAGCCCAGGTCGACCAGCAGCGCGTCCCTTTCGGACGCCGGCGGCACCATGGCCGCACGGGCCCGGGCCAGCCAGTGCAGCATCGCGAAGGCGCCGTCCGGTCGCCACCACTCGCCGGCCAGGTCGTCGTACTGGCGGGGATCGTTGGGCGGCAGCACCCGGGGTGGGGTGGACACCGGTGCCGCGTCTCGCATGGACCGAGCGTGGCACGACTCCCCGGTAACGACCAGACTTCCCTTATGTCGATGTCGGTGTTAGGGCTGGTCAGGGCGAGCCACCCGGAACCGGCCGCCGCGGTGACCGTGGTGGCCGGGCTGCTCGCCCGGGCGGTCGGGCACGGTGCGGGCGGGGTCGCCGCCGTGTCGCTCACGGTGCTGGCCAGCCAGCTCGCCGTGGGCTGGAGCAACGACCTGATCGACGCCGACCGGGACGCCACGGTGGGGCGTACCGACAAACCGGTGGCCACCGGCGCGGTCTCGCGGCGGGTCCTGGCCCGCGCCACCGTGCCGGCCGCCGTGGCCACCCCGCTGCTGGCGCTGGTCGCCGGTCCGGCGGCGGCGCTCTGCGCCACCCTCGCCCTGGTCTCGGCGCTGCTCTACAACTGGCCGCTGAAGTCGACCCCGGTCTCGGTGCTGCCCTACGCGGTCTCGTTCGGCGCGCTGCCCGCCTTCGTGGTGCTGGCCCTGCCCGGCACGCCCGCGCCGCCGGTCTGGCTGGTCGCCGCCGCGGCGCTGCTGGGCGCGGGGGCGCACTTCGCCAACGTGCTGCCGGACCTGGCCGACGACGCACGGACCGGCGTCCGCGGGCTGCCCCACCGGTTGGGACCGGCGGGCAGCCGGGCGGCCGCCGCCGGGCTGCTCCTCGCGGCCACCGTCGCGCTGGTCGTCGGGCCACCCGGACGGCCGTCGTGGGCCGGGCTGGCGGCGGTCGCCGCCGCCGTCGGGGTGCCGGCCGTCGGCTGGTACGTCGGACGCACGGCGACCGGGGCCGGCGCCCGGCCGGTGGCCGCCTTCCGGGCGGTGCTGGTCGTGGCGCTGATCGATGTGGTGCTCCTGGTGGCGAGCGGTCGGGTGGTCTGACCGGTCCCCTGGAAGGTGGCATTACCGGGTCGGCGTGCGGGCCTCGATCAGCTCCAACTACCCTGGAGCGCGGTCTGCGCGGGTATGGCCACCCCGTGTCCGGCGTCCGGCCGGGTGGGGATCGTGACGAGGAGGACCGACGTGACGCGCTCGATCAGGGGTTCCCGGCCGGCGGCCCTGTTGCTGGCCGGTACGGCGGCGGCGGCGAGCCTGCTGCTGACCGGGTGTGGCGCCGGCCAGGTGGCCGAGACCGCCAACAAGATCCCGTCGGTGCAGGGCGTCAACGTCCAGACCCCCGACAACCTCTACAAGGTGCGCGGCCTCTACCTGGAGTTCCCCGGCCCCGAGGGCTACAAGGCGGGTGCGCAGGCCCGGGTCAACGTCGTGGTCTACAACGACAGCCGGGAGCCGGTGACCGTGACCGTCACCACCGACAGCGCCCGGGAGATCGTGCTCAGCGGCGCCGGGACCGGCAGCGACGGGGCCACCCCGACCGGCTCGCCGACCGAGCCCGCCTCCGCGTCGCCCACCGCGACCGACCCGAGCGCCTCGCCGAGCCAGTCGCTCGGCACCGAGGAGTCGCCGTCGGCCAGCGGCTCCGCGTCGGCCAGCGGATCGGCCTCGGCCAACCCGTCGCCGTCCACCAGCCCGGCGCCGGCCGGCCAGCCGGCCCGGTTCGAGATCCCGGCCCTGGGTTACCTCCCGCTCACCAGCAACAGCCCGCAGTTCCTCCAGCTCGTCGGGCTGAACCAGGACCTGCTCGTCGGCCAGCGGGTCAACCTGACGTTCGACTTCGGCGGCGGCAAGGTGATCAAGACCGGTGCGGCCGTCGGCGTCCCGCTGACCCCGCCCGCGCCCGCCTCGCCGGTCGTGCAGCCGCGCGAGGAGGGTGGCGCCGGGCACCCGGGTGGCCTCGAGGAGGGCGGCAACGAGGGCGGCGGCCACAGCTGACCGATCCCGCGATCGTCGACGACACCGCCGCCGTGGCCAGCGCCACGCCGGCGGTGTCGCCGTTTCCGGGTGGGCTTTCGTCGTACCGCCCGGTTAGCGTCCTGGGGTGACCACGTCCCGATCGCCCTCGCCCCGCGCCGCCGCCGGTCGCGGCCGCGCCGCCGCCCGTGAGCCCCGCCCGGCCTACGAGTGCGACGCCTGCGGTCACCAGCCCCCCAAGTGGGTCGGGCGCTGCCCGGAGTGCGGCGAGTGGGGCTCGGTGGTCGAGTGCACGGTGAGCGGCCCGCTGGTCTCCGGCCGGGTGGTCAGCTCCCGGATGCCCGCCGAGCCGGCCCGCCCGATCGCCACCATCAGCGCCGCGCCCGCCCGGGCGCGGGCCACCGGCGTCAGCGAGCTCGACCGGGTGCTCGGCGGCGGCCTGGTCCCCGGCGCAGTGGTGCTGCTCGCCGGCGAGCCGGGGGTCGGCAAGTCCACCCTGCTGCTCGACGTCGCCCAGCAGTGGGCGGCCAACGCGGGCAGCCCGTCGCTGGTGGTCAGCGGTGAGGAGTCGGTCAGCCAGGTGCGGCTGCGCGCCGAGCGGATGGGCACCCTGCACGACCAGCTCTACCTGGCCGCCGAGAGCGACCTCTCAGCGGTGCTCGGCCACCTCGACGCGGTGAAGCCCGGGCTGCTGGTCCTCGACTCGGTGCAGACCATCTCGACGACCGGCACCGAGGGCGTCCCGGGCGGGGTCACCCAGGTCCGGGCGGTCACCGCGGCGCTCGTCGCGGTCGCCAAGGAGCGCGGCGTCGCCACCGTGCTGGTCGGGCACGTCACCAAGGACGGCCAGGTCGCCGGCCCCCGGGTGCTGGAGCACCTGGTCGACGTGGTGCTGCACTTCGAGGGCGACAAGCACTCCTCGCTGCGCCTGGTCCGCGGCGTGAAGAACCGGTTCGGCGCGGCCGACGAGGTGGGCTGCTTCGAGATGCACGAGGGTGGCATCAGCAGCCTGGCCGACCCGTCCGGCCTGTTCCTGACCCGCTACTCCGAGCCGGTCCCGGGCACCTGTGTGACCGTGGCCATGGAGGGGCGGCGGGCCCTGGTCACCGAGGTGCAGGCGCTGATCGGCGCCACGGTCGCCGGCTCCCCCCGGCGCACGGTCTCCGGGCTGGACGGCGCCCGGCTGGCCATGGTGCTCGCGGTGCTCCAGCGGCGCACCGAGCGGCTGACGCTGCACGACCGTGAGGTCTTCGCCGCCACGGTGGGCGGCATCCGGGTGGTCGAGCCGGCGGCCGACCTGGCCGTGGCGCTGGCGGTCGCCTCCGGCGGGCTCAACCTGGCCCTCAACCCGCAGCTGGTGGCCATCGGCGAGGTCGGGTTGACCGGCGAGGTGCGCCGGGTCGGTGCGGTGCCCCGCCGGCTGGCCGAGGCCGCCCGGCTCGGCTTCCGGCTGGCCCTCGTGCCGCCCGGCTGCGGCCCGGACAGCAGCGGGGTGGCGGCCCCCGGGACCATGAGGGTGACAGAGGTCACCGACGTCCGGGCGGCCCTCCAGGCTGCCGCCCGCGCGTCGGCCGAGTGACCGTCCGTAGGCGTACGGTGGGACCGGCCGGGCGATTCCGGACAGCTGGCGCAGCGGGTCGGCGACGGGGGGAGCCGGACATCGTGACACATCACAGTAACCACGAGAGCACCCACCGCACCGCAGTCCGTAGACTGTGCCCGTGCCGATCGACCGCGATGCCACCAAGCCCGCCGCGACGACGCCGCACGCCCGCACCGGCGCCGTGGGCTCCCCCGCCCGTCCCATCAGCGTGAGCGTCACCGGAAGCGTCGGCGGGGCCGGCGGCGACCCGTTGCGGGCCAACCTCGCCCTCATGGCGCCGGGCACCGCGCTGCGCGACGGCCTGGAGCGGATCCTGCGCGGCCGCACGGGCGCGCTGATCGTGCTCGGCTATGACAAGATCGTCGAGCAGATCTGCACCGGCGGTTTCCCGCTCGATGTCGAGTTCTCCGCGACCCGGGTCCGGGAGCTGTGCAAGATGGACGGCGCCGTGGTGCTCTCCAGCGACGGCACCCGGATCGTCCGGGCCGCGGTGCACCTGATGCCCGACCCGTCGATCCCCACCGAGGAGTCCGGCACCCGGCACCGCACCGCCGAGCGGGTGGCCCGGCAGACCGGCTACCCGGTCATCTCGGTCAGCCAGTCCATGCGGATCATCAGCCTCTACGTGAACGGCCAGCGGCACGTGCTGGACGACTCGGCGGCGATCCTCTCCCGCGCCAACCAGGCGCTGGCCACGCTCGAGCGCTACAAGCTGCGGCTGGACGAGGTCTCCGGCACGCTCTCCGCCCTGGAGATCGAGGATCTGGTCACCGTCCGCGACGCCGTGGCCGTGGTGCAGCGGCTGGAGATGGTCCGGCGGATCGCCGACGAGATCGCCGGCTACGTCGTGGAGCTGGGCACCGACGGCCGCCTGCTCGCCCTCCAGCTCGACGAGCTGATGGCCGGGGTGGACGCCGACCGCACCCTCGTCATCCGGGACTACCTGCCGGTGGGCCGGAAGTCGCGCACCCTCGACGAGGCGCTGGTCGAGCTGGACCTGCTCAGTGCCACCGAGCTGATCGACCTGGTCGCGGTGGCCAAGGCGATCGGCTACCCGTCCGCCTCGGACGCGCTCGACGCCGCCGTGAGCCCGCGCGGCTTCCGCCTGCTGGCCAAGGTGCCGCGGCTCCCCGCGGCCGTGGTCGACCGGCTGGTGGTGCACTTCGGCAGCCTCCAGCGCCTGCTGGGCGCGACCGTGGAGGACCTCCAGGCGGTCGAGGGGGTGGGCGACGCCCGCGCCCGGGGCGTGCGTGAGGGGCTGTCCCGGCTCGCCGAGGCGTCCATCCTGGAGCGCTACGTCTGACCCTCGGGTCAGCCGGTGATGGTGAGCTTCACGGGCTCGCTGAGCTTGGTGCCCACCCGGGCGAAGAGCTGGTACGTGCCGATCGGGGCGTACGGGCCGGCGGCCACGCCGTTGGCGCAGCGGCTCACGTCCCGGCCGTTCCAGCCCAGCTCGTAGGAGCGCTCGAAGTTCGGCGTGAACGACTGCACGTCGGAGCCCTTGCCGGTGCCGCAGGTGTCCGAGGACCACACCTTCGCCGCGCCGGCCTTGATGTAGAGCTCCTGCAGGTCGGCCCCGACGTCCCGGCTGCACGTGCGCTCCGAGATGTTCTTGACCCGGAGACGCAGGGTGACCACCGTGCCCCGCTGCGCGGAGGCCGGCAGCGCCACCGGGGTCACCTGGATCTCCGAGTCGGCGCAGGTGCCGTCGTCGGCCACCGGGGCGGCCGGCGCGCCACCGTCGTTCGTGCCGCCACCGTTCTGGCCGCCGCCGTTGTCGGTGCCAGTGCCGCCACCGTCGCTCGTCCCGTTGCCGCCGCCCGACGCGCCCGGGGTGGGCGACGGGCTGGTGGACTGCGGGGTCAGCAGCGAACCGGTCGGCCCGGGAGCGGCCGCCGACGGCGAGCCGCCCGCATTGCCCCCCGCGTTGCCCGACGGGGTGTCGGTGCGGTCGGTGCCGGTGCACGAATAGAGCAGGACAATCAGGAAAAGCAGCCCGGCTCCGAAGACGACGGCTCGACGCCGCCAGTACACGGCGGGAGGCAGTGGGCCGACCGTCAGACGCATGATGCGTTCACCGTAGCGGCGCGACGCCCGGCCCGCCGGTCCGACGCGCCGAAGGGCCCTCGCCCGGGTTCCACCGCGCTCCACAGAGGACGGCGCAGCTCGCTGAGCGGCGCTATCCGGCCGAGGCCGGTCAGAGGTAGACCTTGCGCTGGTAGACGGCGTGCGCCCCCGCCACCCGGTCCAGGAAGAGCAGGCCGGCGCAGTGGTCGATCTCGTGCTGGAGCGCCCGCGCCTCGAACCCGTCGGTCACCAGCCGCACCGGGTCACCGCTGCCCGGCAGGACCCCCTCGACCACCAGGCGGCTGGCCCGCTTCACGTCACCGGTCAGGTCGGGCACCGACATGCAGCCCTCCCGCCCGGCCTTCCAGCGGCTCGCCTCCACCACGGTGGCGTTGCACAGCACGAACGCGCCGTGCACGGTGACGGCCTTCGGGTGCCCGGTCACATCCACCGCGAACACCTGGGCGCTCACCCCCACCTGCGGCGCGGCCAGGCCCACGCAGCCCGGCGACACCCGCATGGTGGCGACCAGGTCGGCGGCCAGCTGGACGACCTCGGCCGAGGTCGGGTCGACCGCCGGGCCGGGCCGGCTGAGCACCGGGTCGGGCGCGGCCACGACCGGGCGTACCGCCCCGGGGACGTCGAGCTTCTCCGGTGTCCAGCCGCCCAGGCCGGCGTATTCCTCCGCGGTCACAGGAGGTCCGTGTCCGCCGGGCGGAGGCTGACCCCCACGCCCAGCTCCGCAGCGGTACGGGTGAGCCGGCCGGCCACCTCGTCGGCGCTGCCCGGCGGCAACTCGACCTCGGCGACCACCACGTACAGCGAACCGGTCAACCGGGTGCTCAGGTCGGTCACGTTGCCGCCCGCGTCGGTCAGCACCCGGGTCATCGCCGCCACGATGCCCATCCGGTCCGCGCCGTGCACCGCCATCACGTACGGCTCGCCGCCGGGAGCGGTCTGCCCGTCGGGGGTGACCGCGCGTACGGTGGCCAGCAGCTGGCCCTCGGCGGCGAGCGGGGCCAGCGCGGCCTCGACGTCGGCGGCGGCCGGACCCACGCAGATCAGGGTCATGGCGAAGTGTCCCCGCAACCGGGTCATCGTCGAGTCGGTGAGGTTCGCCCCGAGCCGCGCGAGGACCTCGGCGACGTCGGCCACGATGCCCGGCCGGTCCCGGCCGATGACGGTGATCGCGAGCTCGTTCATCCGGACATTCTGCCCCGTTGCCGCCGGCCGGCCGCGACGGCCCGCCCGCCCCGCCCAACCCGCGGGAAAGCCGCCCGTGACATCCTGGGCGGCGCGATGTCTGAGCCCACCTTCGCCACCCTGGTCAGCCGGTGGTACGAACGCAACGCCCGCGACCTGCCCTGGCGCGAACCCGGGGTCGGCGCCTGGGCGATCCTGGTCAGCGAGGTCATGCTCCAGCAGACACCCGTGGTCCGGGTGCTGCCGGCCTGGGAGGCGTGGCTGTCCCGCTGGCCGACGCCGGCCGCGCTGGCGGAGGACACGCCGGCCGAGGCGATCCGGATGTGGGGCCGGCTCGGCTACCCCCGCCGGGCCGTACGCCTGCGCGACTGCGCGGTGGCCATCGTGGAACGGCACGGCGGTGAGGTGCCGGAGCGGCTCGACCACCTGCTGGCGCTGCCCGGGGTCGGCACGTACACGGCCCGGGCGGTGGCGGCCTTCGCGTACGGCCAGCGGCACCCGGTGGTCGACACCAACGTCCGGCGGGTGGTGTGCCGGGCGATCGCCGGCGAAGCCGACGCGGGACCCGCCACCCGCCCCGCCGACCTGGTCGCCACCGAGGAGCTGCTGCCCACCGAGCCGGCCGCCGCGGCCCTGGCCAGTGCGGCGTTCATGGAACTCGGCGCGGTGGTCTGCACCGCCCGGGCCCCGCGCTGCGGGGTGTGCCCCGTCGAGTCGAGCTGCGCCTGGCGGGCCTCCGGCCAGCCGGCCCCGGCCGGCCCGACCCGCCGCCCCCAGCGCTACGCCGGCACCGACCGGCAGGTGCGCGGCCTGCTCCTCGCGGTGCTCCGCGACGCCTCCGGGCCGGTGCCGCACCAGCGGCTGGACCAGGTCTGGCACGACGACGTGCAGCGGGCCCGGGCGCTGGCCGGGCTGGTCACCGACGGCCTGGTCGAGCCGGTCGGCGAGGAGTCCTTCCGGCTCGTCGGCGACGGCCCTCCGGTCCCGCTCCCCCGCCCCTTTACGGGGGCATGAGAAAAGGCGACGGCCCCGGTGGCTCTCGCCTACCGGGGCCGTCGCCCTCGATCAGTTGCCCGAACTTACGCGGCGTCGTCCGCGCCCGTGGCGGCGGTGCCGCCGAGGTCCGCCGGGACCGCGTCCGGCACGGCCACCGGCCGGTCGGCGCCCCGGAAGACAAGCTTGGACTTGTCGATGTCGCTCGGGTCGCCCTCGCAGTCCACCACCACGATCTGACCCGGGGTCAGCTCGTTGAAGAGGATCCGCTCGGACAGGTTGTCCTCGATGTCGCGCTGGATCGTGCGACGCAGCGGCCGCGCGCCCAGCACCGGGTCGAAGCCCTTCTTCGCCAGGTACTTCTTGGCGTTGTCGGTCAGCTCCAGGCCCATGTCCTTGTTCCTCAGCTGCGTCTCGATCCGGGCGATCATGATGTCCACGATCGAGAGGATCTCGTTCTCGCGCAGCTGGTGGAAGACGATGGTGTCGTCGATCCGGTTGAGGAACTCGGGCCGGAAGTGCTGCTTGAGCTCGTCGTTGACCTTCTGCTTCATCCGGTCGTAGTTCGACTCGGAGTCCTCAGAGGCCTGGAAGCCCAGCGACACCGCCTTGGCGACGTCCCGCGTGCCGAGGTTGGTGGTCAGGATGATGACCGTGTTCTTGAAGTCCACGATCCGACCCTGGCCGTCGGTGAGCCGCCCGTCCTCCAGGATCTGGAGGAGCGTGTTGAACACGTCCGGGTGGGCCTTCTCGATCTCGTCGAAGAGGACCACCGAGAACGGCCGACGACGCACCTTCTCGGTCAGCTGCCCGCCCTCGTCGTAGCCGACGTAGCCGGGAGGGGCACCCACCAGCCGGGACACCGTGTACCGGTCGTGGAACTCGGACATGTCCAGCTGGATGAGGGCGTCCTCGCTGCCGAACAGGAACTCGGCGAGCGCCTTGGAGAGCTCGGTCTTACCGACACCGGACGGGCCGGCGAAGATGAACGAGCCGGACGGGCGCTTCGGGTCCTTCAGGCCGGCCCGGGTGCGCCGGATCGCCTTCGAGACCGCCTTGACCGCGTCCTCCTGGCCGATGACGCGCTTGTGCAGCTCGTCCTCCATGCGCAGCAGGCGCGAGGTCTCCTCCTCGGTCAGCTTGTAGACCGGGATGCCGGTCCAGTTGCCGAGCACCTCGGCGATCTGCTCGTCGTCGACCTCGCTGACGACGTCCAGGTCACCGGCCTTCCACTCCTTCTCCCGCTGGGCCTTCTGCCCGAGGAGCTGCTTCTCCTTGTCGCGGAGCTGCGCGGCCCGCTCGAAGTCCTGCGCGTCGATCGCGGACTCCTTGTCGCGGCGGACCTGGGCGATCCGCTCGTCGAAGTCCCGCAGGTCTGGCGGCGCGGTCATCCGGCGGATGCGCATCCGGGCACCGGCCTCGTCGATCAGGTCGATCGCCTTGTCCGGCAGGAAGCGGTCGGAGATGTAGCGGTCGGCCAGGGTGGCGGCAGCCACGAGAGCCGCATCGGTGATGCTGACCCGGTGGTGCGCCTCGTAGCGGTCCCGCAGGCCCTTGAGGATCTCGATGGTGTGGGCCAGCGAGGGCTCACCCACCTGGATCGGCTGGAAGCGGCGCTCGAGAGCAGCGTCCTTCTCCAGGTGCTTGCGGTACTCGTCGAGCGTCGTGGCGCCGATGGTCTGCAGCTCGCCACGGGCCAGCATCGGCTTGAGGATGCTGGCGGCGTCGATCGCGCCCTCGGCGGCACCCGCACCCACCAGGGTGTGGATCTCGTCGATGAACAGGATGATGTCGCCGCGGGTGCGGATCTCCTTGAGCACCTTCTTGAGGCGCTCCTCGAAGTCACCGCGGTAGCGGGAACCGGCGACCAGCGCACCGAGGTCGAGGGTGTAGAGCTGCTTGTCCTTCAGCGTCTCGGGCACCTCGCCCTTGATGATCTTCTGGGACAGCCCCTCCACCACGGCGGTCTTGCCGACGCCAGGCTCACCGATCAGGACCGGGTTGTTCTTGGTCCGGCGGGAGAGCACCTGCATGACCCGCTCGATTTCCTTCTCGCGCCCGATGACCGGGTCGAGCTTGCCCTCGCGGGCGGCCTGGGTCAGGTTCCGGCCGAACTGGTCCAGCACGAGGCTGGTCGACGGCGCGGCCTCGCCCGGCGCGGCGCCCGCCGCGGCCGGCTCCTTGCCCTGGTAGCCGGAGAGCAGCTGGATCACCTGCTGGCGGACCCGGTTGAGGTCGGCGCCGAGCTTGACCAGCACCTGGGCGGCGACGCCCTCGCCCTCACGGATCAGGCCGAGCAGGATGTGCTCCGTGCCGATGTAGTTGTGGCCGAGCTGCAGCGCCTCGCGCAGCGACAGCTCCAGCACCTTCTTGGCCCGCGGCGTGAACGGGATGTGCCCGCTCGGCGCCTGCTGGCCCTGGCCGATGATCTCCTCGACCTGCTGGCGGACGCCCTCGAGGGAGATGCCGAGGCTCTCCAGGGCCTTTGCCGCGACACCCTCACCCTCGTGGATCAGGCCCAGCAGGATGTGCTCCGTACCGATGTAGTTGTGGTTGAGCATCCGGGCCTCTTCTTGGGCCAGGACGACAACCCGTCGCGCTCGGTCGGTGAACCGCTCGAACATGCCCTCGTGCTCCTCACGTGCCGTGCGCCTTGATGGTCAGATCTCGGCGGGGCCGGTGCGCGGACGTCCGGGACGGGCGTCCGTGCCTCCTTACTCTATCGCCGCGGACCGACTCCGCTGAGGTCGTGTGTCCCCGCGAATGGTCGTGCACGCGTCGTTTCTGACAACCGTCCGCGCTCAGGAGGTGTTCCGGTACCCCCGCCTGTACGCGCAGAGCGAAATTCGACCGCCGGTGGAAAAGCCCGGTCGAGGGGCTGGAGCGGGGGCGTCGACGCCCGGCCGCCGTCTTCCACAACCTGTGGACAGAATCTCCACCGCCTGTGGACAACGGCCCCGGGCGCCGGTTTCTTCCCGTGCCCGGCGACGCCGCGCCACCCGCCCGGCACGGACCGGACAGACGGCGCGCCCGGGCGGAAACGGCGACGCCGGCCCGGAGTGGCACTCCGGTCCGGCGTCGTGTCGCCCGCTGCGGGGTCGTCGGGGTCAGTGCCCCGCCTTCGCGTGGTACTCGTCCACGATCTCCTGCGGGATGCGCCCCCGGTCGGAGATGTCCTTGCCGGCCTTCTTGGCCCAGGCCCGGATGGCCTTGTTCTGCTCGCGGTCGGCGGTCGCGCCGCCCCGCCCACGGGCGGCCCGGCCACCCACGACCACGCCGCCACGGCCGACCTTCGTGCCGTGCGCGATGTACTGCGCGAATACGTCGCGCAATTTTTCAGCGTTGGAAGCCGAGAGGTCGATCTCGTACTGCACACCGTCGAGCGCGAACTTGACGGTCTCGTCAGCGTCCCCGCCGTCCAGGTCATCGACCAGCTTGTGAATGATCTGCTTGGCCACGTCCCACATTCCTTTCGAGCAGGGTTGTGCTCCTGCAATACAAGAGCACAATAGCCCGCCCGCCGCTCGCTCCGTCAATAGGACGCGGTAACGACCCGGAGAAGCTTGTGTGCTACTCGGGCCGGACCAACGGGAACAGGATGGTTTCCCGAATTCCCAGGCCGGTCAGCGCCATCAGGAGCCGGTCGATTCCCATTCCCATACCGCCGGCCGGCGGCATTCCGTACTCCATCGCCCGGAGAAAGTCCTCGTCCAGCCGCATGGCCTCGTCGTCGCCCCGCGCCGCGAGCTGCGCCTGCGCCACCAGCCGCTCCCGCTGCACCACCGGGTCGACCAGCTCCGAGTACGCGGTCCCCAGCTCGAAACCGAGCACGTAGAGGTCCCACTTCTCGGCGAGCCCCGGCTCGCTGCGGTGGGCCCGGGTGAGCGGGCTGGTCTCCTCCGGGTAGTCGCGGACGAAGGTGGGCGCCTGGAGCGACGGGACCACCAACTCCTCGAACAGCTCCTCGGCCAGCTTGCCCGGGCCCCACTTCGGGTCGACGGAGAGGCCGACCTTGTCCGCGTACTCGACCAGGCGCGACCTTTCGGTGCGGACGGTGACCTCCTCGCCGAGCGCTTCGGAAAGAACACCGAACAGCGACACCGAGCGCCACTCGCCACCCAGATCGAACTCGTGGCCGTCGGCGTGGGTGACCACCGTCGAGCCGGCGACCGCGAGAGCGGCCTGCTGCACGAGATTTCGGGTCAGCTCCGCCATGGTGTTGTAGTCGCCGTACGCCTGGTAGGTCTCGAGCATCGCGAACTCGGGCGAGTGCGAGGAGTCGATGCCCTCATTACGGAAGTTGCGGTTGATCTCGAAGACCCGGTCGACGCCGCCGACGACCGCGCGCTTGAGAAACAGTTCCGGCGCGATTCGCAGATACAGATCGGTGTTCAACGCATTGCTGTGGGTCACGAATGGGCGGGCCGCCGCGCCGCCGTGCAGCAACTGGAGCATCGGGGTCTCGACCTCGATGAAGTCCTGCGCGTGCAGGGTGTCCCGGAGGCTGCGCACGGCGGCGGCCCGGGTGCGAACCATCTGCCGGGCCTGCGGGCGGACCACCAGGTCCACGTAGCGCTGGCGGACCCGGGCCTCCTCGCTGAGCGGCTTGTGCGCCACCGGCAGCGGGCGCAGCGCCTTCGCGGTCACCGCCCACTCCTCGACGAGCACCGACAGCTCGCCGCGCCGGCTGGTGATCACCTCGCCGGTCACCCCGACGTGGTCGCCCAGGTCGACCAGGCGCTTCCAGTCCTCCAGCCGCTCGGCGCCCACCCGGTCCAGGGAGAGCATCGCCTGGAGTTCGGTGCCGTCGCCGTCCCGCAGGGTGGCGAAGCAGAGCTTGCCGGTGTTGCGCACGAAGATCACCCGGCCGGTGACCGAGACCCGGTCGCCGGTGGCCGTGTCGGTGGGCAGCTCGGCGTACCGCTCGCGGATCTTCGCCAGCGTGCTGGTCCGCGGGAAGCCGACCGGGTACGGCTCGACGCCCTCGGCGAGCATCCGGTCCCGCTTCTCCCGGCGGACCTTCATCTGCTCCGGAAGGTCGTCGGCGGGGTCTACTGGCAGGGCGTTCTGCTCGGTCACGGCACGCTTCCTCAGACGGAGATTTCGGGCGGGGTCAGGCCCCGAGCGTACTCAAGGGCCTGCCGGGTCGTTACCGGATAACCTGCCCGCCATGACCGACCCCACTGAGGCCCTGTCGTTCGGCGCGGCCGCCGCCGACTACGACCGCTACCGGCCCCGCTACCCCGAGGCCGCGCTGCGCTGGGCGCTCGGCGACCTCACCCCGCCGGCCCGCATCGTCGACCTGGGCGCCGGCACCGGGATCGTCAGCCGCGGCCTGCTCGCCCTCGGGCACGCGGTGACCGCCGTCGAGCCCGACCCGGCGATGCGCGCCCAGTTCGAGGCCGCCACCCCCGGCGTCGCCGCCCGGGAGGGCAGCGCCGAGTCGGTCCCGCTGCCCGACGGGTACGCGGACGCGGTGCTGGTCGGCCAGGCGTACCACTGGTTCGACCGGGAGCGGGCGCACCCGGAGATCGCCCGGGTGCTGCGGGCCGGCGGGATCTTCGCGGCGGTGTGGAACCTCCGGGACGACCGGGTCGGCTGGGTGACCGAGCTGAACCGGATCGCCGAGATCGGCGACACCGTCGACCACCTGCGCGAGACCGTGACCGGCTTCGGTCCCCGGTTCGCGGCGCCCGAGTGGGCCGAGTTCGACCACACCACCCCGCTGACCCCGGGCGAGCTGCTCGGCATGGTGCGCACCCGCTCGCACTACCTGACCGCCGGACCGGAGCGCCGCCGCGAGGTCGACGCGGAGCTGCGCGACCTCCTCGCCGCCCACCCGGAGCTGGCCGGCCGGCACACGATCGACCTGCCCTACCGCACGCTGGTGGCCCGGGCGCGGCGTAACTGACCCCGCCCGGCCGGGCGGCCCACCTCGGTCGCCCGGCCGGGCGCCGCCGCCCCCCGCGCGACCGGCCGCCGCACTAGCCTCGCCTGATGGTCGACGTCATCCCGGCACTCTCCTTCGGCGCCGCCGCCGCCGAGTACGACCGGCTCCGCCCCCGCTATCCCGAGGAGGCGCTGCGCTGGGCGCTGGACGGGCTGGCCGCCCCGGCCCGGGTGGTCGACCTCGGCGCGGGCACCGGCATCCTCACCCGCGGGGTGCTCGGGCTGGGCCACGAGGTCGTACCCGTGGAGCCGGATCCGGGGATGCGGGCGCAACTGGCGGCCGCCACCGCGGGCACCACGGCGCTGGCCGGCAGCGCGGAGTCGGTGCCGCTGCCGGACGGGTCGGCCGACGCGGTGCTGGTGGGTCAGGCCTACCACTGGTTCGACCGGGAGCCGGCGCACGCCGAGATCGCCCGGGTGCTGCGGCCGGGCGGCACGTTCGCGCCGGTCTGGAACGTCCGGGACGAGCGGGTGGCCTGGGTGGCGGAACTGACCCGGATCGCCCACCTCGGCGACAACGCCGGCGACGTGACCGAGAAGTACAGCGACTTCGGTCCCGCCTTCGAACCGGTCGAGCTGGGCGAGTTCGCCCACGCCACCACGCTGACCCCCGACGAGGTGGTCGGCATGCTGCACACCCGCTCGTACTGGCTGACCGCCCCGCCCGACGAGCGGGCGCGGATCGACCGGGAGCTGCGCGAACTCTTCGCCACCCACCCCGACCTGGCCGGCCGCGCGGCGGTCGAGCTGCCCTACCGCACCCTCGTCCTCCGCTCCCGCCGCCGCTGAGGCTCAGAGGTTGCGCTCGTAGACCATCCGCAGGCCGATCAGGGTGATCATCGGCTCGTGGTGGGTGATGGTGCGGCACTCGCTGAGCACCAGCGAGGCCAGGCCGCCGGTGGCGATCACGGCCTTCACCTCGCCCAGCTCCTCGGTCATCCGCTCGACGATCCGGTCCACCTGGCCGGCGAAGCCGAAGTAGAGGCCGGCCTGGAGGCACTCGACGGTGTTCTTGCCGATCACCGAGCGCGGCTTGGTGGCCTCCACCTTGCGGAGCTGGGCGGCGCGGGCGGCGAGCGCGTCGAAGGAGATCTCGATGCCCGGCGCGAACGCGCCGCCGAGGAACTCGCCCCGGCCGCTGATCACGTCGAAGTTGGTGGTGGTGCCGAAGTCCACCACGATGCACGGCCCGCCGTAGAGGGTGTACGCGGCCAGGGTGTTGACCACCCGGTCCGCCCCGACCTCCTTGGGGTTGTCGATGGCGAGCTGCACGCCGGTGCGCACGCCGGGCTCGACGATCACGCTGGGCAGATCGGCGTAGTAGCGGGCCAGCATGGTGCGCAGCGAGCGCAGCGCGGCCGGCACGGTCGAGCAGGCGGCCACGCCGGTGATCTCCACGGCGTCACCGGCCAGCAACCCGCGGAACATCAGACCCAGCTCGTCCGCGGTGGACCGGGCGTCGGTCTTGATCCGCCAGTTGTGCACCAGCTTGTCGCCGTCGAAGGTCGCCAGCACGGTGTTGGTGTTCCCGATGTCGATGCAGAGCAGCACGGTCGCAGCCTAGACAACCGCCTCGCGGGCGGGCGCGCAGCGGCGGCCGAACCGTATCCTGAACACATCGCGGCATGAACATGGTTCTATCCACGGCACGGCCGGACGGGGGCGGACATGTCGAGGATGTGGTGGGTCCGGGGGCGCAGCGCCCTGCTACGGCGGCGCCGGCACGTGCTGGTGCTCGCCGTGCTGGCCGGTGGTGCGCTCTGGATGATCGTCCAGGCCGGGCAGTCGTGGCAGCGCCACGGGCAGACCTTCCGCGGCGACCTCTACCTCAACGTCGGCGCCGCCCTGATCATGACGCTCCTGACCTATCTGGTGCTCAACCCGCTCTTCCGGGAGCTCCGGACCGCCACCATCATCGAGCACCCGCGGCTGGACCGGGACGCGCTGATCCAGCGGGTGGCGCAGTCCCGCGAGGTGGTCGCCATCCTGGAGACCTTCACCAGCATGCTGGAGGGGCCGTACACCAACCGGTTCCTCGCCGCGCTGCGCTTCGCCCTGGCCAACGGCGCCACGGTCAAGGTGCTGCTGCTCGACCCGGACTCCCCCGCCGTCCGGCTACGCGCCGAGGAGCTGCGCCGCGCCGACACCGCCGTGGCGATCATGAACAACCTCTACCACTTCAGTCGGCTCCAGCAGCAGCTCGCGCCGGCCGCCCGCTCGCGCCTCCGGGTACGGATCTACGCCACCGCGCCCTCGGTCCAGATGTACCGCTGGGACGACAAGGCGTTCATCTCGTTCTTCCCCGTGCACGGCAAGACCTTCGACGCCCAGCAGCTGGAGGCCTACGTCTCCACCCCGCTCGGGGAGTTCGTCGACGACCGGTTCAACGAGCTGTGGGAGACCGCCCCGGTGCGCGACCTCGACGCCTGCCTCACGCTCAACGTCTGCCTCCGCCGGGGCGACACCGAGCTGGAGTCCTGCGACGCCCGCTACGTCCGGCTGGACGGCACCTGGTACATCGCCGGCGGCGACCTTGTCCGCAACGTCGCCCGGCACGGGCTGGCCGGGCTGACCGTGGTGCTGCCGAGCCGGCCGGAAGCGGCCGGGCAGGCGTTCGCCCTCGCCGAGGCCGACGAGCTGGAGGCCGAGATCTACCACCGCGCGCTCCAGCTCTTCCGCGCCAAGTACGGGCTGGACGCCCGGGACGACACCGAGAGCCAGGTCATCTTCAACCTGGTGCCGGCCACCGCGCTCACCGCCCGGCTGGGCTGACCCTCACTCCTCCCGCAGGTCAAGCGCGATGTCGAGGATCGGCGAGGAGTGGGTCAGCGCGCCCACCGAGAGGAAGTCGACGCCGGTCGCCCCGTACTCGGCGGCCACCGGCAGGGTGAGCCCGCCGGTCGCCTCCAGCTCCGCCCGGTCGCCCACCGCGGCCACCACCTCGCGCAGCTGCGCCGGGGTCATGTTGTCCAGCAGCAGGAAGCTGGCGCCGGCCTCGACCGCCTCCACCGCCTCGGCCAGGGTGTCCACCTCCACCTGCACGGGCACGTCCGGGAACGCCTCCCGGACCCGGCGGAACGCGGCGCCGATCCCGCCCGCGGCCACCTTGTGGTTGTCCTTGATCATGGCGACGTCGTGCAGGCCCATCCGCTTGTTGGTGCCGCCGCCGGCGCGGACCGCGTACTTCTCGAGGGCGCGCAGGCCGGGGGTGGTCTTGCGGGTGTCCAGCACGGTCGCCTTGGTGCCGGCCAGGGCGTCGGCCCAGGCCCGGGTGTGGGTGGCCACCCCGGACATCCGGGACAGCAGGTTCAGCGCCGTCCGCTCGGCGGTGAGCAGCAGCCGGGTCGGACCGGTCACCGTGGCCAGCACGTCGCCCCGCGCCACCCGCTGCCCGTCGTGGGCCACCAGCGACACCTCGACGGTACGGTCCGCTCGGGTCACCTCGCCCACCAGCTCGAACACGGCCGCGGCCACCGGCAGCCCGGCCACCACGCCGTCGGCGCGGGCGACCAGGTCGGCCGTGTCGTTCTGCGCGTCCGGGATGGTGGCGACGCTCGTCACGTCGAGGAAGTTCGGACCCAGGTCCTCGGTGAGCGCGTCGACGATCACCCGCCGGACCTGCTCCGGGTCCAGGCCACCGGCCCGCAGCGCCCGCTCCGTCGACTCCCTCACTGTGCCTCCTTCGTTCGCGACTGCGGGGCTCGCAGGACCGGCTCACTCCTCGCGCTCACTGTTCCTCCCAGCGCTCGGTCAACAAGCCCTCCGCCCCGATGCCGGCCACGAGGTGGCCGCGCCACCGCTCGTCGGCCGTCGGGAAGTCCTCCCGCCAGTGGCAGCCCCGGGTCTCCCGGCGGGCGTACGCGGCGGCGACCAGTGTCGACGCCACCGTGATCAGGTTCGTCGCCTCCCAGTCGGCGGTGCGCGGCACGCCCCGGGCCTGGCCCAGCTCGGTGAGGGCAGCGGCGGTACCGGCGAGGGTCGGCGCCGAGCGGAGCACGCCCGCGCCCCGGGTCATGGCCCGTTGCAGGGTCGGCGTGGCCCCGGCCGGCACGAGCCAGCCCTGACCGCCCACCCAGGCACCGACCTCGGCCGGCTTCGCCTGCTCGGGCAGCCCGGCGGCGATGTCCTCGGCGATCCGGCGGGAGAAGACCAGCCCCTCCAGCAGGGAGTTGCTGGCCAGCCGGTTGGCGCCGTGCACGCCGGTGCAGGCGACCTCGCCGCAGGCGTACAGGCCGGGGATCGAGGTGCGGCCGCGCAGGTCGGTCCGGACGCCGCCGGAGGCGTAGTGGGCGGCCGGGGCGACCGGGATGAGGTCGGTGGCCGGGTCCACCCCGATGGCCAGGCAGGAGGCCACGATCGTCGGGAAGCGTCGGGCCAGGAAGTCGCCGCCGAGGTGGCGGGCGTCCAGCCAGACGTGGTCCGCGCCGACGGCTCCAGGTCGCGGCGCGGCGTCAGACGCGCCGAGCTGGAGTTGTCGTCCGGTGGCCAGCAGCACCCGGTGGATGCCCTTGGCCACCACGTCGCGGGGCGCCAGCTCGGCCAGCTCGTGCTGGCCCACCATGAACCGCTTGCCGTCGCCGTCGACCAGGTGGGCGCCCTCGCCGCGCAGCGCCTCGGAGACCAGCGGCTGCTGCGCGAGCCCCGCGCCGGGCTCACCGGCCGGCACGATCAACGCCGTCGGGTGGAACTGGACGAACTCCAGGTCGGTGACCGCCGCGCCGGCCCGCAGCGCGAGCGCCACCCCGTCGCCGGTGGAGACGGCCGGGTTGGTGGTGGCCGCGAAGATCTGCCCCATCCCGCCGGTGGCCAGCACCACGGCCCGGCCCAGGATCGCCCCCACGCCGTCCTCGCTGCCCTCACCGAGCACGTGCAGGGTGATCCCGCAGGCCCGGCCGAGCCCGTCCGGCCCGTCGCCGGGGGCGCGCAGCAGGTCCAGCACCAGGGCGTGCTCGACCAGCCGGATCCACGGGTCGCGGCGCACCGCGGCGTGCAGCGCCCGCTGCACCTCCGCACCGGTGGCGTCGCCGCCGGCGTGCACGATCCGGTCGGCCCGGTGGCCGCCCTCGCGGGTGAGCATGAGCGAGCCGTCCGGGTTCCGGTCGAACTCCGCCCCGATCCGCATCAGCTCGCGCAGCCGGGTCGGGCCCTCCTCCACCAGCACCCGGACCGCCGCCGGGTCGCAGAGGCCGACCCCGGCCACCTCGGTGTCGTACGCGTGCGCGGCCGGCGTGTCCGCCGGGTCGAGCACCGCCGCGATGCCGCCCTGCGCCCAGCGGGTCGAGCCCTCGTCGATGTTGACCTTGGTGACCACGGTGACGTGCAGGCCGGCCTCGCGCAGGTGCAGCGCGGCGGTCAGCCCGGCGACCCCGGAGCCGACGACGATCACGTCGGTGGTCTCCACCCAGCCGGGTGCGGGCGCGGCGAGCAGCCTCGGCAGGGCCGGCAGGTCGACGGTCGGAAGGTCCATGGGAACAGTCAACCCGAAGGGCTCTCGTCCCGGGCGTCGGGGGCGGGACGAGTGGTTTCGGCTACCTCGTCCGCACCGGGAGGCCCGCCGGGCCGGCCCCCTTGAGCGAGGTGGTCACCGTGCGGTCGCTGAGCCAGAGGTAGCAGCGCACGCCTCGGTCGCCGACCGCCCACCGTCCGGCGCCGGGCGGGCGGACCACCACCCCGCTGCGGAACCGCAGCGTCGGGTCGTCCGGCACACCGGCGTACGACGCCAGGACGGTGTTGCAGCCGGTGTAGAGGGGCGCCCAGTCGGCGTCCTTCTTCGGGTACGGGCGCTCCGGCGCCGCCCACACCCCGACGAACTCGGCGTCGTGGGCGGTGCGGCAGTCGACCGGGGTGAGCGTCTGCACCCGGCGCGCGTCCCGGCCGGTGCGCTGGCAGCCCAGCCGCAGCGGGGACGGACCCTTGAGCGCGCCGCGCAGGCTGCCCGTCCGGGTCACCACGGTCGCCGCCGCCTCGACCGTGGTCAGCTCGGTCAGGTCGCAGCGGTACCAGCGCGAACCGGCCGCCCAGCCGGGCCCGGTGGGCAGCGCCACGGCCAGCCGCAGCCGGCCGGCCCGCCAGTTGTCACCCACGTAGCCGCCGGCCCGGGTGTCGCAGTCGGCGAAGGCCGTCCGCAGCTCGGGGGAGCCGAGCACCGGCGGGCCGGCGCGCTCGACCGTGAACGTCCCCACGTGCACCGTCTCCACCCGGTGCGGCAGGTCGCAGCCGACCGGGTCGTAGCCGGACAGGCCAACGGAGGGGGTGAAGTCGGCGACCTGGCAGACCCCGGCGGCCGGGGTGAACGCGCCGGCCGGCGGCAGGGCGCCCCAGTCGTCGGTGAGATCCCCGTCCAGCCCGCCCGACGGAGCACACCCGGCGCCGGCCGCCAGCGCCGCCCCCGCGACCAACGCGGCGACGAGCCTCCGCATCGCCCGGCCCATCGCGCCTCCCCAGCCCGACGACCGTCGATTCCGACGGTCCGACCAGGGTAGCGGGAAATGACCTTCCGGTGACAGACCGTGCGTGCGGCCCGGGATCAGTTGAGGGCGGCGGCCAGCGGGTTGGGAACCGGGTCGCCGGCGGTGCCCGGGGCGGCCGTGGTCGGGTCGGCGGTCAGGTCGACGACCCTGTTGTCGGCGTCGACGTGCACCACCCGCGGCTGGTAGGAGCGCGCCTCGGCGTCGTCCATCTGCCCGTACGAGATGAGGATGACCAGGTCACCCGGGTGCACGAGGTGCGCCGCCGCGCCGTTGATGCCGATCACGCCACTGCCCCGCCGCCCCGGGATCACGTACGTCTCCAGCCGGGCGCCGTTGGTGATGTCGACGATCGCGACCTGCTCGCCGGGGATGAGGTCGGCCGCGTCGAGCAGGTCCTCGTCCACGGTCACCGAGCCGACGTAGTGCAGGTCGGCCTGGGTCACCGTGGCCCGGTGGATCTTCGACTTGAGCATGGTCCGGAGCATCGGGGTGCCTTTCCGAGGGATCTGGTCGGGTCAGGAACGCGGGGCGAGGTGGATCGCCGTGTTGTCGATGAGGCGGGTGGCGCCGACCCAGGCGGCGACCAGCAGCCGCGCCGGGCCGGAGACCGGGCCGGGCTCCAGGTCGGCGTCGGTGAGCACCAGGTAGTCCAGGCGGGCGCCGGGCGTACCCGAGTCGAAGGCCCGGTGGGCGGCGGCCAGCACGGCGCCGGCGTCCGCGCCCCCGTCGGCGGCCTCGACGCCGGCCCGCAGCGCGGCGGAGAGGCTCAACGCGGCCCGCCGCTCCTCCGCCGACAGGTAGCGGTTGCGGCTGGACAGGGCCAGCCCGTCCGGTTCGCGGACGGTCGGCACGCCGACGATCTCCGTCGGCACGTCCAGGTCGCGGACCATCCGCCGGACCAGGGTGAGCTGCTGGTAGTCCTTCTCGCCGAAGAAGGCCAGGTCGGGGCGCGTGAGCTGGAGCAGCTTCATGACCACGGTGAGCACGCCGTGGAAGAAGCCGGGGCGGCTCAGCCCCTCCAGGTCCTCACCGAGCGGGCCCGGGTTCAGCCGCACCTTCGGCTGACCCTCCGGATACATGTCCTCCACGGCGGGGGCGAAGACCACGTCCGCGCCGGCCCGCCGGCAGATCTCCAGGTCGGCGTCGAGGGTGCGCGGGTAACGGTCGAAGTCCTCGTTCGGGCCGAACTGGAGCGGGTTCACGAAGATCGTCACGAGCACGTGGTCGGCCCGCTCCCGGGCGGCGCGCAGCAGGGCCTCGTGCCCCGAGTGCAGCGCGCCCATGGTCATCACCACGCCGACCGTGCCGGTGCGGCCCTCGCGGGCCGCCGCCAGCTCCTTGCGGGTGTGCACCAACTCCGTCATCAGTGCCTCCTCGGTTCCGGACTGCGGGCCTCGCAGAACCGGCTCACGCCGGCACCTGCATGCCGTCCAGGACGTCCAGCAGCGGCGCCGCGTCGGCCGGCCGCAGCCGGCCCGCCGCGACCGCCCGCTCCGCCGTCCGTCGGGCCAACGCCAGGTAGGGGGGCACGGATTCCGGGGCGGTCGCCGCCAGCCGCTCCAGGTGCCGGCGCACGGTGCCCGCGTCGCCCCGGGAGACCGGGCCGGTGAGGGCGTCGTCGCCGAGCCGCAGCGCGTTCTCCAGGGCCGCCCGCAGCAGCGGGGCGAGCACCTTCTCCGGCCGGTCCACCCCCGCGTCGCGCAGCCGGTCGGCGGCCTCGTTGACCAGGGTCACCAGGTGGTTCGCGCCGTGCGCCAGCGCCGCGTGGTAGAGCGGCCGGTCGCCCTCCGCCACCCACTCCGGCACACCGCCCAGGTCGGCCACCAGCCGGGCGGCGAACGCGCGCAGCTCGGCCGGGGCGGTCACCCCGTAGGAGATGCCGGCGAGGCGGGTCAGGTCGTCCGGCGTACCCGTGAAGGTCATGGCCGGGTGCAGCGCGAGCGGCCGGGCGCCGGCGGCGGCCGCCGGGGCGAGGACGGCCAGCCCGTGCGCGCCGGACGTGTGCGCGACCACCTGGCCCGGCCGCAGCGCACCGGCCTCGGCCAGGCCGGCCACCACGCCGGCGAGGGCATCGTCGGGGACCGCCACGACCAGCAGGTCGGTGGCGGCGCGGGCCACGGCGGCGGCGGTGCGGGTGGGGGTCTGCGGCAGCAGCAGCGCCATCCGGGCCCGGGTCGCGCCGGAGGCGCCGGCGGCGGCGACCACCCGGTGGCCGGCGGCGGCGAGGGCCGCGCCGAGCACGGCGCCGACCCGGCCGGCGCCGATCACGCCGACCGTGAGGGTGCGCGGGAAGACGAGCGGGGCGTCGGCGGCCCGCGGTGGGGCGGCCGGACGCGAACGCAGGGGTGCGCTCATGGCAATCGATCCAGTCCTCGAAGGGGGTACCGGTCGATCGCAAGTATGCGCCGGGGCCACAGAGCCGAAACAAGGATGTGTGAAAACCTTCACCGGCGGTGCGGAGGGGCCGCTCCGGAGACGCCCAACGGCCCCTTCTGGTACGTCGGCCCACGTCGCGCGGGCGCCGGCCGTCCGCCCGCCGTAGGGTCGGCACGGTGACGCCCCCCGCACGTTCGCTCCGCTGGCGCGAGGCGATGACGAGCGCCCTCTACGGCCCGGACGGCTTCTTCGTCTCCGGCCCGGGGCCGGCCGCCCACTTCCGCACCAGCGTCCACGCCTCTCCGGTCCTGGCCTCGTGCCTGCTTCGGCTCCTGCCTTCTCTCGATGCCGCCCTCGGCCATCCCGCTCGGCTCGACGTGGTGGACGTCGGCGCGGGTCGCGGGGAGCTGTTGCGGTCGTTGTCGGTCGCCGCCCGCCCGTCGTCCTCCGGGCCGGCCTCCGCCGGGTCCCTGGCCGCCGCGCCGGTTCCGCTGGCCGACCGGGTACGCCTCATCGCCGTCGAGAAGGCACCCCGGCCCGAGGACCTGCCGGTGGAGATCGAGTGGCTGGACGAGATCCCGGAAGGCGTCACGGGTCTGCTGGTGGCCACTGAATGGCTGGACAACGTTCCGCTGGACCTCGCGGTGCACACCCCCGAGGGCTGGCGGTACCTGCAGGTGGACCCGGCAACGGGCGAGGAGTCGACGGGTGCCCCGGTCACCGCGGAGGACGCCGACTGGCTCGCCCACTGGTGGCCCGCCCCACCCCCCGACGCGGTGATCAAGAAGTTCGCGTCGGCGGGGACCGCCACACCCGACGCAAACCTCATGATCAACGGGGTGGGAGATCGAGTGGAGATCGGCCGGACTCGCGACGAAGCCTGGGCGGCCGCGATCGGGAAGATGGTGCGGGGACTCGCGCTCGCCGTGGACTACGGGCACCGCCGGGAGGACCGGCCGGTCGGCGGGACGTTGACCGGGTACCGGGGTGGACGGCAGGTCGCGCCGGTGCCGGACGGGTCGTGTGACGTGACGGCGCACGTGGCCATGGACTCGGTCGCCTCCGCCGGTGAGCGGGTCGCGCGGTGTGCGTACACCCTGGTGTCGCAGCGGGACGGGCTGCGGGCGCTCGGGGCAGACGGCGGGCGACCGCCGCTGAGCCTGGCCTCCCGGGACCCGGCCGGCTACGTGCGCGCGCTCGCCGCTGCGTCGGCGGTGGCCGAGCTGACCGACCCGGCCGGCCTCGGCGGGCACTGGTGGCTGCTGCAACCGGTCGACATCACCCTCGATCCGCTCATGGCACGATGACGGGCATGACCACCGACGCCGGCGACCTCCGCGAACTGACCGTCGGCACCGGGGCCGGCGGGGAGCAGCTCGGCACCGACATGGTGCTCAACATCGGGCCGCAGCACCCGTCGACGCACGGCGTGCTCCGGCTGAAGCTGGTGCTCGACGGCGAGCGGGTGGTCTCCGCCGAACCGATCGTCGGCTACATGCACCGGGGCGCGGAGAAGCTGTTCGAGGTCCGCGACTACCGGCAGATCATCGTGCTGGCCAACCGGCACGACTGGCTCTCCGCGTTCTCCAACGAGCTGGGCGTGGTGCTCGCCGTCGAACGGCTCATGGGCATGGAGGTGCCGGAGCGCGCGGTCTGGCTGCGGATGGCGCTCGCCGAGCTGAACCGGGTGCTCAACCACCTGATGTTCCTCGGCTCCTACCCGCTGGAGATCGGCGCGATCACGCCGATGTTCTACGCGTTCCGCGAGCGGGAGACCATCCAGGCGGTCATGGAGGAGGTCTCCGGCGGCCGGATCCACTACATGTTCAACCGGGTCGGCGGGCTCAAGGAGGAGGTGCCGGCCGGCTGGACCACGCGGGCCCGGGCCGCGATCGGCGAGGTGCGCCGCCGGATGCCAGACCTGGACAACCTGATCCGGCGCAACGAAATCTTCCTGGCCCGCACCGTCGGCGTGGGCGTGCTGTCCGCGGCCGACGCCGCCGCGTTCGGCGCCTCCGGGCCGGTCGCCCGGGCCTCCGGGCTCGACCTGGACCTGCGCCGGGACGAGCCCTACCTGGCGTACGACCAGCTCGACGTGCCCGTGGTCACCAAGACCGCCGGGGACTGCCACGCCCGCTTCGAGGTGCTGCTCGACCAGGTGTACGCCTCGCTCGACCTCGCCGAGCAGTGCCTGGACCGGGTCGACCGGCTCAGCGGGCCGGTGAACACGCGGCTGCCCAAGGTGGTCAAGGCGCCCGAGGGGCACACCTACGCCTGGACCGAGAACCCGCTCGGCATCAACGGCTACTACCTCGTGTCGCGGGGCGAGAAGACCCCGTGGCGGCTCAAGCTGCGCACCGCGTCGTACGCCAACGTGCAGGCGCTGGCGACCCTGCTCCCGGGCTGCCTGGTGCCGGACCTGATCGCCATCCTCGGCTCGATGTTCTTCGTGGTCGGCGACATCGACAAGTAGCCCGGGGCTCAGCGCCAGCGGTCGGTGGCCCGGGCACCCCCGGCCCGGGGGGCCTCGTCGCGCGGCGGGTAGCCGTAGCGGGCCGGCTCGGGCTCGACCTGGCGCCACTCGGGCTGGCTGCTGCGCTGCGTCGGGGGCCGCCACTCGTCCGGCACCGGCACCCCGCCGGCCGGGAGCGCCGGCCGGCCCTCCTCGGCCCAGCCGCCGCCCGCCTCCCCGGAACCGGCGCCGCCGCGGACGGCTGCCCAGCGGTCCTCGACCCGGTACTCGGTGCCCCCGCCGTCGGCGTGCACCGCGGCCCGCCGCTCCCCGACCCGGATCTCCCGGCCGTGCTCGTCGTCGCGGACCTCGGCCCACCGGTTGCCGGTGCGCAGCTCGGACCAGTAGTCACCGTCCGGGTCGTCGGCCACCGCCCGGCCGGGCTGCTCGGCCGGCGTCCAGCCCGCACCGGTCCCCGCCCGCCCGTCGGCCGTTCGCTCGCCGTAGCCGCCCCGGTCACCCTGGCCCGCCCAGCCGCCCGGCCCGGTGCGGTCGCCCTGCCCCGCCCAGCCCACCTGGCCGCCGTGGACGGCTTCGTCCCGGGGGGTGGGGGCCCAGCCGGCCTCCTCCCGGCCGCCGGGTCCCGGCGGCCAGGACCGGTCGCCGGCCGGCCCCTCCGGGCCCGATCGCCAGATCCGATCGGCGGCCGGTCGGGATCGCTGCTCGCCCGGGCCGGCCGACCAGGACCGGTCGTCGGCCGGGGGGCCCGACCAGCCCCGGTCGTCGCCCTCCCGCGTGGACCAGCCACGATCCTCGCTCTCCCGCGGGGACCGGCCGCGGTCGTCGGCCTCCCGCGCGGACCCGCCACGGTCGTCACCGGCCCGGCCGACACCCGCCCACGGGTGCTCGCCGCCGGGCGCCGCCGACCAGGAGGCGTCGTCCCGGGAGCCGGACCAGGCGCCGCCCACCTGCCCCGACCGGGAGCGCTCGTCGTCGGCGCTCCGGTATCCGGCGCGGGGGCGCTCCTCCGGCTCCGCGCCACTCCACGAACGCTCCTCGGGGGCCGGAGACCAGCGGCCGGCGTAGCCGCCGTAGTGGGTGCCGGCCGGGTCGGCGTCCCCGCCCACGATCGTGTGGCGGGTGGTGACGTGCACGGTCTCGGTGTGGTGCACCACCCCGACCTGCCGGGGCTCCGCCCGGACCTCCGGCTCGGGAGCGCGGGGCGCGCCGTAGACACCGGCCTGCGGGCGGTCGCTGCCGTAGACACCGGCCTGGGGGCGGTCGGCGCCGTGGCGGGGGTGGTCGGCAGCGGGGTCCGCGCCGTACCGGGCGGCGGGCTGCGGGCGGCGCACCGCCTCGTCCTCGTCCCGGCTGGGCTGCCCCCGGCCCGGCTCGGTGCGGGCGCGCCCCTCGTCGTGGGGCTCGGTGGCCGGCACCCGGGCGCGGCCACCGGGCGGTTCCTCGGCGGCGCTCGTGGTCAGGCCCGCGGCGGCGGCGATGCCGGCGGCCGCGGCGTCGAGCCGGCGGCGCATCGCGGTGACCGACTCCTGGGTCCGCTGGGCCTGGTCGAGTGCCTGGTTGCCGCGCTGGGCGGCGGCCACGATCTCGCTGCGCAGCTCCCGGCGGAGCTGCTCGATCTCCTCGCGCAACTCCTCCGCGCCGGAGGCCCCGCCGCCGCTCTCCGCCCGCAGCGCGACGGAGAGGCCGATCAGCACCACGGCCAGGATCGCCAGCACGGCGCCGAACCGGAGCGGGCCGTTGCCGTCGGCGACCAGCAGGATGAGGGCCGCCAGGGGCGCGAGCGCCACTCCGATCCAGAACAGGACGGTCAGCAGCTGCGGACTGCGGTTTTCGGCGGGGGCGACCGAGGCGGGCATGGCTGAGCAGACTACCGAGAGTTGCCCCGGTAGGGAACGGGCCGAAAGCATCGATGTAAACGCCGGTGACCAGGGCTTCACGCCCGGCCACGGCGACTGCCCCGCGCCGGCGGGCCCGGGGCCCCGCCGGCGCGGCGGCGGTGGTCAGCTGGCGGCGAGCGCGGCGTCGGAGGAGAACACCAGGCCGACGCTGGCCGCGCCGGTCTTCAGGGCGTTCTTGGTCTGCGGGCCGCCCGCGTCGAGCGAGCTGAACGAGCCGGCCTTGAGGTCGTAGACCTCGACGAGGCCGGCCTGGCACTTCGGCCGCTGCGGGCACTCGGGCGGGCCGGCCAGCACGGTGGCCGCGCCGGAGCACTTTGCCGCCAGGTCGGAGAGGCTGGCGACCTGGTACTTGTCGGCGAACGCCTTGGTGACGGCGAAGGCGTTCTGGTCCTGCGCCTGGGCGGGCTGGCCGAAGCTGATGCCCACCTTGTCGCCGCCCGCCTTCAGCGCGCTGACCGTCTTGTCCAGCTCGGGCGAGGAGACCGGCTGGGCGTCCTTGCCGTTGGCCTTGGTGTTCAGGAACTCGGCCATCGTCGCCGCGTACTCGGGAACAACCTGGATCTGGCCCTTCTCCAGGGCCGGCTCGTAGAGCTCGCGGTTGCCGATGGTCTGCACCTTGACCTGGTAGCCGGCCGCGGTGAGCGTGATCTTGTAGAGCTCGGCGATCGTCTGGCTCTCGCTGAAGTTGCCGGCGCCGACCGTCACCTGGCCGCCGGGGCCCTTCTCGACACCCTCGGTCACGCCGTTGGCGTCGGCGAACTCCTTCGCCGCGACCTGCGGGGTCTTCCGGTCGACGTCGACCGCCCGGTTCAGCTCGATCAACTTGGGGGTGTCGAGCTTCGCGGAGACCTTGTCGAGCGCGGCGACGAGCTGCGGCGTGGCCGCCTTCTTGTTGATCGCCGGGATGATGTTGTCGGTGTTCTGGAGCTTCTTGTCGTCGGTGAGGACGACCAGCTTGTCGCCCGCCACCGGGGCGCAACCGGCCCCGGACGCGCCCTGCTCGGGGGCGTCGGTGCCGGAGGAACCGGCGCCACCGCAGCCGGTGAGGAGACTGGCCGCGGCGAGGGCGCCGAGCGCTCCCGCAGCCAAACGTGAACGTGCGTGCATCAGTTGCCCGCCTTCCGTGTCCCGGCGCGACCCGTCCCGGGCCGGCCGCGTGTCCGACGGGCGATCCGATCGAACGCCCGCGACTCCAGCCAATATCTTCCGGACCCGACCGACAACTTCGAGCGAGTTTCGTCACCGGATCGTCATCGGTGTTGGCTCAGGTGCCCGCCGTGGCGTCGGCCGCGCGGCGGGTCGCCGCCCGGCGCGCCCGGCGCAGCGGGCGCGGGGTGACCGCCCGCTCCACCAGCGCCAGCACCCCCTCGACGAGCAGCGCCAGCCCGGCCACCAGGACGCCACCGGCGATGATCTGGCCGCCGCCGGCCGCGATGTCGAGCCCGAACCCGGCCCGGATGATCTGCCCGAGCCCGCCGCCGTTGACGAACGAGGCCAGCGCCGCGGTGGCCACCACCTGCACGGCGGCGGTGCGGAAGCCGGCCGCCAGGTAGGGCACCGCGAGCGGCAGCTCCACCCGGCGCAGCACCTGCCCGCCGGAGAGCCCCATGCCGCGCGCCGCGTCCCGGGCCTCCGGGTCGGCCTGCCGCACCCCGGTGTACGCGGTGGCCAGCAGCGGCGGCACCGCGAAGACCGCGAGCGCGACCACCACCGCCGGCCGACCGAAGCCGAGGAAGGTCAGCGGCAGGATGGTCAGCAGGGCCAGGGTCGGGATGGCCAGAGTGACGTTGGACACCAGCAGCACCAGGCCGCCACCCCGGCCGGTGTGACCGAGCCAGAGCCCGATGGGCCAGGCCACCACGCAGCCGAGCAGCACCGCCAGCGCGGACAGGGTCAGGTGCTCGCCCAGCCGGTCCAGGATGCCGCCCGGGATGGACCAGTTGAGCGGGTCGTTCAACCAGACGATCGCCTGCTGCACCGGGTTCACGAGCTCCGCCTCCGCAGCCAGGGGGTGAGCATCCGGCCGACGGCGGCCAGGATCAGGTCGAGCACCAGCGCCAGCAGCACGCAGAGCACCGTGCCGGTCATGATCTCGGCCTTGTAGAAGTTGTTCTGGAAGCCGGCGAAGATGAGCTGGCCGAGGCCGCCCCGGCCGACCACCACGCCGACCGTGACCAGCGCCACGGTGGAGACCGTGGCGAGCCGCAGGCCGGTGAGGATGCCGGGCAGCGCCAGCGGCAGCTCGATCCGGAGCAGGCGGCCCCAGCGCCCGTAGCCCATGCCCTCGGCGGCCTCCCGCACCTCGGGAGGCACCTGGTTCAGCCCGGCCAGCGCGTTGCGCACGATGACCAGCAGCGCGTACAGCGCCACCACGGTGAGCACGGTGATCGCGCCGATGCCCAGGTAGGGCGCGAGGAAGGCGAACAGCGCCAGCGAGGGGACCGTGTAGAGCACCCCGGTCAGGGCCAGGATCGGGCCGGCCAGCGAGCGGAACCAGTACGCGGCCACGGCGAGCGGCAGCGCCACGAGCGCCGCGATCAGCACGGCCCGGGCGGTCAGCCAGGTGTGCTCACGCAAGGCGGCGAGGATCGTGTCAGAGTTGTCCCGCACGTACTGCCAGGAGAACCACGGGTTACCGGGCGCGGCCCGGTAGCTCAGGTGGAGGGACACACGTGGACGTTACCCCGGCCGCCGGACACGGCGCGGCCTCGATCACCCTGGAGCGCATCCGCAAGCGCTACCCGGACGGCACGGAGGCGGTGCGGGAGCTGAGCCTGGAGGTCAAGGCCGGCGAACTGGTGGTGCTGATCGGCCCGTCCGGCTGCGGCAAGTCCACCGTCCTGCGGATGATCAACCGGCTGATCGAACCCACCGACGGGCGGATCCTGCTCGGCGACGACGACGTCACCCGGGTCGACCCGGTGACGCTGCGCCGCCGCATCGGCTACGTCATCCAGAACGTCGGCCTCTTCCCGCACCAGACCGTCGCCGCCAACGTGGCCACCGTGCCGGGTCTGCTCGGCTGGCCCCGGGAGCGGACCCGGGCGCGGGTGGACGAGCTGCTGGAGCTGGTCGGCCTCGACCCGGGGCAGTTCGGCCGCCGCTACCCGCACGAGCTCTCCGGCGGCCAGCGGCAGCGGGTCGGCGTGGCCCGCGCGCTCGCCGCCGACCCGGTGGTGCTGCTCATGGACGAGCCCTTCTCGGCCGTCGACCCGATCGTCCGGACCCGCCTCCAGGAGGAGTTCCTCCGGCTCCAGGCCGAGGTCCGCAAGACCATCGTGCTGGTGACCCACGACCTGGACGAGGCGGTCCGGCTGGGCGACCGGATCGCGGTGCTCTCCGAGGGCGGCCGCCTGGAGCAGTACGACGTCCCGGCCGCCCTGCTCGGGTCGCCCGCGTCGCCGTTCGTCCGCGAGTTCGTCGGCGCCGACCGGGGCATCCGCCGGCTGGCCGTCACCCCGGTGACCCGCGAGGTGCTCGACCCGCTCCCGGCCGACGGCGGGGCCGACCTGCCGACCGTGCCCCTGGGCGGTTCGGCGTACGACGCGCTGGGCGGGCTGCTCACCTCGGGCGCCGAGCACGCGGTGGTCACCGAGGACGGCAAGCCGGTGGGGCTGCTCAGCCGGGCCCGGGTGCTCGGCCTCGGCGTGCTGGACTAGAGGGCGCACGGACCGGTCAGGCCCGGCCGCGCCGGGTGGACCGGACTGGCCAGGCCGACGATCCGGCGGTCAGGCCCGGCCGCCCAGACTGGCCAGGCCGACGATCCAGCCGGCGAAGAAGCCGTAGGTGACCCCGGTGCTGGCGGACTGGAAGGCGGCGAAGAGCGACCCGTGCGGCCCGAGGAGGGTGGCCAGCAGGGCCGTGACCCCGGCGGCCAGGGCGTACGCGCCCCAGCCGGAGAAGAACTGGCTGCCCGAACTCTCCACCCGGGCCACCTGCGGGCCGGGCAGCAGGTAGAGCAGTGTCGCGGCCAGCACGACCAGCAGGATCGCCCGCAGGTTGGTGGCGAGCACGCCCTGCGACGGGTCGTCCGCGTGCAGCCGCCACGCCGGCCAGGCGAGCAGCCGGAGGAACCAGCCACCGGCCCCGGTCGGTTCGGTGTGGTCCTGCACCCATCCCACGTATGTGGGGCTGCCGCCTACCGCGACGAGCAGGAGCACGGCGAGCGTGCCGGTGCCGGCGGCCGTGCCGTACGAGGCCACGGTGCGGGAGCGGTTGGTGAGGGCCATGGGGCGGTCAGTTCCCGGCCCACCGCGCCGGGCAAACCTGCGTACCCGGTCCACCGCCGAGGGCCGGCGGGTGGCCATCGCTCAGTGCTTCATGAGGTAGTCGATGAAGGCGGCCCGCAGCAGCGGCGTGGATTCCGGCTCCTCGTAGCCGTGCCCGGTCATCTCCCGCCACAGCGCGTTGGCCTCGTCGACGATCGGCCCGATGGAGTTGGGGGCGCCGTCCAGGATCGCGGCCTCGTCCGCGTTGGGCATGTGCCGCAGCACCGACCAGAAGAACTCGACGTCGCGGCGCTCCCGGGCCAGGTGGAACGCCTGCTCGCGCAGGTCCTCGGTGGAGAGCTTGTCCAGCTCGTCGAAGGTACGACCGCCGGGGGCAGGAGTGTCCGTCATGCCGCCGAGCCTAACCGGCGAGATCACCTCCGGCCCGCCGGACTCGGCGGCGGCACCGGGCGGCCGCCGGGGTCAGCGGTCCCCGGCGTCCCAGCGGCGCGGCTCGCTCTCCCAGCGCGGCGACTCCCACGAGTCGACCGTGTCGGTGGTCCGCACCGGCAGCACCGACGGCCAGGCGTCCCCCGGCTCGGGCGGGGAGGTCAGCGCCCAGCCGGTGCTGATCGCGCCATCGCCGGCGGGACCGGTCGGGCCGGCCGGGAGCGCGTTCGGCGGCGCCGGCCGGGGCCGGCCGAACGTCTCGACCAGCCGGGTGACCAGCAGTCCGGCGCCGAGGGTAGCCCCGCCGACGGCCCACCGGCTGATCGTCCAGTCCTGTGCCACGGCCCAGGCCAGGAAGACCTCCACGGCGCAGACCGCCAGCAGGGCTCCGAAGATCCCGCCCCGGCGCCCGTACGCGCTGGTGCCGCCGAGCATGACGGCGCCGATCGCCAGCACCGACCAGTCGAGGCCCGTGGTGGGCGCCACCGGGCCGTCCGCGTTGGCGGCGATGAGCACCCCGCCGAGCACGGCCAGGACGGTCGAGCCGATCAGGGCCAGGGCGGCCACCGTGGCGGCTGCGGCACCCCGCCGCCGGGCCGGGTCGGCGACCGGCCGGAACCGTCCGAGCAGCCGGCGGACCGGTTTGATCGCGCCGAAGAGCCCGCCCAGGACGGCCACCGCGGCGAAACCGACGAAGAGGTAGAGGGCGGTGCGGCGGGGGTCGTAGCCGCCCTGCACCACGATGGGGGTGGTCCGCCGCTCGATGTACACGATCACGCCGGCCGCGCCGGCCAGGCTGGCCGCCCAGGCGGGCACGTGCAGCACCACCACGGCCAGCGCGAGCGCCAGCCCGCCGAGCGCCGCCACCGCGAGCGCCGGGAGCAGCGCCTCCCGCAGGCCGCGGTCGCCCTGCTCGGCGAAGTGCAGCGCGGCGGCCAGCGCGACCGGCCCGACCGCCAGGTTCACGACGGCGGCCCGCAGGCTGAGCCCGGCGGCCAGGGTGAGCAGCCCGAGCCCGGCCACGTCGACCAGCAGCGTCTTCAGCGCGCCGCCCCGCAGCGCGTCCGCGTCCTCGCGCCAGAGCAGCCAGGTCAGCGCGGCCAGCCCGAGCAGCAGCAGGAACTCCCAGACCACGTGCACGCCGATCCGGTCCCGGCCGGGCTCGCCGTGGCTGGGGTCGTCGAAGACGTTCTCCAGCACGGCCGCGGGCACCCCGGACGACGTCTCCACCGGCGCAGTCCGGCCCGTCTCGTCGTACCCCATGGCCCGCGCCTCCCACATGGCCGGCCGCGTGGTCCGACGCGCGGGCGGACCGGCGGCGGCCGTTGCTCTCCGGTCGCCAGGCACGGTACCTGCGGGGGGAGACGCTGGGAACCCCCTGATCAGAGGCGGCCGCGCGGAGTCTCCCGGTCGCCGGGCTCGCGGTCCTCGTCGTCCTCCTGCTCGGGGACCCGGCAGGAGCGCTCCAGCCAGAGCGCCGCCGCGACCAGGGCGAGCGACGCGAGAAACCCGGCCCCGCTGGCCGGCCGGTCGCTCACGGCGGCGTTGGTCCGCTCGACGAAGAGCCAGCCGGTCAGCCCGGCGTAGAAGCCGGCGAAGATGGCCCCGGCCAGGGCGGACGCCTTCGCCAGCACCACGAACCGGGCGACCAGCAGCGGGTTCACCGGGTCACGGCCGGGGCGGCGCTCGATGCGACCGCGGGTGTTGACCGCCGCGTACCCCTCCAGCACGGCCAGGCCGGCCAGCGTGACGACCGGCAGCCAGGGCAGGTCGGGCGCCATCTCGTAGTAGAACGCGCTGATCAGCAGCCAGGCCAGCGCGGCGGCGGCAAGCGCGGCCACCACCAGCGTGGAGATCCGGGTCGGACCCATCCGGAAACGGTCCGGGTCCCGTGGGGATTGCGCCTGGCTCATGCCGTCCGGCTCCACAGGGTCATGTGTCCGACTCTAACGCCAGATCGGGGCGCGGACTGAGTTCCAGCGCGTCGGAGGCCAGCGGCTCGGCGTTGAGCAGGTCGGTCAGCCAGCCGTGCCCGGGCAGCCGGCCGTGCGGCTCGATGTCGATCCAGGGCCGCAGCACGAAGGCGCGCAGGTGGGCCCGGGGGTGCGGCAGCGTCAGTTCCGGATCGCCGCTGCGCACCGGCTCCCCGGCCGCGTCCCAGACCGCGATGACGTCCACGTCCAGGGTGCGCGGCCCGTACCGCCGCTCCGGGTCGCGCGTGCGCCCGGCCGCCGCCTCGGCGGCCCGGGCCCGCGCCAGCCAGTCGCGCGGGGTCGCCGCCGGGTCCCCGACCAGCACCGCCGCATTGAGGTACGCGGGCTGGTCGGCGTCCCCCCACGGTGGAGTCTCGTAGACGCCGGAGACCACCAGGACGGTGTCGCCGAACGAGGCCACCGCGGCGCGCAGGTGGGCGAGGCGGTCGCCCAGGTTGCTGCCGATCGACAGCACGGCCCGGGTCATCGGGTACGCCGCATCGTCACCGCCACGTCCCGGAAGGTGTGTGGGATGGGGGCCTCCGGCTTGTGCACGGTGACCGTCGCGGCGGCGACCAGCGGCTCGGCCAGGCAGACCGCGAGCAGCCGGTCGGCGAGCGTCTCGATCAGGTTGACCGGCTCGCCGGTGACCACGGCGACCAGCTTCTCGGCCAGTTCGCCGTAGTGCACGGTGTCGGTCACCTCGTCCGACCGGGCGGCCGGGGCGAGGTCGAGTTCGAGCACCGCGTCCACCACGAACTCCTGGCCCTGGGCCCGCTCGAAGTCGTAGACGCCGTGCCGGCCGTGCGCGCGCAGGCCGGTCAGCTCGATCCGGTCGGTCATCGCTCTTCCCCTTCGGTGGTGGGCCGGGCCAGGCGCGGGCGGCCGGTGGCCCGCCAGACGGCGAGCGCGTCGGCGGTGCCCCGCACGTCGTGCACGCGCACCCCCCAGGCGCCGGCCGCCACGGCGAGCACGCTGGTGGCGACGGTGGCCGCCTCCCGCTCGGCCGTCGGCCGGGGGTTGCCGTCGGCGTCGGCCAGCAACCGGCCCAGGTAGGACTTGCGGCTCGACCCGAACAGCAGCGGGAAACCGAGGTCGACCAGCTCGGGCAGGCGGGCGCTCAGCTCCCAGTTGTGCGCGGCGGTCTTGGCGAAGCCCAGCCCCGGGTCGACGATGATCCGGTCGGCGGACACCCCGGCGGCCAGGGCCTCGTCGACGCGCCGGCTCAGCTCGGCCCGCACGTCGGCCACCACGTCGGCGTACCGGGCCAGGTCCCGCATCTCGCGCGAGTGGCCCCGCCAGTGCATCAGCACCCAGGGACAGCCGGCGTCCCGGACCACCCGGGCCATGTCCGGGTCGGCCAGGCCGCCGGAGACGTCGTTGACCACGTCCGCGCCGGCGGCGAGGACGGCCTCGGCCACCCGGGCCCGGCTGGTGTCGATGCTGACCGGGATGCCGGCGGCGCTCAGCTCGCGGATCACCGGCAGCACGCGGGCGATCTCGGTCTCCGCGTCGACCCGCTCGGCGCCCGGGCGGGTCGACTCGCCGCCCACGTCGACCAGGTCCGCGCCGGCCGCCCGCAGTCGCACTCCGTGTGCGACGGCGGCGTCCAGGTCGGCGTATCTGCCACCGTCGGAGAAGGAGTCGGGCGTGACGTTGAGGACGCCCATCACCACCGGGGCCTCCGCCCGTACCAGATCGGTCACGGACCCGACAGTACCGGTCGCCACGGGGGCTTCCGGCGGCCCGGGCGACCCCGCCGGACGGCGCCCCTGACGTGCCGATTGGAACAGGTGTACGATCGGTCTTCGGGACCGTTCCGGGTCGACTCTTCGCGGGTTGTCGCAAAGGGGGCCGGGCCGTACGCTTTGGAATTGCCCAGCATCGAGATGGCGAAGCCTGGAGGGAGGGCCGAAGCGGGACGAATTCCCCCAAAGCTCGCCACCCTGTGTGGTGGGTGACGAACGCAGCGTCGCCGACGCTGTGTGGAACGAGCACCATCCCGCCAGGCTTTGCCCACATGCACCACCGCGGCGCCGCCGGCCGCGACCTTGGGGAGGTTTTCCAGTGATCGCCATCGAGCTCATGGGGACGGCGTCCACCGCCGTCGACCACGCGCTCCACACCCTGGCGTCGACTCCACTCGCCGAGCCGGCCCCCAAGGGCATCGACACCAACGGTGTCGTCTCCTTCTTCGCCAGCAAGATCGCGCCGATCCTGCTCGCGGTGCTCGGCGTGATCTTCATCGGCCGGGCCAGCCGGGGCGAGATCTCCAAGGTGCTGACCAGCTCCGCCATCGCGATCATCGGGTTGGCCTTCATCGCCGGCGCCGCCACACTCTTCTTCGTCGGCGACTACCTCATCAAGCTGATCTTCGAATAGGCGTTGGGCGACGATGCGGCTGCGCACCGACGACGACATCTACCGGGCACGCCTCGTCTACCTGGGGCCGCCCGGGTACACCCTTCCCGTCCACCTGCCGTACGCCCAGTACGGCCTGTTCATGCTGCTCGTACCCCTCTACATGTTCATCCACTGGTTGTTCACGCTCCAGGTCGAGCTCTTTCCCGCCTGGGAGATCTCGCTCGCCATCGTGACCACCTCGTTCATCTTCCGGTACGTCGACCCGGACCGGCCGGCGCGCATGGTCATCCGGACCGCGCTGACCGACTGGCGACGCACCCGGGAGCCGGCCGCCGAGCTGCGCGACCCGCGCCTCGTCGCGAGCCGGATCAGGATCCGGGAGGAACTGGCATGACCGGGCGTACGCCGACGGCGCAGACGAACGACGCGGGTGAGGCGGTCGCATGAGTCGCTCTTCCACGCCGGGTTCCCCGGCCGGACGTCCGGCCGGGCCCTACGGTAACCGTGCGCGGTCGTTTGACTACCCACCGGACGAGGAGCTGGACGAGGCCACCCTCGACCCGGCCCTGGTGACCAGTCCCCAGCACGGTCGCGTCGGGGTCTTCCAGCCGCCCCGGCCGCTGGCTCCCCGCGGTGCCGAGCAGCGGGAGCCGGTGGCCGGCGACAGCGGTGACATCGACTCCCCCTTCCTCGACCTCTTCGGCGGCGCGCAGCCCCGGGTCCGCCGGCCGGCCAACCCGCCCGCCGGCCCGCCGGCCCCGGTGGAGCCGGTCGTGGCCCCGCCGCGGCGCGGCGTCGGCCGGGACGCGCTGCCGATCCCGCACCAGCACAACGCTCCGGTCGAGCCGGCCCTGCCGGTTCCGCACGCCGCTCCGGTCGAACCCGCCCTGCCGTCCCCGCCGGCCGTGCCCGCCCTGCCGGAGGGGCAGCCGCCCGCTGGCCGGCTCCGCGAGGGCGCGCCCGGCGTCCGCCCGGTGGGCCGGCCGCGCGAGGCGCCGGAGGCCGCCCGCCCGGCGGCGCACGCCGCCCCCGAACCGCCGGAGCAGCCCGCCCTCGAACCGGCGCCGGCCACCCGGACCCGGGTGCCCCACCAGGTGGGCGACCGGCTGCCGGCGCTCCGGTCCACCGTGGAGCCGGAGTCGACCGAGCCCGAGAGCCCGGTCGAGCGCCCCGCCCGTCGGACCAACCGGCGAACCGCCGAGCCGGCGCGGCCGAACGGACGCGAGATGGCCACCGCACCCACCCGCGAGCTGGCCCCGCCGCCCGCGCGCGAGGTGGCCACGCCCCGGCAGCGGTCCCCCGAGCGCGGGGGCAGGCCCGCGAAGCCGGTCCGGGTCCGGGCCCCGAAGATCAAGTTCGGCGATCGGGACCCCTCGGTCGAGCTGGCCATCACGGAGATCGCCGGCCACCTCACCTTCACCCCCAACACCGTCACCGCCTGGTACTGGCTGCCCGAGGTGCGCTGGGCGTTCCGCCCCGACGCCGAGCGCGAGGCGTTGCTCTCCGCGATCTCCGAGCAGTACGCCGGCCTGGCCGGCTTCCGGCTGCACCTGCGCCGCACCACCCGGCCGTTCCCGGCCGACGAGTGGGCCCGCACCATCGACGCGCACACCGCCGCGCCGCTGCCCGACGTGCCCGGCACCACCGGCTGGGCCGACCACCTGGTCGCGGCGCAGCGGCACCTCATGGCCGTCAACCACGCCGAGGGGCAGACCTACCTCGGCGTCACCTTCGCCCGCCGATCGCTGGGCGACTCGCTCACCGAGCGGCTGCTGCGCACCTTCGGCCGGGGCACCGCCGACGGCGAGCGGCGCCGGCTGGGCCGCACCGTCGAGCAGTTCGACGAGGTGCTCGGCGCGTTCGGCATGCGCGGCCGCCGGGTCACCGCCCAGGAGCTGGAGTGGCTGCTCTACCGCTCGGTGGCGCTGTGCATGGCGCCGCCCGGCGTGCTGTCTCCCATCACCAACGGGCGGTGGGAACGCGGCGACCTGCTGGCCCTCACCGAGCAGGTCGAGCGCTACCGCACCCCGTACGGCTCGACCGTGAAGCTGGTCAACCGGATGACCGGCGAGGAGCGGCACGTGGCCGTGCTCGCGGTCGGCCGGATGGAGCCGCTGGAGATCCCCGAGCGGCACGAACCCTGGCTGCACTTCCACGAGCGGCTGCCGTGGCCCATGGAGCTCTCCACCCGGGTCGACATCCTCGGCCCCGGCGACTCCTTCCGGAACCTCGAACACCGGCTCCGGATGATCCGGTCGCAGCAGCTCGACTACGCCGAGCACGGCATCGACGCGCCGCCCGAGCTGGAGCGGCTGGCCAAGCGGGCGCTGGTGATCGGCGACGAGATGACCACCGGCCTGCCGGTGGACTCGGCCCGCGCGCACGGCTGGCACCGGATCGCGGTCGGCGGCCGGACCCGTGAGGAGTGCCTGGAGCGGGCCCGCCGGCTCATCCAGCTCTACTCGCGGGAGCTGCGCATCTCGCTCCAGCACCCGAAGAACCAGGACTGGCTGGCCCGCGAGTTCATCCCCGGCGAGCCGATCGCCAACACCGGCTACGTCCGGCGGATGCCGGTCAACCTGCTCGCCGCCGCCCTGCCCCAGGCCGCCTCCACGGTCGGCGACCGGCGCGGTGACCTGATCGGCCGGACCGCCGGCACCTGCCGCCGCCCGGTCTTCCTCGACCTGCACTTCCCCATGGAGGTCCGCGAGCGCTCCGGCCTCGCCGTCTTCGTCGCCGAGCCGGGCGGTGGCAAGTCCACCCTGCTCGGCGCACTCGGCTACCTGGCCGCCCGGCGCGGCGTGCAGGTGACCCTGCTCGACCCGTCCGGCCCGCTGGCCCGGCTCTGCGCCATGCCCGAGCTGGCGCCTTACTCGCGGGTGCTCAACCTGACCGGCTCGGAGCAGGGCACGCTGGCGCCGTACGCGCTGATCCCCACGCCGCTGCGCAGCGAGTTCGGCGCCGGGGCGTCCGGCGACCGGGAGTTCGAGATCGCGGTCTCCAACGCCCGCGCCGAGCGCCGCATGCTGGTGCAGGACATCTGCATGATGCTGGTGCCGCCGCAGGTGGCCCGGGAGGCGTCCACGGCCACCCTGTTCCGGCACGCCGTCCGCCAGGTGCCGGCCGAGGAGGCCTCCACCCTGGACGACGTGGTCGCCTGCCTGCAGGGGCTCGACGACGACGCCGGCCGGGAGCTGGCCAACCTGCTCCTCGACACCGCCGAGATGCCGCTGGCCATGCTCTTCTTCGGCCGGCCACCGGAGGGGCTGCTCGGCGCCGACGCGGCGCTCACCGTGATCACCATGGCCGGGCTCCGACTGCCCGACCTCAAGATCGAGCGGGAGTACTGGTCGGCCGAGGAGGCCCTGGCCCTGCCGATGCTGCACACCGCGCACCGGCTGGCCGTCCGCCGCTGCTACGGCGGCTCGATGTCCTCCCGGAAGCTGGTCGGCCTGGACGAGGCGCACTTCATGGAGGGCTGGCGCTCCGGCCGGTCGTTCCTGGTCCGCCTGGCCCGCGACTCCCGTAAGTGGAACCTCGCCGCGCTGGTCGCGTCGCAGAACCCGAAGGACATCCTCGGGCTCGACGTGCAGAACCTGGTCTCCACCGTCTTCGTCGGCCGCATCGCCGAGGACACCGAGATCGCCTCCGAGGCGCTGCGCCTGCTCCGGGTGCCGGTCAACGACGGCTACGAGGCCACCCTCGCCTCGCTGTCGCAGGCCGACAGCGGCTCGGCCGCCCGGCTCGGCTTCCGCGAGTTCGTCATGCGCGACGTCGACGGTCGCGTGCAGAAGGTCCGGGTCGACGTGTCGTACGTCGACGGGCTGCTCGACCACCTGGACACCACCCCCGCCGCGGTCGCCCAGGCCGCCGGGCAGCTGCCGACCGTCCTGGCTGATCTGGAGGCGTGACATGGCGAGGGCCCGGGCACGGATCGCGGCGCTCCTCCTCGCACTCGGCCTGTTGGCCGGGGCCACCATCTCCTGGCCGCTGGTCGGGGCGACACCCGCGTACGCCGCCACGCCGACCGCCCAGGCCCGGGCCGAGCTGTGCAGCACCAAGCAGTGGCAGGCCGACTTCCGCGCCTGCGTCGCCAAGCTCAAGGCGGTCAGCGAGGACCAGGTCGAGTGCCGCAACGCTCCCGTGCCCGGAGCGCCGGACTCCGGCCTGGCCGGCTGGTTCGCCTCCCGTCCCGACTCCGCCAAGCAGCCCGGCCCCAAGGGCCTCTACAGCGACTACGGGTACGCCGGATACAGCTACACCACGTACGACGTCGACGGCGGCTGCGCCTCCTCGGTGCTGCATCCGGACTACCGCTTCACCACCATGGTCGCGAACGGCGAGTTCATGTTCGCCAACGCGATCATCGGGGCGTCCAACGCGCTGCGTGAGCGTGCCTGGGACCCGCGGACGATGTGGCGCTGGGCCGACCCGCTGGTGGAGCAGGCCACCAAGGCCGTCTACCAGAAGGTGTTCAGCGTCTTCGGCATCATCACCATCTGCGTGGTCGGCCTCTACCTGCTGTGGCGCTCGCGCCAGTCGGACATGAGCAACGCCATGACCACGGCCGGCTGGGCGATCCTGGTGATGGTGGCGGTGACCGCCCTGGCCGCCTGGCCGGTCAAGTCGGCGAACATCGCCGACAGCACCCTGATCACCACCCTCGGCGTGGTGCACGACGCCGTCGGCCCGGCGTCCAAGGACATCCCCCCGGACAAGTGCGCCCTGCCGAACCCGAACGCCTGTGTCGACAAGCGCCCGCCGGCGGTGCGGGCCAGCGACACGGCGACCGAGACGATGCTCTACCGCAACTGGTTGCGGGGAGTGCTCGGCTCCGCCGACAGCGAGACCGCCAAGAAGTACGGCGCGGCGCTCTATGACGCCAAGTCGCTGACCTGGGATGAAGCCGAGTCGGTCCGCGCAAACCCCGCGACCCGTGATGTGGTCATCAAGGCCAAGCAGCAGCAGTGGGCCCGGGTGGCCGAGCAGATCAAGTCGGAGGACCCGGAGGCGTACGAGTATCTCCAGGGCGTCCGGGACATGGACCGAATCGGGGCCGGATTCATCGCGGTGCTGGCCTCCTTGCTCTTCGCGATGTTCGACCTGACCGCCTCGGTGCTGGTGCTGCTCGGCTTCCTGATCTTCCGGTGGGCGGTGATCGCCGCGCCGATCCTGGGCACGGTCGGGCTCATGCGTCCCGCGAGCGCCGGCCTGCGGCGGCTGGCCAACGCCGTGGTCGCCGCGGTCTTCAACATCGCCATCTTCGGCACCGGCGCGGCCATCTACCTGTTCGCCGTGGATCTGATCATGAACACGCCGACCCTGCCCGGCTGGCTCCAGGTGGTCCTGGTCTGGCTCTGCGGCGTGGTGGGCTGGCTGCTGCTCCGCCCGTACCGGCGGATCACGCAGCTCGGCGGCAAGGACAGCAGCGAGGCCGTCAGCTCGGCCGGGTCCTGGCACCGGCGGTTCTTCCGGGACATGCGCATCGCGGCCCGCCTCGACGTGGCCGAGCCCGGTGGCACCGCCGAGCCGGCGATGGGCCGGCGGCGCGCCGTGACGGCCGACCAGCGCAGCCTGCGGCCGGAGGCCCGGCACGAGGACCCGGCGCACACCGCGAGGGTGGTCGAGCGGGACCGGCCCGACGGGCGGGACCGGCCCGAGGATGCCCCACCGGCCGAGCGCGGCTCGGGCCGCACGGCCGCGCCCCGGCAGCGCCGCGGGTCGGCGGGTTGGACCGGGCCGAACGTGCCCGAGGAGGCGCCTTCCTTCGCCGTCTACCGGCCGGACTCGGCCGGGCGCGCCCCGGCGCCGAAGCCGGCACCGCGGATCCGTTCCGAGGCACGGTGAGACCGGTGCGACGGGCACTGGAATTCCTCGTCACCCGGATACTGCGGTCCCGGCTCGGCGTCGCGCTGGTGATCGCGGTCCTGGTCTTCGGCGTGATCGGCGCGGCCCGGCTGGTCTCCGGCCCGGTCGACCCGACCCTCGGTCTGAGCACCCGCCCGACCCAGCCGATCAGCACGGTGGACCCGCACGTCGGTGACGACGGGGTCGTGTCGAGCCCGCCCGCTGCGGTCTCGCCGAAGACCCGACCGGGCGAGGCCACCCCGGAACAGACCGCGAGCCGGTTCACCACCGCGTGGCTGACCGGTCCGGGCAGCAGCGGCGAGGCGTGGCAGTCGCGCCTGCGGCCGCTCTCCACGCCCGCCCTCCTCGACAAGATGACCGGCGCCGATCCGGAGAGCGTGCCCGCCAGCCGGGTGGCCGGCGCGGTCACCCTCCGGCCCCGGACGGAGTCCTTCGTGGAGGCGCTGATCCCCCTCGACGACGGCCGGCTCCGGCTCGAACTGGTGGCCACCGACGGTCGGTGGCTGGTGGACGCGGTCGACTGGGAGCGGCAGTGAACGCCGCGCCGGGCGTCACCGCGCCGGTCCGCCGCAAGCTGCGGGTCGGCGTGCTGCTCACCGCGGTCACCACGGTGCTCACCCTGCTCTGCTGCGTCGGCGGCGCGGGCGCGTTCCTCCTCACCGAACTGGGCGGCGACCAGAAGGACGGGGTGCTCGCCGGCCTGAACTGTGACCCGACCTACCAGGTCAACCTCACCGGGGACATGCCGCGCTTCACCGAGTACGGCGACGCCCAACTCCGCAACGCCGCCGTCATCATCAAGGTCGGGCAGGACATGAAGGTGCCCGCCCGCGGCTGGGTCATCGCGCTGGCCACCGCGATGCAGGAGTCCGGGCTGCGCAACCTCGCCAACCGCAAGGTGCCGGCGTCGCTGGCCCTGCCGCACGAGGGCGTCGGCGCCGACCACGACTCGCTCGGCCTGTTCCAGCAGCGGCCGGGGTGGGGCAGCGTCGAGCAGCGGATGACGCCCTCGTACACGGCTCGGAAGTTCTACGAGAAGATGGTCAAGGTGCGGAACTGGCAGGACCGGCCGCTGACCGTGGTGGCGCAGCGGGTGCAGGTCAGCGCCTTCCCGGACGCCTACGCCAAGCACGAGGACCTGGCGGGCCGGATCGTGGACGCGCTCGCCGGCGGGGCCGCCCGGACCGTCGAGATCGCCGGCAAGGCGGTCTGCGACGCCGCGGCCGGCGCCCGGATCGCCGCCTCCGGCTGGACCGCCCCGCTTCCCGGCGGCGTGGTCTCCGGCTTCCGCACCACCCAGCGGCCCAGCCACAACGGGGTCGACCTCGACGCCGACAAGGAGACGCCGATCCACGCCGCGTCCGCCGGTCGGGTGCTGGTGGCCCGCTGCGACCCCGACCACTCGGGGAAGCGCGACTGCGACCGGGACGGCTGGCCGGGCAAGGGTGGCTGCGGCTGGTTCGTGGACATCCTGCACGCGGGCGGCTACATCACCCGCTACTGCCACATGATCCACCGACCCCAGGTCGTGCCCGGGCAGATGGTGGCGGCGGGCCAGCAGATCGGGCTCTCCGGGAGCAGCGGCAACTCCTCCGGCCCGCACCTGCACTTCGAGGTGCATGTGGACAGCGACCGGTCCAGCCGGGGTGCGATCAATCCGGTGCCGTTCATGCGCGAGCGTGGCGCCCCGGTGGACGGGACCTCGTGAGGCGCACGCGCACATGAGCAACCCGCTGCCCGACCCCTTCGCGGACCGGCCCGACTGGGCCCCGCAGCCGCCCCGCCCGGTCGAGGTCGTCCCGGCCACCGGCCGGATCGAGCTGCGCGGCCGCCGCGTGCTGGTCGGCCTGCCCGGCCTCGGTTGGCGCGGCGACCTGCGCGCCGACGAACGGGTCGTGCAGGGCAGCCGCACCTACGTGCCGGTCATCCCCGAGCACGAGTGGTACCGCGCCGAGTCCGAGCAGGTGGAGGTCTTCGCGCCGCTGGTCCCGGTGGAGCGGGTCTGGGTGGAGACCGTGGGCGAGCGGCGACCACCGGCCGAGTCGGGCATCCGGCTGGTCTCGCTCGACGTGCCCACCCGGCGCCCACCGACTCCGGTGTTCGAGGCCGACGCGGTCACGGGTCGGCGGGTCGTGCACGTGGCCGGGTCGACCGAGCGGCGCGACCTGCGCGCGGTCACCGAGACCTACTCGGGCGCGGACGGGGACATCTGCGTCCGGGTGGCCCCGGAACTGGAGTGGTACCGATGGGCCTGGCGCGGCCAGGCGCCGACCACGTTGGAGGTTCCGGTGCACCTGCTCTGGCTGGAGTAGGGCCTCAGCCGATGCGCTCGGCCGCGCAGACGCCCCAGCCGTCGCTTCGCCTGGTCTTGAACCGCCAGGCCTGCCGGTCACTCTGGGAGATTCCGTCGACGTAGGCCGAGATTATGAGGTCGACTTGAACAAGGGCCTCATCACCAGACTTTTCGGTGCTCAACGCGCCCCAGCTCACCGAGATCGTCGTGTCGAATCTCTTCTCGCGCGCTACTAGATCATCCCGCACTGCCCGCAAGCCGTCGAAATCGGTCGGACCCTCGCAAGTGAACTCCTGCGCCTTAGTGTCGTTGCGGTCCGCCATGAACGCTTGGATGTAGTTGGCCACCACCACATCTGGGGCGCTGCGGTCGGGCGCGGTGGCGCGGTCGTACAGCACGAACCCGACGATGCCGCCGCCCGCACAGACCAGGGCCAGCACCCCGGCGACCACGGCGAGCACGGTCCGCAGCCGCCGCTTGGGGGGTACCGGCGCCGGAGCGGGCGCGAGCGGCACCGACTGCTCCGGCGGGGTCCGCTGCGCCGGTACGCGGGAGACCTGGGAACCGGCGGGGGGCTGCACTGATTCCACCTCCTGAGGCTATCGGCTGCGCGCCGCGTACCCAATGCCTCAGAACTGGCGGATCTGCGGCATAGTTCGGCCTCCGCACCGCCCTGCGGCGCTCCGTCCGAATGAAGGCCGTGGCGAACCCCTGGCGGGTGAGGCTGCTCACCGCGGAGGCCGGACACCGCGCCGACCGACATCCCGGAGGACGGCCGCCGGCTGGGATACCGTCACCACCGGGGAGGAGATGTCGGCCTCGGGAAGAGAGGTGGACGGGTGGCGAGTCCGAAGGCGCGCGCCGGCCGGGCCGCCGCGCTGCACCGCAGGGCCGAGGCCACCGCGACCGCGGCGGCCGGGATCCTCGACGAGATCCGGCCCGCCCCCGCCGACCACCACCGACAGTACGAGCTGGCCGAGCGGCTCCGTGCCGCGGCGGCGGTCGCCGCGCCGGGTTGGGCCGGCGACCCGCTGGAGACGCTGACCCCGACGGCCCCGCCCGGGGACGGTCCGCCCGCCTTCGTCCGGGTGGGCGCCGCCGCGCCGCTGGACGACGCCCGGTTCCCCGCACTGGTGCCGCTGCTCGGCAGTGGACATCTGAGCATCGACGCCGACGCCGGCGACCCGCGGGTGGCCGGACTGCTCCGGGCCCTGCTGCTGCGGCTGTTCGCGGCCAGTCCGGCCGGCGCCCTGCTGGCCCGCGCGGTCGACGGCGCCCCGGGCGACACCTTCGCCGGGTACGCGGCGCTGGCCGACGCGGGTCTGCTGCCGCCGTCCGCCACCGACCAGGCCGGGCTCCGGGCCGTGCTGGCCGAGGCCGAGCAGTGGGTGGCCGCCGGCACCGCCCGCCAGCGCGGGCACGACCGCACGCTGCTACTCATGGTGGCCGCCCTGCCCGACGGGGCCGCACCGTCCGATCTCGACCGGCTCACCGAGCTGGCCGCCCAGGGTCCCCGGGCCGGGCTGCACCTCGTGGTGGCCGGCTGGCCCGCCGGGGTGCCGCTGCCGCAGGCCACCCCGCTCGCGGTGCGCACCGCGTACGCGCTGGTCGGCGACCCACCCACTGCCGGGTTCAGCAGCCCGGGGGCGGAGTCGCCGGGCGGGTTGAACTGCCCGGTCTTCCTCGACGAGGATCCGGCCGCCGAGCTGGTCGCCGGGGTGTGCCGGCGGCTGGCCCGGCAGATCGAGGACGGCTCCCGCCTGGCCCTCACCGACCTGCTGCCCGAGGGCGACCTCTGGGCGGAGGGTTCGGTCGACGGGCTCACCACGACGGTCGGCGACGCCGCCGGCCGGCCGGTCAGCCTGGGCTTCACCGAGCTGACCCCGCACTGGCTGGTCAGTGGCCGCTCGCAGGCCGGGCGGTCGGCGTTCCTCACCGACGCGCTCTTCGGCCTGGCGGCCCGCTACGGCCCGGACGAGCTGGTCCTCTACCTGGCCGACCTCGACGACGGCGAGTCCTTCGTGGAGTTCCTCCAGACCGAGCGGGACCGGTCCTGGGTGCCGCAGGTCCGGGCCGCCGGGATGGCCGCCGACCGCGAGTACGTGGCGGACCTGCTCGGCGTGCTGGAGGCCGAGCTGCACCGCCGGGAGGAGGCGGCCCGGCGGGCCGGCGGGCAGCGCTACGCCGAGCTGCGCCAGCACCAGTCGCTGCCCCGGATCGTCTGTGTGATCGACAACTTCCCGCTGCTGCTGCGCGAGCGGGACCGGCTCGCCGCCGACCTGCTGGCCCGGCTCGACGGGCTGGCCCGCGCCGCCCGGTCGTACGGGATCCACCTGGTCCTGGCCGGCGAGGGCGACCTCGGCATCGGCGGCCCGCGCGACCCGCTGCTCGGCCAGTTCCCGGTCCGGGTGGCGCTGCCGGGCGGTTCGGCCGTCCTGGAGCCGACCAACGATTCGGCCGCCGGCCTGCCGGTGGGCACCGCCGTGGTGAACACGGCCGGCGGGCTGGGCGGCCCGCGGGGCGCGACCCGGGGCCACGAGCGGATGATCCGGTTCCCCGATCCGCACGAGGACCCGGCGGTCCTCGCGGACCTGCGGCACCGGCTCTGGTCGGCCCGGCCCGAGGGGGCCGCCCCGCCGGTGGTCTTCGCCGGGTTCGCCCGCCCGCTGCTCGCCAACGATCCCCGGCACCGGGCCGCGCTGGCCGGCCGGGCGCACGCGCCGGCCGCGCTGCTCGGCCGGGCGGTGGACGTCCGACGCTCCACGGTGGCCGTGCCGCTCGGGCCGGCCGCCGGCCGGAACCTGGCGGTGCTGGGCCGGGACGAGGAGGCCGAGCGGCTGCTGGTCACGGCGGTGCGCAGCGCGGCGGCGGCCCACCCCGGCGCGGCGCGGTTCGTGCTGGCGCCGCTGGCCAACGGGTCGGCCGAGCCGGCCGGCGTGCTCGCCGCCGAGCTGGCCGGCCGGCACCGGGTGGAGACGGTGGACGTGACCGGGCTGCGGGCGGCGATGGCAGCCGACGAACCGGGCTACCTGGTGGTGTTCGGGCTGGACGTGCCGGACGCGACCGAACTGCCCCCCGAGCTGCTGCGCGCGCTGCTGCTGGAGGGGCCGCCGGCCGGCCGGCACCTGCTCGGCTGGTGGCGGACGGCGGCGCCGCTGGCCGGGCTGCTCGGCCCGGAGGGCGAGGTGGACAAGCTGACCGCCGTGGTGGTCACCGACGTGCCGGGCGGCCGGCTGGAGCAGCTCTTCGACCGGCCGACGCTCTGGCGACCCCGGCCGGGCCGGGCGGTCCTCTGGGACGGCCCGGGCGAGCAGGGCACGGTGCTGGTCCCGTTCGGGGAGGACGCCCCATGAGTGAGACCGGCACGGCGGTGCCCGCGCCCCGGTCCGGCGGCCCGACGGTCGACCTGGACCCGGCCGGTGCGGCCTGGGCGGACTACGTGGCCGCCGCCCGGCAGCTAGACGGCGTACGCCGGGCCGCGGCGACCGCCGCCGGCGAGCAGGCCCGGTCCGTGGCGGCCGCCCGGGAGGAGCTGACCGCGGTCCGTGAGCGGCTCGCCCCGCAGCAGTCCCGGCTGCGGGAGCTGGGCGTCCCGGCGATCTCGCTGGTGCCGACGCCCCCCGAGGTGTCGGAGGCGGCCCGGCCGATGGCGGCCGGTCCCGCGGCCGTGCTGGCGGCCCTGCGGACGGCCCGGGGCTGGGCGGACGCGGCGGACGACAGCCTCGCCGCGCGGGGCCTGCCCCGGCTGGCCCGCTGGCCGGCGTATCCGCGCAACCTGCTGGTCTACGGGCCGCTGGCGCTGGTGGTGCCGCTCATCCAGCTCACGCTGCTCCTCGTCGCCGGCACGGGTCCGGTGACGGTGGTCGCGCTGGTAGTGGGGCTGCCGCTGCCGGCGGTCGCGTTCATGCTGGGCTGGCTGGCCGTGGGGCGGCTGTTCCGGCCCCGCCCGGCCGACCGGGTGGACCGGACGCCGCGCTTCGGCGCGCTGGTCTGCCTGGTCCCGGCAGTGCTGACCACGGCCGGCCTGCTGCTGGCCATGCTGGCCGGCTGACTCCGGACACGGCACCGGGCCCCTCCCGTGGGGGAAGGGCCCGGTGTCGGTGCGGTCAGCGCGGGATGATCAGGGACATCGCCTCGGCGCGCGACTTGGCGTCGTGCTGGAGGGTGCCCCGAACCGCCGAGGTGATCGTCTTGGCGCCGGACTTCTGGATGCCGCGCATCGCCATGCACATGTGCTCGCACTCGAGCACCACCACGACGCCGCGCGGCGCCAGCTTGTTCATGAGCAGATCGGCGATCTGGGAGGTGAGCCGCTCCTGCACCTGCGGGCGCCGGGCGAACACCTCGACGAGCCGGGCCAGCTTGGACAGGCCGGTGATCCGGCCGTCCGGCCCCGGGATGTAGCCGATGTGCGCGCTGCCTCGGAACGGCAGCAGGTGGTGCTCGCAGAGACTCATCACGTCGATGTCCCGGACGAGCACCAACTCCTCGTGGTTGGCCTCGAAGGTGGTGCTGAGCACCTGCGCCGGGTCCACCCGCAGGCCCGCGAAGAGCTCCGCGTACGCGCGGGCCACCCGGGCCGGCGTCTGCCGGAGGCCGTCCCGGTCCGGGTCCTCACCGACCGCGATCAGGATCTCCCGGACCGCCTTCTCGATGCGGGCCAGGTCGACGCTCTCCTCCACCGGCCGCCCGGTCAGCTTGCCGCTGATCAGGCGCGCGGCGACGTAGTCGAGCGCGTCGTCCCCGTCGGGCTCGGTCGCGGAGACGGCCAGCTCCCGGTGGGGGGAGCTGGCCGTCGGGTCGGTGGTCAGTGGGTACCGTCCGAGTTGTTCGAGGGAGCCCCGCCGACCGCGGCGCCGTCGGCCTGGGCCTGCGCCTTGAGGGTCTCCTTCTCCGCGGGCGTGAGCACGGGCGGCTCGGTGGAGGGCTGACGCTTGCCGAAGCCGTGGTACGGGGCCATCGGCGGGCGCTTCGCCACCCGGGCGCAGATCCGGGCCATGTCGGCCGTGGAGAGGGTCTCCTTCTCCATCAGCTCGAGCACGATGTTGTCCAGGACGTCCCGGTATTCCACCAGGATCTCCCAGGCCTCGTCGTGGGCCAGCTCGATCAGCGCCCGCATCTCGCCGTCGATCTCGGCGGCCACCGCGTCCGAGTAGTCCCGCTCGTGGCCCATGTTCCGGCCGAGGAACGGCTCGTCACCGCTGGTGCCGTACTTGATCGCACCGAGCTTGGAGCTCATGCCGTACTGCGTGATCATCGCGCGGGCCAGCTGGGTGGCCTTCTCGATGTCGTTGCCGGCGCCGGTGGTGGGCTCGTGGAAGACCAGCTCCTCGGCGGCCCGGCCACCCAGCGCGTACGCCAGGGTGTCGATCATCTCGGCCCGGGTCTGGGTGTACTTGTCCTCGGTCGGCAGGACCAGGGTGTGGCCCAGCGACCGGCCCCGGGACAGGATGGTCACCTTGTGCACCGGCGCGGCGTGCGGCAGCGCCCAGGCGACCAGCGCGTGCCCACCCTCGTGGTACGCGGTGATCTTCTTCTCCTGGTCGCTCATCACCCGGGTCCGGCGCTGCGGACCGGCGATCACCCGGTCGATCGACTCCTCCAGGGAGTCGTTGGTGATCGCCCGCTGGTCCTTGCGGGCGGTGAGCAGCGCGGACTCGTTGATCACGTTGGCCAGGTCGGCGCCGCTGAAGCCGGGGGTGCGCCGCGCGACCGAGTCGAGGTCGACGTCGGGCGTGAACGGCTTGCCCTTGGCGTGCACCCGCAGGATGGCCTTGCGGCCCTCCATGTCGGGGGCGTCGACCGGGATCTGCCGGTCGAAGCGCCCCGGGCGCAGCAGCGCCGGGTCGAGGATGTCCGGCCGGTTGGTGGCGGCGATCAGGATGACCCCGCCCTTGGTGTCGAAGCCGTCCATCTCGACCAGCAGCTGGTTGAGGGTCTGCTCCCGCTCGTCGTGGCCGCCGCCCATGCCGGCGCCGCGGTGCCGGCCGACCGCGTCGATCTCGTCGACGAAGACGATCGCCGGCGCGTTCGACTTGGCCTGCTCGAAGAGGTCGCGGACCCGGCTGGCGCCGACACCGACGAACATCTCCACGAAGTCCGAGCCGGAGATGGAGTAGAACGGCACGCCGGCCTCGCCGGCGACCGCGCGGGCGAGCAGGGTCTTACCGGTTCCGGGCGGGCCGAAGAGCAGCACGCCCTTCGGGATCTTGGCGCCCAGGGCCTGGTACTTCGCCGGGTTCTGCAGGAAGTCCTTGATCTCGTGCAGTTCCTCGACGGCCTCGTCCGCCCCCGCCACGTCCGCGAAGGTCGTCTTCGGCGTGTCCTTGGTGATCATCTTCGCCTTGGACTTGCCGAAGTTGAGCACCCGCGAGCCGCCGCCCTGCATCTGCGACATGAAGAACAGCAGCAGGAGCACGAGCAGCGCGATGGGCAGGAGGTTGACCAGCAGGCTCACCCAGATGCTGTCCGAGGAGACCTTGGTGTCGGCCGGGCCGGTGACCCGGTTGGCCGCCTTGGCGTCCAGGACCTCGTTCCAGACCTGGCCGCCCACCTCATAGGGGAACTGGGCCTCGATCCGGTCGGTCGTGGTGTCGCCGAACTTCGTCTTCTGGGCCAGGTCGAGCTGGAGCGTCTGCTCCTTGTCCTGGAAGACCGCCTTGTTGATCTTCGCGGTGTGGAGCTGGTCCAGCGCCACCGACGTGTCCACGCGGTGGTAGCTCGGGCCAGCCGTGAAAAGTTGACTGAGCACAACGGCGCCGAGGATGACCAGGATGATCCAGACCACCGGTCGGCGGAAGAAACGCGTACGTTCCATGCTGTTGTCGGGCACCGAGGCGCCCGCATCCTCCTGATCGACGTCCTGACCGTCTGAATGGTGTCGCCGCCTCGGGCGGCGGCCGCAGCCGCCGTGCGGGCCGGCCCCGACCCCGGGGCGCCTCAACTGCCGCGCCGCGGTCATTCGACGGTACACCGTTCGCGCCAGATGTGAGCTTGCGAGCCCGGCACTTACGCGTACGGCGAACCCGGGTTTGAGCCGGCGTGGCGGGGAGCTCCCCACCCGCCACCCGACCGCACGGTCACGCGGTTCGAGGGGTCGGGCATGGAGGGTGCCTCCACGTCACCGGCCTCTACCGTAGACCGGAAGGCTGAGAGCCCGCTGAACGTCGGCTGACGACCAGCCGGGCGCCGGGGTCAGGCCCGGGCGTAGACCTCGGGCTTCAGCACCCCGACGTAGGGCACCTCGCGGTAGCGCTCGCCGAAGTCGAGGCCGTAGCCGACCACGAATTCGGTCGGGATGTCGAAGCCGACGTACTTCACCGGGACCGGCACCTTGACCGCGTCCGGCTTGCGGAACAGGGCGACCACCTCGACGCTGGCCGCGGAGCGCGACTCCAGGTAGCGCAGCAGCCAGGAGAGGGTCAGACCGGAGTCGACGATGTCCTCCACGACCACGACGTGCCGGCCGGCGATGTCCCGGTCCAGGTCCTTGAGGATCCGGACCACGCCCGAGGAGGTGGTGCCCTGCCCGTACGAGGAGATGGCCATGAAGTCCAGCTCGGCGGGCGGGCCCTGGCGGCCCAGCGCGCGGGCGAAGTCGGCCATGAACATGACCGCGCCCTTGAGCACGCAGACGAGCAGGAGACCGTCCTCGACGTGGGCGTAGTCCGCCGAGACCTGCTTGGCCAGTTCCGCGGTCTTCTCGCGGATCTGCGCCTCGGAAATGATCACGTGGTCGATGTCGGCGTCGTACCAGGAGCCGTCAGCCATGCTCCTAGCCTGCCGTACGCCAGATGGCCTCCGTCGGCGGGGCCGCCCCTTTTGGCGCGGTCCCGCCGAGGATTGACGGCGCAGATGGAGCAAATCACCTCAGCAGGTGCCGGAGCGCCAGCGGCGCCCGTCCTCGGTCGGCTTCCAGTCGGCCGAGTCCCGGGTGTCGGCGGTCAGGCCGAAGGCGCTGGCGGCGACGAGGAGGAGCAGGAAGAGCAGGAGCAGCAGAACGGTCATGGCGGCGCTCGCTTTCGCATGGTTGAGGTGGTTTTCGCCGCCGGTGCGCACCGGACACCATCGAGTCTGCGGGCCGCCGCCCCCGCCGGACAGTGGCAGGAATGCCACCGAGCCTCGATTTCCTGCCACCCGTGGGGTTACCCTCGTCACATGCTCAGATCGGTCGCCGTCGTCGCCCTCGAAGAGGTCGCGGCGTTCGAACTCGGTGTCGTCGCCGAGGTGTTCGGCACCGACCGCACGGCCGACGGCTTCCCCGGCTACCGGTTCGACGTCTGCACGGTGGACGGCGGGCCCGTCCGCAGCCGGTCCGGCTTCCTGCTCACCCCGACCGCCGACCTGGCCCCGGTCGAGGACGCCGACCTGGTGGCCGTGCCCGCCCACGGGGACGGGATGACGGCGGTCCCCGAGCCGGTGCTGGCCGCGCTGCGCCGGGCCGCCGACCGGGGCGCCTGGCTGCTCAGCGTCTGCTCCGGGGCGTTCGTGCTCGGCGCGGCGGGGCTGCTCGACGGGCGCGACTGCACCACCCACTGGCGGCACGTCGACGACCTGCAGGAGCGGTTCCCGGCGGCCCGGGTGCACTGCAACTCGCTCTACGTCCAGGACGGGCGGCTGCTCACGAGCGCCGGCACCGCCGCCGGCATCGACGCCTGCCTGCACCTGGTCCGCCAAGCGCACGGCTCGGCCACGGCCACGCGGTTGGCCCGGCGGATGGTCGTCCCGCCGCACCGCGACGGCGGCCAGGCCCAGTACGTCGAGGCGCCCATCCCGAAGGCGCCCGAGGCGCCCACCCTGGAGCCGGTGCTGGAGTGGCTGATGGGGCACCTGGACCGGACGGTGACCGTGGACGAGCTGGCCGCCCGGGCCGGCATGGCGCCCCGCACCTTCGCCCGCCGCTTCCGGGCCGAGACCGGCACGACGCCGCACGACTGGCTGACCAACCAGCGGGTGCTGCTCGCGCGGCGGCTGCTGGAGGAGACCCGGCTGAGCGTGGAGAGCGTCGCCGACCAGGCCGGGTTCGGCGACGCGGCGGCGCTGCGGCACCACTTCACCCGGCGGGTCGGCACCACCCCGCTCGCGTACCGGACCACGTTCCGGGAGCGGGTGGGCGCCTGATCACCAGCCGAGCATCGCGCCGTCGACCCGGGACTCCGACCCGGCCGTGTAGCCGCCACCGGGCGCCCGCCAGATCGCCTGGCCGTACCCGAACACCGACGGCTCGGCCGCGACGGTGATCTCGTGCCCCCGGGACCGCAGGCCAGCGACCACCTCGGGGTCGAGATCCGGCTCGACCAGCAGCGTCCGGCCGGCGTGCCAGTACCAGCGCGGGGTGTCCAGGGCCGCCTGCGGGTTGCGCCCCGCGTCGACGGTGGCCGACACGAGCTGCACGTGCCCCTGCGGCTGCATGTGCCCGCCCATCACGCCGAACGGGCCGACCGGCGCCCCGTCCCGGGTCAGGAACCCCGGGATGATCGTGTGGAACGGCCGCTTCGCCGGCCCCACCACGTTGGGGTGGTCGGGGTCGAGGCGGAAGCCGAGGCCCCGGTTCTGCAACGCGAACCCGTGCCCGGGGACCACCACGTGCGAGCCGAACGCCAGGTAGGTCGACTGGATCAGGCTGACCATCATGCCGCCCGCGTCGGCGGTGCAGAGGTAGACGGTGCCGCCGCGCTCCGGCTTGCCGGCCACCGGGTCGCCCGCGCGCCCGGTGACCAGGCCCCGGCGGACCGCCGCGTAGCCCGGGTCGAGCAGCGCCGCGGTCGGCACGTCGGCCCGCTCCGGGTCGGCCACGTGGGCGTGCGCGTCGGCGAAGCCCAGCTTCACCGCCTCGATCTGCCAGTGCAGCCGCTCCTCGGGGGACAGCGCGGCCAGATCCACCCCGTCGAGCACCTGGAGCGCCAGCAGCGCGGCGATCCCCTGCCCGTTGGGCGGCAGCTCCCACACCTCGTGCCCCCGGTAGCGCACCGAGACCGGGTCGACCCAGGTCGAGGCGTGCCGGGCCAGGTCGTCGCCGGTCAGGAAACCGCCGGTCCGGGCCGCGTGGTCGTCGATCGCCGCCGCGATCCGCCCCCGGTAGAAGTCCACCGCCCCACTCTCCGCGATCCGCCGCAGCGTGCCTGCGGCGGCGGGGTTGCGCCACCACTCGCCCGCCCCCGGGGCGCGCCCGCCCACGGTGAACACCCGGCGGAACTCGGCGTGCTCCGCCCCGGTCAACGCGTCGTGCGCGGCGACCCCGCGCGCCCAGGCGGCGGCCGTGCCGGGGGCCACCGGGTAGCCGTGCTCGGCGTAGCCGATCCCGTCGGCGAACAGCTCGGCGAAGGGCAGCGAGCCGAACCGCTCGTGCAGGTCGCGCCAGCCGGCCGGGGCGCCCGGCACGGTCACCGGAAGCCAGCCCCGGGCCGGCACGGCCGGCCCGTCGCCCTGCGCCCCGCCGAGCGCGTCGACCGGCGCCGCACCGCGCCCGCCCGTCGCGGTCAGCACGACCTCCCGGGTCAGCGCCGCCGGGGAGCGGCCGGAGGCGTTCAAGCCGTGCAGCCGCTCGCCGTCCCAGACGAGGGCGAACAGGTCGCCGCCGATGTCGTTCGAGGGCGGCTGCACCACGGTCAGGGTGATCGCGGTGGCCAGCGCCGCGTCGACGGCGTTGCCGCCGCGCCGCAGCACGGCCAGACCCGCGGCCGCCGCGAGCGGCTGGCTGGTCGCGACGGCGCCGTGGGGGGCCAGCAGCGGCTGCCGGGGGTACGCCATGAGCCCTGTCTACCGCCTCCGGCGGCTCCCGGCGACCCCGGGTCGGCCTGGGATACCGCCACCTCGCCGAGCTGGTGGATCGACGCGGCACCGCCGGAGGGGTCAGGTGGTGAGGCGGCCGCCGTGGCGGCGCACGCAGAGGCCGCCGGGCAGGTGTGCGGGACCCTGCCCGTGCCAGTCCGTGACGAGGGCGTCCAGCGCCGCCACGTGCCGGTGCGACAGGGCGGCCGGCGAGGCGCCCAGCTCCCGGGCCCAGGCGTGCAGCACCCGCGTACGGACGGCCGCCGGCAGCGCGACCAGAGCGTCGACCGAGAGCCCACCCTCGGCCGCCCGGGCCTCGGCGAGCGCGGCGGCGGCGAGGTCGTCCAGGGCGGCGGTGTCGGCGGCCAGCAGCCGGGCGGTCCGGGCCAGGTTGCCCACCACACCGGGACCGAGCGCCTCGACCAGCGCCGGCAGCAGGTCGGCGCGGACCCGCGAGCGGGCGTACGCGGGGTCGGCGTTGTGTGGATCCGCCCAGGGCGTGAGCCCCAGCGCGGCGCACGCACCCCGGGTGTCGTCGCGGGAGACGTCCAGCAGCGGGCGCAGCAGCGGCACCCCGTCCCACTCGCGGCGGGGCGGCATGCCGGACAGGCCGCGCGGGCCGGCGCCCCGGGCCAGCGCGAGCAGCACCGTCTCGGCCTGGTCGTCCCGGGTGTGCCCGAGCAGCACCCCGGCCGCGCCGTGCCGGCGGGCGCTGGCCAGCAGGGCGGCGTACCGGGCCTCCCGGGCGGCCGCCTCCGGGCCGCCCGGCCGGCCGGCGACGCGCACCGGAACCACCTCGACGGGGTCGAGACCGGCGTCGCGCGCCCAGCCGGCCACGGTCTCGGCGCGCTCGGCCGAGCCGGGTTGCAGGCCGTGGTCGACGGTCACCAGGCCGGCCCGGCGGCCGAGGCGGGGCGCCACGAAGGCGGTGGCCGCGGCCAGGGCCAGCGAGTCGGCACCGCCGGAGCAGGCGACCAGCACCGGCCCGGCCCCGGGCAGCCCGGTCAACGCCCGGCGCACGGCGAGCCGGACGGCGGCGACCGGCGGGGCAACAGGGGTGCTCGTCTTCGTTCGCGACTGCGGGGCTCGCAACCCCGGCTCACTCCTCGCGCTCACGGTGCTCGTCTTCGTTCGCGACTGCGGGGCTCGCAACCCCGGCTCACTCCTCGCGCTCACCAACTCAGCCGGCGGCTGGGGGAATGGTCGCCGCACCGCCGTGCACCCGGGCCACCCAGGCGTCCGGGTCGCCCAGCTCGTCGAGCCGGGGCAGGGTCAGCGGCGAGGAGAAGATCTTGTTGAAGCCGGCCATGCCGACCCGGTCCACCACCCCGTGCACGAACTTGCGGCCCTCCGCGTACTGGCGCATCTTGACCTCGATGCCGAGCACCCGGCGGATCGCCTTCTCCAGCGCGTTGCCGGACTCGCGGCGGCGGTTGAACGCCGCCCGGATCGACTCGACGCTGGGGATGACCTGCGGGCCGACGCCGTCCATGACGAACTCGGCGTGCCCCTCGAGCAGGGTCATGAGCGCGGTGAGCCGGTCCAGCACGGCCCGCTGCGCGGGGGTCTGCACGATGTCCAGCACGCTGGCCCGGCTGTCCGGGTCCTTCACCGCGTCGGAGAGCGTGGCCACCGCGCGGCGCAGCCGTTCCAGGAGGTGCTCGCCGCCCTGCGACGCGTCCACGAACGCCTGCACCTCGCTGAGGAAGTACGCCCGCATCCACGGCACGGCGGTGAACTGGGTGCGGTGGGTCACCTCGTGCAGGCAGACCCAGAGCCGGAAGTCCCGGGGATCGCACCCCAGCTTCCGCTCCACCTCGACGATGTTCGGGGCGACCAGCAGCAGCTGGCCGGGGTCACCGGCGAAGACCTCGTACTGGCCGAGCACCCGGCCGGACAGGTACGCCAGCACCGTGCCGGCCTGCACCCCGGTGAGCCGGGAACCGATCGCCTCGGTGAGCGGGCCGGGGCGCTTGTCGCCGGAGAGCCGGTCCACCAGCGGCGTGATCACCTCGCGGAGGCCGGCGATGTTGGCGGCCGCCCAGTCCCGGCGGTCGACCACGCGGACCGGCGGGTGGGTGACCTGGGGGCGCAGGCCGGTGTAGTCAGCGACGTGACCGGCGGCCTCCTCGGTCAGCCGGCGCAGCTCGCCCACCACGTCGGTGGCCTCGGCGTACGACACCCGGGGGCCCGACTTGCCCAGCGCCCCCGCGGTCGCGGCGGCCAGATCCCAGTCCACGAACTGCGCCATGAACCCACCGTACCCGCGCCGCGACACCCCCACCCGGGCTCACGAGCGCCGATCGACGCCGGCCGCACCGGGCGGAACGGTCAGCGGCAGCCGCAGCCGGCCAGCGCCGAGGAGATCCGGTCGAGGGCCTGCCGGGTCTCGTCGAGGGTGTCCGGGGTGCGGTCGGTGAGGACGGCGAAGGTGAGCAGCCGGCCGTCGGCCGTGGTCACCAGCCCGGCGATGGCGTTCACCCCGCTGAGCGTCCCGGTCTTCGCCCGGACCACGCCCGCGCCGGCCTTCGTCACCGCCGCCTGGTAGCGCTCGTCCAGGGTGCCGGACCAGCCGCCCACCGGCAGCCCGCCGAAGATCGCGGCCAGGTCGGGATGGCTGCCGTTGCCGGCGAGCGTGATCAGGTCGGTGAGCAGCGACGGGCTGATCCGGTTCGTGCGGGACAGCCCGCTGCCGTCGGCCAGGCTGATCTCGTCGGCCGGCAGCCCCAGCTCGCCGAGCACCTGGTCGGTGGCGGCCGCGCCACCGGCGAACGAGCCCGGCTTGCCCTTGGCGAGCGCGACCTGGCGGGCCATGGCCTCGGCGATCACGTTGTCGCTGTCGCTGATCATGATGTCGACCAGGCGGACCATCGGCAGCGACTGGACCTTGCCCAGCTCGGCGCCGGGAGCGGGCGTCCCGGACGCCGTCTCGCCGGAGGCGGCGGGCGCGGTGCCCCGCTTCACCTCGGCGTCGGCTCCGGAGAGCCCGAGGAGCTTGGCGAACTGCCGTCCGGCCGTCAGGTCCGGCTGGGGCACCCGCTCGGCCGCGTGGTTGGTGGCCTCGGCGGTGCGCCGGGCCTCCGCCGCGTCCCGCCGCGCGCCGTCGGTCATCAGCGCGGTGATCGCCGCGCCGAACCCGCCGGTGGGGATGTCGGAGTCCCAGCCGGGCTCGTACACGGGGCCGCTGAACAGGGACGAGTCGACGGTGACCTTGGTCGGGGCGGTGCCGCCGAGCGCCTTGCGCACCTGGGCGGCGAGGTCGTCCAGCCGGGCCGCGCCGGGATAGAAGCCGTTCTTGTCGACCGCGAGGGTCGGGTCACCGCCGCCGACCAGGACCACCTCGCCGGGGGTCGGGCCGGCGACCGCCCGGGTGGGAATCCGGTACGCCGGGCCGCGGGCCGCCAGCACGGCGACCCCGGTCGCCAGCTTGGTCACCGACGCGGGCACGGTCGGGCTGTCCTGCCCCGTGCCGTAGAGCGCCTGGCCGGTCGCCACGTCGGCCACCGAGACGTTCACCCGGTCGCCGAGCGCAGCGGCGCGGACCAGGGGTTCGAGCGCGGCGCGTACCCCGTCGGGGGTGGGCAGCGGCGCGTTGCCGTCCGCGCCGGCCAGCACGACGGGCGGGTCCGGCTCGGGCGACTGCGCGGCGGCGGTCGGCGAGTCCCCGCCCAGCCAGCCGGCCAGCGGGCCGGGACGGACCACGGCCAGCCCGACCGCGGCCAGGGCGACGATCAGCACGCTGGCCAGCACCGCGACCAGCCGGAGGCGGCGCGGGCGCGGAGGCGGGGGCGACGGCGGAGGCGGGGCCGCCCCGACCGGGGGCACCGGCGGGCTCACCGGGATGCCGCCGGGCGCGTCGTACCCGGGCCAGCTCACCGGCGCGGCCGCACCCGGCCCGTGGTCCTGCGGGGCGGCCTGCCCGTAGCCGCGCGGCGCGGCGTGCCCGTATTCGCGCGGTGCGGCCCGCCCGTAGTCCCGTGGGGCGGCCCGCCCGTGATCCTGTGGGGCGGCCTGGCCGTACTGCCGGGGGTCGGCGTGGCCGTGGTCGCGCGACGCGGCGCCGTACTGCCGGGGGTCGGCGTGGCCGTGGTCCCGCGGGCCGGGGTGGCCGTACTCCCCGGGGTTGGCGCGGCCCACCGGGGCGGACCCGGCGGCCGGCCCGGGGCGGTGGGCGGGGTTGGTGCCGGGGATCGAGACGCGGCCGGTGGCCCCGCCGGAGGCGGGACCCGCGGATCCGCGCCCGTCAACTCCCTCGGGGCGGTAGTGTGAATCTTCCCTCCCCACGACCCCCTCCTCCCCCGCTCAAAAGCGCCTTGGGTGACACTACTTCGGTCCGAACACTATGCGGCGGCCGGAGCCGGCGGGGAGCGTTCACCCCGTCCGGTGGGCGGCGCCACTGGTTTCCGTCAGCCAGCGTGGGCAAACGAGGGAGCGTGGGAGATGGATTTCGACGTCACGGTTGAGATCCCGAAGGGTCACCGCAACAAGTACGAGGTGGACCACGCGACCGGCCGGATCCGGCTGGACCGCACCCTCTTCACCTCCACGCAGTACCCGGCCGACTACGGCTTCATCGAGGGCACCCTGGGCGAGGACGGCGACCCGCTGGACGCGCTCGTGCTGGTCCCCGAGCCCACCTTCCCGGGCTGCCTGATCCGCTGCCGCACCATCGGCATGTTCCGGATGACGGACGAGAAGGGCGGCGACGACAAGGTCCTCTGCGTGCCCTACGAGGACCCGCGCCAGGAGCACCTGCGGGACATCCACCACCTGGGCGAGTTCGACCGGCTGGAGATCCAGCACTTCTTCGAGGTCTACAAGGACCTGGAGCCGGGTAAGTCGGTCGAGGGCGCCACCTGGGTGGGCCGCACCGAGGCCGAGGCCGAGATCGTGGCCTCGTACCAGCGTGCCAAGGAGGCCGCCGAGCGCGGCGAGACCCTGCACTGATCTGATCCACGCCGACGGGCCGGGCCGCTCCACGGAGCGACCCGGGCCCTCGTGCGTGCGGGTCAGCCGAGCAGGCCGCGGGCCCGGTCGTAGAGGTCGAGCACCGCGCAGGCCACCGGGACCACGGCGACCACCAGCGCGGTGTCGGTCAGGTCGGCCAGCCGGCCGAGGTACGGGGAGACCGGCCGGCGGGCGTACGTGGCGCCGGCCGCGACGGCCACCAGGGCCAGGGCCAGCCCGCCGACGGTCAGCGCCAGCCGGCCGGCCGGACCGGACCGGTCGGCGAGCACCGCGCCGAGCAGGGCGTACCCGGCCAGTCCGGCGGCGACGGCCGGCACCCGGTGGCGGACCGCCACGAAGAGCCGGGAGCGCAGCAGCAGCACCCCGCAGCCCACCGCCGCCAGCAGCCGACCGGCGAGCCCGCCGATGGTGACGAGCACCGCGGTGGCCGCGACGGCCAGCACCGCGTGCCCGAGCAGCATCCCGGTCAGCATCTCCTCGGTGCGGGCCACGGCCGCGTGCACCCGGGCCCGGTCGGGCAGGTCACGGACGCCGGGCGCGGGCAGGGTGACCGGCGGCAGCGGCACCTTGCCGAGCCGGATGGCCAGCAGCGGCAGCCCGCCGAGCGCGAAGACCAGCGCGCAGAGCAGCACGGCGGCGGTGCCGGCCGGGTCGAGGAACAGCCCGCCGAGGCCGGCCGCCGCGCCGGCCGCGCCGGTGGTCGCGCCGGCCAGGAAGACCCGGGACCGGCTCGCCACCCCGAGCAGGCCCAGCACCGACACCAGCAGCAGCGCCACCGAGCCGGCGAGCAGTTCGGGCGCGCCGACCCAGGGCAGCGGACGGAACGGGCCGACCGGGTCGCCGGAGCCGACCGCCAGGGCGCCGGCCGCGGCGGCCCAGGGCAGCGCGTACCCGCCGAGGGTGGCGCCGACCGGGCCGTCGCCGTAGGCCCGGGAGGCGGCGGTGGCGGCGAGCACCAGGAGCAGGGCCACGGCGGCGGCGACCGGCCAGCCGCGGTGCGGCCCGGCACCGGCGGCCAGCACGGCGAGCAGCCCGACGGCCAGCGGGACGCCCGCCCCGGCCAGCGCGGCGGCCCGGGTGGCCCGGGGCGACCAGGCGGCTCCGCGCCGGCGGGCACCGTCGGCGATCGCCTCGATCACGTCGTCGTACTCCAGCTCGGGCCACTGGGCGCGGGCCGGGACGAGGTGCAGCACCTCGCCGTCGCGGACGCCCTGGGGCAGCAGCGCCTGCGCGGTGGCGAGCACCGCCCCGTCGGTGCGGCGCAGCACCCAGCCGCCGTGCCGTTCGCCGTCGTCGGCCAGGCCCTCCCCGGCGTGCCGGAGCACCTCGGGCAGCAGCTCGGCGAGGGGAACCTGCTCCGGCAGGGCCACGTCGACCCGCCGCCGGGGGGCGCTGATCGTGACCCGGGCCAGCCCGCTTGTCATCGATGTCTCTCCATATCGAGCGGGAACGGTGGCTGACGGACGAGTGGACTTTACCTACGATGAGCCAGGCTCAGGTTACCGAGAGCCATGGGGAGGCCGAGTGTCCACTGTCGTCGTCAAGCGGCCGCCACGCCGCCCGGCCCCGGAGATCCCGGCCGGCGAGCTGCCCGTGGAGGCGCCGCCGGAGATCCCCGCGGTGGCCGGTGGGCGCTGGCAGCAGGCGCTGATGGTGCTGCCGATGCTCGGCGGGACGGTGGCCATGGCCATGATGTTCGGCCGGGGCGGCGGGGCCTACTCGTACGTGGTGGGCGGCATGTTCGGGCTCTCCTCGGTGGCGATGCTGGTGACCTCGTGGGGCAGCGCCGGCCCGAAGAAGTCGGAGATGATGGCCGCCCGCCGGGAGTACCTCCGGCACCTCGCCGCGCTGCGCCGGCGGGTGCGGGAGACCGCCGGCGCGCAGCGGGCCGGGCTCTACTACCGGCACCCCGACCCGGGGCGGCTCTGGTCGACGGTGGACAGCCACCGGGTCTGGGAACGCCGGCCAGGCGACCCGGACTTCGCCGTGGTCCGGGTCGGGGTCGGGCCGCAGACGCTGGCCACCCCGCTGCTCCCGCCGGTCACCCGGCCGCTCGACGAGCTGGAGCCGATGACCGCCGGCGCGCTGCGGCGCTTCCTGGACGCGTACTCCGTGGTGCCCGACCTGCCCGTGGCGCTCTCGCTGCGCAGCTTCGCCCGGGTCTTCGTCCGCGGCCCGGCCGGCGAGGTCCGCGGGGCTGGCTCCCCGGCCGCCCAGGCGCTGGCCCGGGCGGTGCTCACCCAGCTCGCCGTCTTCCACGCCCCCGACGAACTGCTCGTCGCCGTCTGCGCCGGGCCGGAACGCCGGGCGGGGTGGGAGTGGGTCAAGTGGCTGCCGCACGCCCACCACCCGGCGCGCACCGACGCGCTCGGGCCGGTCCGGCTGGTCACCAGCTCCGCGGCCGAGCTGGAACGGCTCCTCGACGACGTGCTGGGCAGCCGCTCCCGCTTCAGCCCGGCCGGTCCGGCCACCGACGGGCCGCACGTCGTGGTGGTGCTCGACGGTGGCGACCTGACCGGCGCCACCGATCTGGCCGGCGACGGCGGGATCGACGCGGTCACCGTGCTCGACCTGGACAGCCCGCCGCCCCGCCTGCTCGACCGGTACGCCCTCCTGCTCGACCTGGTCGACGGCCGGCTGCACTCGCACTCCGCCGACGGGCACGCCGAGGTGGGCACGGCCGACGCGCTGGAGCCGGCCGACGCCGAGGCGGTCGCCCGCCGGCTCGCCCCGCTGCGGCTGGCCGGCGCGGCACGCGGACCGGACGCCCCGCCCGGCGCCGAGCCCGGCCTGCCCGAGCTGCTCGGCCTCGGCGAGCCGGAGAGCTTCACCGCCGAGCAGGGCTGGACGCCCCGGGCGGCCCGGGACCGGCTCCGGGTGCCGATCGGGGTGGGCGCCGACGGCGGGGCGATCGAGCTGGACCTCAAGGAGTCGGCGCAGGACGGGATGGGCCCGCACGGGCTGCTCATCGGCGCCACCGGGTCGGGCAAGTCGGAGCTGCTCCGCACGCTGGTGCTCGGGCTCGCCGCCACGCACAGCTCGGAGCAGCTGAACTTCGTGCTGGTCGACTTCAAGGGCGGCGCCACCTTCGCGCCGTTCGCACGGCTGCCGCACACGGCCGCGGTCATCACCAACCTGGCCGACGCGCTGCCGCTGGTCGACCGGATGGTCGACGCGATCAACGGCGAGCTGATACGCCGGCAGGAGCTGCTGCGCCGGGCCGGCAACTTCGCGAGCGTGCGCGACTACGAGCGGGCCCGGGCGGCCGGCACCCCGCTCGCCCCGCTGCCGTCGCTGCTGCTCATCTGCGACGAGTTCTCCGAGCTGCTCTCCGCCAAGCCCGACTTCATCGACCTCTTCGTGCAGATCGGCCGGCTGGGTCGCTCGCTCGGCGTGCACCTGCTGCTCGCGTCCCAACGGCTCGAGGAGGGCCGGCTGCGCGGGCTGGACACCCACCTGTCGTACCGGATCGGGTTGCGCACCTTCTCGGCGCTGGAGTCCCGGACGGTGCTCGGCGTGCCGGACGCGCACGAGCTGCCCCGCAGCCCGGGGCACGGCTACCTGCGCTCGGGCACCGACCCGCTGGTCCGGTTCAAGGCCGCGTACGTCTCCGGCGCGGTGCGCCGGCGCGGCGGCCCGGCGGGCGCGGCCGGCACCCCGGGCCCCCGGCTGCTCGCCTTCTCCACCCACCTGGTGCCGGTGCCCGAGCCGGCCACCCCGGCCGCCCTCCCCGCCGAGGAGGAGACCGGCGAGACCCTGCTCGACCTGATGGTGGGGCGGCTCGCCGGGCAGGGCCCGCCGGCGCACCAGGTGTGGCTGCCCCCGCTGGACACCGCGCCCGCGCTGGACGAGCTGCTCGGCCCGGTCGGCCCGGACCCGGCGCGCGGGCTCACCGTGGCCAACCCGGAGCTGCACGGCGCCCTCCAGGTGCCGGTGGCCGTGGTGGACAAGCCGTTCGAGCAGCGCCGCGACCTGCTGTGGCTGGCCCTGGACGGGGCGGCCGGGCACGTCGCGGTGGTCGGCACCACCCGCAGCGGCCGGTCCACCCTGCTCCGCTCCCTGGTCTGCGCGCTGGCGCTCACCCACACCCCGGCCGAGGTGCAGGTCTACTGCCTGGACTTCGGCGGCGGGACGCTCGGCGCGCTGCGCGACCTCCCGCACGTCGGCGGGGTCAGCGGCCGGACCGACGACACCGCGGTACGCCGGACCGTCGGCGAGATCGCCACCCTGCTGGCCGAGCGGGAGCGGCGGTTCACCGAGGCGGGGGTGGAGTCGATGGCGGCCTGGCGGCGGCGACGGGCCGCGGCCCCGGCCGGGAGCCACCCGGCCACCCACCCGTTCGGCGACGTGTTCCTGGTGGTCGACGGCTGGAACACCCTGCGCGGCGAGTACGAGGACCTGGAGCCGCTGGTCACCGAGCTGGCCACCCGCGGCCTGGCGTACGGGGTGCACGTGGTGGCGAGCGCGCTGCGCTGGTCGGACTTCCGGCCGGCGATCCGCGACCTGTTCGGCTCCCGGCTGGAGCTGCGCCTCGGCGACCCGGCCGACTCGGTGGTGGTGAAGCGCGCCCTGGCGGCGACCGTGCCGGAGGAGCGGCCGGGGCGGGGAATCACCGCGGGCGGGCTGCACTTCCTCGCCGCCGCGCCCCGGGTCGCCGGCCTCGGCGACGAGACCGGGGATCTGGTCAAGGCGGTCGCCGGGGCCTGGGCCGGACCGGCCGCGCCCCGGGTGCGGCTGCTCCCGCCGGTCCTGCCCTACGCCGAGCTGGACCAGGCCGCGACCAGCGGGCTGGCCTTCCCGATCGGGGTGGCCGAGGCGGACCTGCGCCCGGTGGTGCTGGACTTCGCCACCGAGCCCAACTTCGTGGTCTTCGGCGACGCCGAGTGCGGCAAGTCCTCGTTCCTGCGCGCGCTGGCCACCTCGATCGTCCGGCGGTTCACCCCGGAGCAGGCCCGGGTGATCCTGGTCGACTACCGGCGCAGCCTGATGGGCACCATCGAGACGGCCCACCTGATCGGTTACGGGACCGCCGCGCCACACACGGCCGAGCTGGTGGATTCGGCGGCCGGCTACCTCCAGGGGCGGCTGCCGGGGCCGGACGTCACCCCGGCCGAGCTGCGTACCCGGTCGTGGTGGACCGGGCCGGAGCTGTTCGTGCTGGTGGACGACTACGACCTGGTGGCCGGCGGGCCGACCAACCCGTTGCGGGCGCTGGAGGAGCACCTGCCGCACGCCCGGGACGTCGGCCTGCACCTCGTGCTGGCCCGCCGTTCCGGTGGCGCGGGCCGGACCTCGTTCGAGCCGATCATCCAGCGGCTGCGGGAGCTGTCCACCGCCGGGCTGGTGATGTCGGGCGGCCCGGAGGAAGGCCCGCTCGTCGGCCAGGTCAAGGCGGGTCCGCTGCCACCGGGGCGGGGCCGGCTGGTGACCCGGCGCGAGGGCGTACGCCTGGTCCAGCTGGCCCATCTCCCACCCGGGTGACCGGAGTTGCACCGTGACGCGCGCGAAAACCGGTAATCTCCGAGCAGCATGTGTCTGACGCGATGAAATGGCTGGGGAATGTGACCAGGGATCGGCAGGGAGTTCCCACCGCGCCTCCCCGGCGTCTCGCCGGCCGCGCGCTGCTCGCCGCGGCGGCGGTCGTGGCCGCCGTGGCCGGTCCCCTCGCGCCGCCCGCTCACGCCGCCCCGGCCACCGCCGCACCGGGAGCCGCCCGGCTGGCGCCGGCGGACGAGTTCGCCGGGGTGGACCCGACCCGCGACGGCCAGTGGCAGCTCGCCAGCCTGCGGGCACAGACCGCGTGGCAGACCTCCACCGGTCGCGGCGTCATCGTCGCGGTGGTCGACTCCGGAGTCGACGCTTCCCATCCCGACCTGGCCGGCCAGGTGCTGTCCGGCGTGGACCTGGTCTCCGGCGGCGCCGACGGGCCCGACCCGGTGGGGCACGGCACCACGGTGGCCGGCCTCATCGCCGGGCGCCGGGACGACGATCGTGGCGCGGTCGGGCTGGCGCCGGATGCCAAGATCCTTCCGGTCCGGGTGCTCGACCAGGAGAACCGGTACGACGACGCGGGCACGGTCGCCGACGGGGTGTACTGGGCGGTCGACCACGGCGCCCGTGTGATCAACCTTTCCCTCGGTGGGAGCGACACCAGCGACTCCCTGGCCGCCGCCATCGACTACGCCTTCGCCCGCAACGTCGTGGTGGTCGCCTGCACGGGCAACCTGGCCACCTCGAACAGCCGCGACGTCTGGTACCCGGCCCGCGAGCCGGGCGTCCTCGCCGTCACCGGGCTGGACGCGAACGACAACCTCTGGTCCGGCGCCATCACCGGTCACGAGACGGTGCTCAGCGCCCCGGCCACCGCGATCAACGGGGCCCGGCCCGGCGGATACTGGCTAGTGCAGGGCACCAGCTTCGCGGCTCCGCTGGTCGCGGCGACCGCGGCCCTCGTCCGGGCCCGGTACCCGCAGATGTCGGCAGCGGACGTGGTCAACCGGATCATCAACACGGCCCGGGACCTCGGGCCCACCGGCCGCGACGACCGGTTCGGCTACGGCATGGTGGATCCGGTGGCGGCCCTGACCGCCGACGTGCCCGCGGTGCAGCGCAACCCGCTCGACGACAACGGCTCGCCCGGGACGGTGGGCTTCGGCTGGGCGCCCGGCCTGGGGCCGGACACCAGGGCCGCCGCCGGGGCGGGCGGCGACCGGTTCAGCGTCGCCGCGCCGCAGCAGCAGACCCGGTGGGCGGCCCACCCGGCCGGCCAGGTCGCCGACTCGGCGCGGGAGCGGCTCTGGCCCGGGCTCGCAATGTTCGTCGCCCTGGTCACCAGTGCCGCGCTGGTGGTCCGCCGGCTACGCCAGTCCCGCCGCTGACCGGCGGCGGCTCCAGGTCGCGGCGCGGCGAAGACGCGCCGAGCTGGAGTCGTCGGTGGCACCCGTCTGACCTGGCCCCACCCTGGGTAGGGAACAGCACATGAACACGCCCGTCGGCCTCTCCACTCGCGATCGGTCCTGGCGGCACCGCCGCCTGGACCCGGACCATTCGCTGGGCCTCCGGCTGACCCTGGCGGCCACCGCCGCGTTCCTGGTGCTGGTGCCGTTCGCCCTGCTCGCGCTGCTGGTGCTGGGCGCCTGGTCGCCGCTGTCCCGGCTGGACGCCGCGATCACCGACGCCCTGCACGGGTACGCCCTCGACCACCCGGCCTGGGTCCGGCTGACCGAGGTCTGGACCCACGTCTTCGGGCCCGGCCCGCTCCGGCTGGCCGCCGCCGGCGTGGTGGTGTGGTTGCTGTGGCGCGGCGCGCCCCGGCTGGCCCTCTGGGTGGTCACCACGATGACCGTCGGTGGGCTGCTCGGCGCGCTGCTGAAACTGCTCGTCGGCCGGCACCGGCCGGACCTGCTCGACCCGGTGGCCCGGGCGGCCGGCTACTCCTTCCCGTCCGGCCACGCGCTGAACGCCACCCTGGCCGCCGGGGTGCTCCTGCTGGTCTTCCTGCCGTTCGCCCGGCACAGCCGGGTGTGGCGCGGCGCGCTCTGGGTGGCCGCGGTGCTCATCGCGGTGCTGACCGGGCTCAGCCGGATCGCACTGGGCGTGCACTGGACCAGCGACGTGGTCGGCGGCTGGCTGCTCGGCGTGGCGGTGGTGGTCGCCACCGCGGCCGCGTTCTCCACCTGGCGGACCCGGGTCGGCCGGCGGCCGGTGCGTACGGCCCGGGAGGGGGTCGAGCCGGAGGTGGCCGAGCCGGGGCCGGACGGCCGCCACGCGTAGTCGGGCACCCGTTGGGGTAATGGGCGGCCCATGTCCGATGTCGCGGTCCACATCGCCCGGCGGGTGCTCCTGCCGGTGGCCCTGCTCTTCGCCGTCCTGGTGGGGTTGGGCCTGCTGGTCACCCGGGTGCTCGCGACGACCTGGCCGTTCACCGTGGAGGACGCGGTCAACCGCGAGTTGGCCGCGCACCGGACACCCGGCTGGAACGACGTCTCGCTGGTGTTCAGCACGCTGGCCAGCACCCAGCTGATCGTCGTGGTGACCGTGCTGGCGGCGCTGGTGCTGCGGCTCGTGCTGCACCGCTGGCGGGAGCCGATCTTCCTCTGCGCCGCCGTGAGCGCGCAGGCGCTGATCTTCCTCTTCACCACGATGGTCATCGACCGCCACCGGCCGGCCGTCGAGCACATGGACGACTCGCCGCCGACCTCCAGCTTCCCCTCGGGGCACACCTCGGCCGCGATGGCGCTCTACGTCGGCCTCGCGGTGCTGCTCGCGCTGCGGGCGCGGAGCAGGCCGGCCAAGGTCGCCTGGTGGACCCTCCTCGTGCTGGTCCCGGTCGGGGTCGCCCTCACCCGGATGTACCGGGGCATGCACCATCCGAGCGACGTGGTGGCGTCCTTCCTCAACGGCGCCGCCTGCGTGGCGATCATGGCGCGGGCCGTGCTGGACCGCACGCTCACCTGGGGCCGGGCCAAACTGCCGCTCGGCCGCTCCGGGGGCGACGTGGCCCCGGCGCGCACCGCCGCCCGCTGATCACCGGCGGCTCAGGTGCACTCGCCGGTGGCGACCCCCCGGGTACGCTCCGCGCCGGCCAGCGCCACCGACCGGGCCTCGGCGGCGGTCACCGCGAAGCCGGTGTTCGGGTCGTCCGCGGCGGCGGCGAAGATCACGCCGAGCACCAGCCCGTTCGAGGAGACCAGCGGGCCGCCCGAGTTGCCGCTGCGGACCAGCGCCCGGATCGTGTAGATCTCCCGGGTCACGTCACCGGACGAGTAGATGTCCGGCCCGGTGATCCGGTCGACGTCCCGGATCCGGGCCGGGCGGGCGTCGTACGGACCGTCGAGGGGGAAGCCCAGCACGATGGCGTCGGCCCCGCTGCCGGCCTCACCGGCGGCGAAGCGCAGCGACGGTCCGGGCAGCCCCGGAACGTGCAGCACGGCCAGGTCCCGTGCGGGGTCGTAGACGACGACCTCACCGTCGTAGCGCTCGCCGCGCAGCTCCACGGCCACCGACCGGGTGCCCGCCACCACGTGCGCGTTGGTCATCACCCGGTCGTCGGCGTACACGAAGCCGGAGCCCTCGATGCGGCGGGCGCAGCTCGGCGCGGAGCCCAGCACCTTCACCACCGCCCGCTGGCTGTTCTTCACCACCTGCGAGTTGGCCAGTGCCGGGTCGGGCGGGGAGACCTGCCGGGCCCGGGTGGGCGCGAGGTCGCCGAAGACGTCCGGGAAGCCGTTGGTGTCGACCGTGTCGCGCAGTGCCGTGGACAGCTCCTGCGCCTGGTCCGGCAGCACCCGGTCGACCACGGTGAGCAGGGCGCTGTTGCGGACCGAGGAGGCCAGCCAGGGCACCGACGAGGAGCCCAGCGGCACGGCGACCAGCCAGGCCACCAGCATGACCGCGAAGACCGAGATGACCGCGCCGCCGGCGTCGTCGATCTTCCGCCCGGCGGGCCCGGTGATCGCGGCCCGCAGGTTGGAGCCCAGCCAGCCGGCCAGCGCCTGCCCCAGCACGGCCAGCCCGAAGATGGCGACCAGGGAGATCAGCACGCGTGTCCCGCTGTCGGTGAACTGCCGGGCGACCAGGGGCCCGAGCTGCAGGCCGAGCAGCGCGCCCAGGAAGAAACCGGAGAACGACAGCGCCCCGATGACGAAACCCTGACGGTATCCGCTGATCGCGAACACGAGCATGAGCAGGAGCAGTACGAGATCCACGGCGGACACGCCCCCAGGGTACGGGCACCGCGCCCCGAAGAGGCTGACCGCTCGCTGAACGTGACCTTCGGATCCGGGCGGGTGACGCCCCCCGGCTCAGCGGACGGGGCTCTCGTCGACCGCGTCGGTGCCGGCCGAGGGGGCGGGCGCGGCGGCCGGCGGCAGCTCCACCACCCGGGAACGCGGCCACGGACGGGCCCAGCCGCCCATCTCCAGCAGCGTGTTCAGCACCCCGGCCGTGAAGCCCCAGACCAGCATGCCGCGCACCGAGAAGGCCGGGCCGATCCAGCCGCTCGGGTGGCGTACCCGCATCCGGTTCTCCGGGTCGACCAGCTCGGCGACCGGCAGCCGGGCGACGTGCGCCACCTCGGCCGGCTCGCGCGGGTGCACCGGGTGCGGGGTGTGCCACCAGGCGAGCACCGGGGTGACCACGAAGTCGCTGACCGGGATCCACAGCTTGGGCAGCTCGGCCAGCACGGTCACGCTGGCCGGGTCGAGGTCGACCTCCTCGTTCGCCTCGCGCAGGGCGGTGGCGCTGGCGTCGGCGTCCTCCGGGTCGGCCGCGCCGCCGGGGAAGGCCGGCTGCCCGGCGTGGTTGCGCAGCGTGGCGGCGCGCTGGAGGACCAGCACGTCCGGGCCGGCGCCCGGCTCCTCGCCGAGCAGCACCAGCACGGCGCTCTCCCGGCCGCCGCTCTCCGGGGTGGCGAGCCGGGTGAAGTCCTCGGCCCGCGCGGTGCCGAGCCGGCCGAGCAGCGGATCGAGCCAGTCCGGCGGCCGTCGGGTCACAGCCGCACCCCGAGGTGGGTGCGGACCAGCTCGGCCAGGCGGGCGTCGTCCAGCGCCCCGGTCGAGTCGGTGTGCCGGATCCGCCCGTCGGCGTCGACCAGGACGGTCAGCGGGAAGGCGTTGCGGCCGAGCGCCCGCTCGAACGCGTCACCCTGGTCGACCAGCATGGGGAACCGGACGCCGAAGTCCTCACCGATGGACTGCGCGCCACCACGGCTGTCCCGGCTGTTGACGCCGATCACCTGGAACCGGCCGCCGGCCCGCTCGCTGAGTCGCTGGAACGCGGGCAGCTCCTTGCGGCACGGCGGGCACCAGGACGCCCACACGTTGATCACCGCGGGCCCCCGGATGTCCCGCACGTTCACCGGGGCGCCCCCGGTGAAGCAGGAGAGCGCCAGGTCGGGCAGCGGGTCCCCGGCGGCGCCGGAGGGGGTCGGGCCGGAGGCCGGCGCGGCGGTCAGCGGGGCGCAGTCGGCGAACGGCGAGGGGCGCTCGGCGCGGGTGGCCGGCGCCGGGCCCGCCGGCTCGACGGTCGTGCCGGTGCAGCCGGCCACCGCGAGCAGCAGCGGGACGAGCAGGTAGGCGAGCCGGCGGGTCACGGCACCTCCGCCGCGACCGCCTGCTGCGGCACCAGGTCGGGGTCGATGCCGACGGCCGCCGCCAGATCCCGGGCGCGGGGGCCCTTGAGCAGCTTGGCCGCGGCCACCGGATCGGTCGGCCCGGTGCCGTACGCCGGGCAGAGCTTCGCCAGCGTGCAGGCGCCGCAGGCCGGCTTGCGGGCGTGGCAGACCCGCCGGCCGTGGAAGATGATCCGGTGCGACAGCATGGTCCAGTCGCGCTTCGGGTAGAGCGCGCCGATCGCGTGCTCGATCTTGACCGGGTCGGTCTCGGTGGTAAGCCGCCAGCGCTGCACCAGCCGCTGGAAGTGGGTGTCGACGGTGATGCCGGGGACGTCGAAGGCGTTGCCGAGGATGACGTTGGCGGTCTTGCGCCCGATGCCCGGGAGGGTGACCAGGTCGGCCAGCCGGCCGGGGACCTCGCCGTCGTAGCGCTCGCAGAGGGCCCGGCCCAGGTTGATCAGCGAGCTGGTCTTGTTGCGGTAGAAGCCGGTGGGCCGGATCAGCTCCTCCAGCTCGGCGCGGTCGGCCCCGGCGTAGTCCGCCGCGGTGCGGTAGCGGGCGAACAGCTTCGGGGTGACCTCGTTGACCTTCTTGTCCGTGCACTGCGCCGACAGGATCGTGGCGACCGCCAGCTCCAGCGCGTTGGAGTGGTCGAGCTCACAGTGCGCGTCGGGGTGGGTCTCGGTGAGCACCCGGCCGATCCGCCGGGCACGGCGCGTGCGACCGAGGTCGGTCTCGGGGGAGGACGTGGTCACGCCGGTCAGCCTACGTCGCGGGGACGACGTCCCGTCGGGCCCACACGGGCGGCGGTGCTCCTCAGCCACCCGCCGGGGCGCTGATCTTGCCGCTCCCGTCGAGCTTGGCGCCGGTCGTCGGGAAGTCCGACCGGGTCACCTCGCGGACGAGCCCGAGGCCCCGGTCCTGCCCGTCGACGGCCGGCCGGCCCACGCTGTTCATCGCGGTCGACGTGAACTGGCCGCCGACGAAGCGACCCTCCGCGGTCAGCGAGACCTTCAGCACGCCGCCCCAGCCCAGCCGGCCGGCGCTGTTCAGCGACTTCCCGCCGCCGGCGAAGTTGCCCAGGCTGTAGGCGATCAGCCGCCCCTTGTAGAACTCCATGCCGCGCAGCACGTGCGGGCCGTGCCCGATCACCAGGTCGGCGCCCGCGTCGATCACGGCGTGCGAGAAGCGGATCGGGTCGCCCCGGTTCTCCCCGACGTACATCTCGGTGCCCGGCTTCACCCGGCTGCGGTCGGCGCCCTCGGCGCCCATGTGCACCTGCACCACGACCAGGTCGGCCATGCCCTTGGCCATGGTGATGACCTGCTTCGCGGCGTCGATGTCGACGAGGCTGTTCGACCACGGGTACGACGAGAAGCCCGCCACGGCCACCTTCACGCCCTTGACGTCGACGACGGTGATCTCGCCCGGCGCGCCGGTGTGCTTGAGCCCGTGCGCCTCCAGCGCCGACTGGGTGTTCTCGTAGCCCTGCTGGCCGTAGTCGTAGCCGTGGTTGTTGGCCTGGTTGAGCAGCTGGAACCCGGCCGAACGCAGGTGCGCCGCCCAGCCCGGGGGCGCCCGGAACTGGTAGCAGTTCTTGGGCTTCGGGCCGCACTTGCCGGCGCCGGTGTCGTCGGTGAGGGGCTCCTCCAGGTTGCCCATCACCAGGTCGCCCTTGAGCGCGGCCTTGACGTCGTCGAAGAAGCCCTTCCCGCCGTTGGCCGGAAGCCGGGACGGGGCGTTGCCCATGATCACGTCACCGGTCGCGGTCAGCGAGATGGACTTCTCGGTCGAACCGCTCGGCTCGGCGGCCTGGTCGCCCTCGGCCGGCCCTCCGGACGCGGTCGATCCCCCGCCCTGGCCCGGCTGCCAGAGGGGGCCGTCGCCGGAACCCGCGTCGCCGCAGCCGGCGACGAGCAGGACGACGAGCGCCGCGCCGAGGGCGGCGGCGAGGCGCGCGCGCAGGCCGGCGGGGCGGCGGCGGGGACGAGACACGGAAAGGGCGGGAGCGTACATCGTGGGCGACGCTACCGTCCCGGGGACGCGGCGACGAGGGCCGATCGGTCGGAAACGCCGTCGGCCGGGCGGGGGCCGGTCCACGCTCAGCCCGTCCGCCGGTGGGACCAGGGCACGACGGTGCCGGCGCCGCCGGTCAGGACGGCCGCGTGCACGGCCCGCGCAAGCGGGGCGCCCCAGGCCGAGCGGGGACCGCCGTACGGGGCCGGATCGCCGTCGGCCGGGCAGAGGACGGTGACCGCGTCGGTGGGGGTGCCGGTGGCCGGCAACCCCAGCTCCCAGATCGCCTGGGCCTTCGCCTCGGTGGCCGTGGCCACCGCGTTCACCAGAGCGGCGTCCCCGAGCCGGGCCGGCACGTACACCACGATGTTGACCGTGCCGACCCGCTGGGCGGGGGTGGCGGGGGCGGGCGCGGCGGCCCAGACCGGCATGCCGAGGCCGACCGTCGCCCAGACCCGCACGCCGCCGTCCGTCCGCGGCACCACCTCGGTCACGTCGACCCCGGTCAGCAGCCCGACGCCGGGCCCGGCCAGGCCGAGCCCGTCGGCCAGCTCGGCCAGGTGCGCGGCCGGGTCTTCCCGGTCGTACGACATGGGCACGGTCGCGTTGACCACCCACCCGCGTACGCCGATCCCCCCGCCCAGCGGGGCGGAGCCGACCGCCAGCAGCGGCGCCTCGGCCCGCCAGACCAGCAGCGGGATGTCCGACCCGTCCTCGGGCCGGCTGGTCAGGAACGGCTCGCTCAGCACGCCGGTCACCCTACGATCACAGGTGGGGGCGGGTGGCGCCCACCCGCACGGAGGCGGGATCCTAGCCCTCGACCGGGCCGGGCAGGTTACGCCCAACGATCAAGATTCCAGGGGTGCACCTCTGATTCGTGCTCATGTGCGCCTAGACTGGCGGCGCGCGAGGGATCAGCGGACGGCGGACCCGGCCGACGGACGGCACGCGCAAGCGGAGGTGCGCGATGGACGAGGTACTGGCCCGTAGCGGGATCTTCCAGGGTGTCGACCCGGAGGCTGCCGAGGCGCTCGCCAAGGAGATGGAGACGATCGAGGTCCGTAAGGGCGAGGTCGTCTTCAACGAGGGCGAGCCCGGCGACAGTCTCTACATCCTCCTGTCCGGCAAGATCAAGGTGGGTCGCCGGGCCGCGGACGGCCGGCAGAACCTGATCGCCGTGATGGGCCCGTCGGACATGGTCGGTGAGCTGTCGCTCTTCGACCCGGGCCCGCGTACGGCGACGGCCACGGCGGTCACCGACACCCGGCTGGTCCGGCTGCGCAAGCAGGCGCTGCGGCCCTGGCTGAACAACCGGCCCGAGATCGCCGAGCAGCTGCTGCGGGTGCTGGCCCGCCGGCTGCGGCGGACCAACGACTCGCTGGCCGACCTGATCTTCACCGACGTGCCCGGCCGGGTCGCCAAGAACCTGCTCCAGATGGCCGGCCGGTTCGGCACCCGCGACGGCGGCGTGCTGCGGGTGACCCACGACCTGACCCAGGAGGAGATCGCCCAGCTCGTCGGCGCCTCCCGGGAGACCGTCAACAAGGCCCTCGCCGACTTCGCCTCGCGCGGGTGGCTGCGGCTCGACGGCAAGAGCATCATCATCCTCGACCCGGAGCGCCTGGCCCGCCGCGCGCGGGTCTGACACCTCCACCGGCATCCCGGCCCGTGCCCGCCTCCGCGGGTGCGGGCCGGTTCCGTCTGCCCGCTCCGCCCGCGCCGTGGGTCCGCGGGCCGGCCGGTTCCGGCTCTGCCGGGCGCAGAATTCCTGGACCGGCCAGCCCGCACCGGCGCAGGCTGGGCCGATGATCGAGCGGGTAGCTGTTCTCTCCGACATCCACGGCGTGCTGCCGGCGCTGGAGGCCGTCCTGGCCGAGCCGGACGTGGCCGCCGCCGACCTGATCGTGCTCACCGGGGACATCGCGGCCGGGCCGCAGCCCGTCGAGGTGCTCGACCTGCTCGCCTCGCTCGGCGACCGGGCCTGCTGGGTCGGCGGCAACGCCGACCGCGAACTGGTCGAGGCACGGGCCGGGCGGCCGGCCGGGATCGAGGTGTCCAACTGGGCCGCGACCCAGCTCCGCGACGACCAGGTGGCGCGGCTCGCCGCGCTCCCGCCGACCGTCACGCTGCCGGTCGCCGGCCTGGGCGACGTGCTCTTCTGCCACGCCACGCCCCGGGACGACGAGGAGATGGTGCTGGTCGACTCCCGCCTGGAGCGCTGGGCCGAGGTCTTCGCCGGGCTGCCGGCCGGGGTGGACACGGTGGTCTGCGGGCACACCCACATGCCGTTCACCCGGCTGGTCGACCGCCGCCTGGTGGTGAATCCGGGCAGCGTCGGCATGCCGTACGGGGGCGCGGGCGCCTGGTGGGCGCTGCTCGGGCCGGGCGTGCAGCTGCGCCGGACCGGCTTCGACGTGGACGCCGCCTGCGCCCGGGTGGCCGCCGAGTCGGGCTTCCCGGACGCCGCCGCCTGGGCCGACGAGTACGTGCGCTCCCGCCACTCGGACGCGGACGCCCTCGCCGTCTTCGGCCCCCGCGACGGCCGCTGACCGGCCACGCCCGCGCGAGATCGTGAAGTTTGTGAATCGCCTTTCGAGAGCGCGCCGTGGGCAACGGGTCCCGCCACCGCCACGGGTGGCGGGACCGACCGGGAGCGACCCGGCCGGTCCCGGTGCCCGTCAGCGGTGGCTCAGGTAGTGCTGGGCCGTCTGGCGCAGCCGGGCGTGCACGCCGTCGTACCCGCCGGCCCCGCCCAGGTAGCGCTTGTCCACCTTCGCCACCATCGTGTAGTTCGTGTCGCACACGTTGCCGACCGGCGCCCCACCGGCCTGGCTGACCAGTTGGTACGCGTCGAGCTGGTCCAGCCCCACCAGCTCGGCGGTCCACGTGACCAGGTCGTGCTGGCTGATCCGGTACGCGTCCTCCAGCGGGCGGGCCGAGCCGGTGGACATCAGCGCGTCGTCGGACTCCAGCCGCGGCCACGGGGTGCCGGCGCCCTTCACGACGTCCACCACGACCGTGGTGTTCATGGCCGCCTCGATGCCGGTGCCGCAGACCTCGCCGTGGCCCTGCCGGCAGTGCCCGTCGCCGAGGGCGAAGAGCGCTCCCGGCACGTTCACGCCGAAGTACGCGGTGACGCCGGCCCGCAGCTCCGGGGTGTCCATGTTCCCGCCGTGCGCGTCCGGGGTGATCGTCATCCGCGCCTCGAAGGCACCGGGGGCCACCCCGGCGGTGCCGTGCATCGGGTCCAGCGGCAGCGCCACGGTGTAGTCGCCCCGGCGCGCCCGGTACGTCGCCGTGCCGGCCGCGACGTCGACGTCGTACCGCCAGACCACCTCGTCGAGCGGGGGTTGCAGGGTCGCTGTGGTGTGGGTGCTGGTAAGTGCGCCGAAGTGCGGGAAGGTGGTGGACACGGCCCAGTCCCGGGCCGGCTCGATGGCGATGAAGTGCACGGCGAGGGTGTCCCCGGGCTCGGCCCCTTCGACGTGGATCGGCCCGGTCACCGGGTTGAGGTACGGGAACTGGCAGACCTGCGACGGCAGGTCGTCGGTGGTCCGGACCCGGCCGCCGAAGCAGTCCTCGGTGTAGAGCTCGAGGATGGTGCCCGGGCGCACCCGGAGCACCGCCTCGCGCCCACCGAAGGTGTAGGAGAGTTCGTCCGGCTCCGGCCGGTACTTCACCACGTCGGTCGTCACTGCGGCTCCTTCACCGGCTCGTCGGTGCTGTCGTGGGCGACGTCGACGAGCGCGGCCAGCTCGGGACGCCGGCCCGTCAGGTAGAAGGCCAACAGGACCAGTAGACCGACGCCCAACCAGACGAAGCCGAGCACCTGGGCGGCGACCTTGGCGTTGATCACGACGTAGAGCAGGATCAGGAACCCGATCACCGGCACCACCAGGTGCCGCAACCAGTCCCGGCTGCCGTTGCGCACCACGTAGTGGGTCACGACGGAGACGTGCAGCGCCAGGAACGCGGTCATGGCGCCGAAGTTGACCAGTGTGGACAGCAGCGAGATGCCGTCGTCCCGGCTGGCCATGTAGAGGCCGAGCGCCAGGGAGATGGCGGCGACCAGCAGGGTGGCGTTGGCCGGCACCTTGTGTTTCGGGTTGATCCGGGCGAGGAAGCGCGGCATCTGCCGGTCGCGGGCCATCGCGTACAGCAGGCGGGAGGTCGCGGCCTGCGCGACCAGGGAGTTGGCGAAGCCCCAGGCGATCGCGGTGGCCAGGGCGGTCAGCCCGGCCAGCCAGCCCCCGCCGGCCGCGCGTGCCGCGTCGTAGAACGCGGTGCCCTCGGGGTCGCCGTTGTCGAGCAGGCTGGGCGCGTCCGGCACCAGCAGGGCCGCGACCCACGTCTGCACGATGAACAGGGCGCCGGCCAGCAGCAGCGCCGCGATCATCGCCCGGCCGATCTGCCGGGCCTCCTCGCGGCTCTCCTCGGCCAGCATGGAGATGCCGTCGAAGCCGAGGAAGGAGAGCACGGCGATCGACACCGCGCCGAAGACCAGCGGCCAGGAGAAGGTGTCCGCGTCGAACAGGGGCCGGAGCGAGAAGCCCGCACCCTTGCCCTGTGCCAGGGCGATCACGCCGACGACCAGGAAGATCAGGAGGATGACCAGCTCGGCGGCGAGCATCACCCGGTTGACCCGGGCGGTCAGCTGGATGCCGAAGTAGTTGACGACGGTGTTGAGCACGACGAAGGCCGCCAGCCACGCCCACACCGGCACCCCCGGCACGAGGGAGTGCATGGCCACGCTGGCCACCAGGTAGAGCAGGCCGGGCACGAGGACGTAGTCGAGCAGGATCACCCAGCCGGCGAGGAAGCCGACGGGCGGTGCGATGCCGCGACCGGTGTAGCTGTAGACGGAGCCGGCCATGGGGAACGCGCGGACCATCTGCGCGTACGAGGAGGCGGTGAACATCATCGCCACCATGCCGATGAGGTAGGCCAGCGCGACCATGCCGCCGGAGCCGGCGTACACGCTGCCGAAGATGCCGAAGGGTGCGATCGGCACCATGAAGATCAGACCGTAGATCAGCAGGTCGGTGAAGGTGAGGGTCCGGCTGAGTTCCTGCCGGTAGCCGAACCGTTCGACCTGGGCGACTGTCTCGGATGGGTCGGGAGGATGAGTCACGGCACGCCTCCTTGATCTGGTGAGGCGCACGTTAGTCCAGCCATCGACGGACAGCTAGATCTATGCGCATGGATTGTATACATCGCTCGGTCACGACTCAGAAAAAGTCAGGCTTGACTGTTTGTTTCGAGGGCGGCACGCTGTCCCCGTGCCCGCCGCATCGACCCGCGTCCCTCAACAGGAGCGCAGCCGCGCCACCCAGGCCCGGCTGCTGGAGGCGACCGTCGAGTGCCTGGTGGAGCACGGCTGGTCCGGCACCACGACGACCGTGGTGGCGGCCCGGGCGGGCGTCTCCCGGGGCGCCCAGCTGCACCACTACCCGACCAAGGCGGCCCTGGTCACCGCCGCCGTCACCCACCTCACCGAGCGCCGGGCCGTGGAGCTGCGCACCGAGGCCGCGGCGTTGCCGGCCGGCCCACGGCGCCTCGACGGGGTGGTCGACCTGCTCGCCGCCGCCTTCACCGGGCCGCTCTTCGTCGCGGCGCTGGAGCTGTGGGTGGCCGCCCGCACCGACCCCGAGCTGCGCGACGCCCTGGTCCCCCTCGAAGCGCGGGTCGGCCGGGAGATGCACCGGCTCACCGTCGAGCTGCTCGGCGTGGACGAGCGGCGACCCGGCGTCCGCGAGGCGGTGCAGGCCACCCTCGACCTGCTCCGCGGCCTCGGCGTGGCCAACCTGCTCAGCGACGACACGACCCGCCGCACCGCCCTGCTGCACACCTGGAAACGCCAGCTCGCGACCCTGCTCACCCCCGACGCCGGAGCGCCGACGCCCGGGAGCGCACGGCCGCACTGATCCCCCCGGAGGCACCATGGTCGACCTGACAGCCCTGCTCGCGGACCTGGCCGCCGAGTCCGAGCAGCTCGACGCCCTCGTCGCACCGCTGCCGCCGGAAGCCTGGGAGCGGCCGACCCCGGCGCCCGGGTGGAGCATCGCCCACCAGATCGCCCACCTGGCCTGGACCGACCACGTGGCTCACCTCGCGGCGACCGACGCGGCGGCGTTCTACGCCTCGGTCACCTCCGCCCCGGACCCGTCCCGGCTGGTCGACGACGGCGCCGAATCGTTCCTCGCCCCGGCCGCGGCGCTGCTGGCGCGCTGGCGGGCGGGCCGGGCCGCGCTCGCGACGGCGCTCGCCGCCGTCCCGGCCGAGGAGAAGCTCCCCTGGTACGGCACCCGGATGTCGCCCGCCTCTCTGGCGACCGCCCGGCTCATGGAGACCTGGGCGCACGGCGAGGACGTGGCCGACGCGCTGGGCGTCCGGCGTGCCCCGACGGCCCGGCTCCGGCACGTCGCGCACCTGGGCTTCCGTACCCTCGGGCACAGCTTCGCGGCCCATGGCCGCGCGGTGCCGACGGCGCCGGTCCGCGTCGAGCTCGCGGGACCCGACGGGGACACCTGGGCCTTCGGGCCGGCGGACGCGGCCGACCGGGTCACCGGCCCGGCGCTCGACTTCTGCCTCCTGGTCACCCAGCGGCGGCACCGCGCGGACCTGGCGCTCGTCGCCACCGGGCCGGTCGCCGACGAGTGGCTCGACGTGGCCCAGGCGTTCGCGGGGCCGCCCGGCGGCAAGCGGGAGGCGGCGGGCGGCGGGGTGGTCCGGTGACCGCGCTGCGGGTCGGCAACGCGTCCGGCTTCTACGGTGACCGCCTCACCGCCTGGCGGGAGATGCTCGACGGCGGCGAGCTGGACGTCCTGACCGGCGACTACCTGGCCGAGCTGACCATGCTGATCCTCGGCCGGGACCGGATGCGCGACCCCTCGCTGGGCTACGCGAAGACGTTCCTGCGCCAACTGGAGGGCACCCTCGGCACCGCGCTGGAGCGCCGGGTCCGGCTGGTCACCAACGCGGGCGGGCTCAACCCGGCCGGGCTGGCCGCCGCCATCGGCGCCCTCGCCGACCGGCTCGGCCTCACCGTCCGGATCGGGTACGTCGAGGGCGACGCCCTCGCCCGGCCGGACGCGTTGACCGCGAACGCGTACCTGGGGGCGTTCGGGATCGCGGCCTGCCTCGACGCCGGGGCGGACGTGGTGGTCACCGGGCGGGTGAGTGACGCCTCGCTGGCGGTCGGCCCGGCCATCGCCCACTTCGGCTGGACCCGGGACGACCTCGACGCGCTGGCCGGCACCACCGTCGCGGGGCACCTCATCGAGTGCGGGGCGCAGGTCACCGGCGGCAACTTCAGCTTCTTCACCGAGCTGCCCGACGGCGGGCACCGCCCCGGCTTCCCCATCGCCGAGATCCACGCCGACGGGTCGTCGGTGCTCACCAAGCACCCCGGCACGGGCGGCGCCGTCACCGTGGAGACGGTCACCGCCCAACTGCTCTACGAGGTGGGCGGGCCGGACTACCTGGGGCCGGACGTGGTGACCCGGCTGGACACGGTGGAGCTGGCGCAGGACGGGCCGGACCGGGTACGGGTCTCCGGTGTCCGGGGCACGCCCCCGCCGGACACCCTCAAGGTGGGCGTCAACAACCTGGGCGGCTTCCGCAACTCGATGACGTTCGTGCTCTGCGGGCTGGACATCCCGGCCAAGGCGGCCCTGGTCCGGGGCCAGCTGGAGGAGGCGGTCGGCAAGGAGGGGCTGGAGTTCACGCTGGCGCGGACCGACCACCCGGACGCCACCGACACCGAGGCGGCGAGCGCACTCCTGCACGTACACCTGCGGGACGGCGACAAGGCGCGGGCCGGGCGGGCCTTCTCGGCGGCCGCGGTGGAGCTGGCGCTGGCCTCCTATCCGGGCTGCACGTTGACCACGCTGCCCGGCGACGCCACCCCGTACGGGGTGTTCACCGCCGACGCGGTCCCGCAGGACGCGGTCGCGCACGTGGCCGTCCTTCCCGACGGCACCCGCAAGCCGATCCCGCCACCCACCGTCACGAGTTCGCCGGGGGCCCCGGTACCACGCGAGGCGTCAACCGCAAGCCCCTCCGCGCACCCGACCCGGCGGGCGCCGCTCGGCGAACTGGTCGGGGCGCGGTCGGGCGACAAGGGCGGGGACGCCAACCTCGGCGTCTGGGCCCGCTCCGACGCCGGCTGGGCCTGGCTGCGCGGTTGGTTGACCGTCGATCGGCTGGCCGAGCTGCTGCCGGAGACCGCCCCGCTGACCGTCGAGCGGTACGAGCTGCCGCACCTGCGCGCGGTCAACTTCGTGATCCGGGGGCTGCTCGGCCAGGGGGTGGCCGCCTCCACCCGCTTCGACCCGCAGGCCAAGGCGCTCGGCGAGCTGCTCCGCTCCCGGCTGGTCGACCTGCCCGCCCACCTCACCCCGGGGGTGCCGTCGTGACCATGGTGGACAATCCCGAGCGCCGACAGCTCCGCGAGCTGGCCCGGTCCTTCGTGACCAGGGAGGTCCTGCCCCACCTGGACGACTGGGAGCGGGCCGGCGAGGTGCCCCGTTCGCTGCACGAGACCGCCGCGAAGATCGGGCTGCTCGGCATCGGCTTCCCCGAGTCGGTCGGCGGCAGCGGCGGCGACCTGCTCGACTCGATCCTGGTCACCGAGGAGATCATCCGCTCGGGCGGCTCGTCCGGGCTGATCGCCGCGCTCTTCACCCACGGCATCGCGCTGCCGCACATCGTCGCCGCCTGCGGAGACAAGGCAGGCCCAGGCGCCGCCGGTCCGCAGCATCTTATCGAGAGGTACGTGCGGCCCACGCTCGCCGGCACGATGATCGGCGCACTGGCGATCACCGAGCCGGACGGCGGCTCCGACGTGGCGGGCATCCGCACCTTCGCGCGGCGGGACGGCGACCACTACGTGGTGAACGGGTCGAAGACCTACATCACCAGCGGGATCCGGGCCGACTTCGTGACCACCGCCGTCTGCACCGAACTGCCGGGCAGTGGCGCGCTCAGCCTGCTGGTGATCGACAAGGGCACGCCCGGGTTCACCGTCGGCCGGCGGCTGGAGAAACTCGGGTGGCACTGCTCGGACACCGCCGAACTCTCCTTCGTCGACGTCCGGGTGCCGGTGGCGAACCGGGTCGGCCCGGAGGACACCGGCTTCCTGGCGATCATGCAGCAGTTCGCCACCGAGCGGCTGTCCCTGGCAACCCAGGCCTACGCCACCGCGCAGCGCTGCGTGGAGCTGGCCACCCGCTGGTGCCGGGACCGGTCCACCTTCGGCCGCCCGCTGGCCAGCCGACAGCTCGTCCGGCACCGGCTCGCCGAGATGCACACGCGCGCCGAGGCGGCCCGGGCGTACGTGCACGACGTGGCCGAGCGGGTCGTGGCCGGCGAACCCGTGGTGACCGAGGTGGCGATGGCGAAGAACGTCGCCGTGGCGGCCTGCGACTTCGTCGTCGACGCGGCGCTGCAACTGCACGGCGGCTTCGGCTACCTGCGCGACGCCGAGGTGGAACGGCACTACCGCGACGCCCGGATCCTGGGCATCGGCGGCGGCACCACGGAGATCATGAACGAGATCATCGCGAAGGGCATGGGCCTGTGAGTGCGAGGAGTGAGCCGGGTTTGCGAGCCCCGCAGTCACGAACGGAAGGATCGCTGTGACCACACTTGACAGCGGGCTCGACCCGTCCTCGCCGGCCTACCGGGCCAACCGGGAGGCGCTGCTGGAACGCCTCGCCGAGCTGGAGACTGCGCTCGACCAGGCCCGGGCGGGTGGCGGCGAGAAGTACGTGACCCGCCACCACAAGCGCGGCAAGCTGCTCCCCCGGGAGCGGATCGAGCTGCTGCTCGACCAGGACAGCCCGTTCCTGGAGCTGTCGCCGGTGGCCGCCTACGGCACCGACTTTCCGGTCGGGGCCAGCACGGTCACCGGCATCGGGGTGGTCGAGGGCGTGGAGTGCCTGGTCGTCGCCAACGACCCGACGGTACGCGGCGGCGCCGTGAACCCCTGGGCGCTCGCCAAGACCCGACGGGCCGGCGAGATCGCCCTGGCCAACCGGCTGCCCATGGTCAACCTGGTGGAGAGCGCCGGTGCGGACCTGCCCACCCAGGCCGAGATCTTCATCCCGGGCGGCCGGGTGTTCCGCGACCTGACCCGGCTCTCCGCGGCGAAGATCCCCACGGTCAGCGTGGTGTTCGGCAACGCCACCGCGGGTGGCGCGTACGTGCCGGGCATGTCGGACTACACGATCATGATCCGGGACCGGTCGCAGGTCTACCTGGCCGGGCCGCCGCTGGTGAAGATGGCCACCGGCGAGGTCACCGACGACGAGTCGCTGGGCGGGGCGGTCATGCACTCGGCGAAGTCCGGCCTGGCCGACTTCCTGGCCGAGGACGAGCGGGACGGCATCCGGCTGGCCCGGCAGTGCGTCCGCCGGCTCAACTGGCGCAAGCAGGGCCCCGCGCCGCGCAACCCGTTCCCCTCGCCACCCAAGTACGACCCCGACGAGCTGCTCGGCATCGCCAGCGCCGACCTCAAGGTGCCGTTCGACCCGCGCGAGGTGCTGGCCCGGGTCCTCGACGGCAGCGACTTCGACGAGTTCAAGCCCGGCTACGGCACCGCCCTGGTCACCGGCTGGGGCGAGCTGCACGGCTACCCGGTCGGCGTGCTGGCCAACGCCCGCGGTGTGCTGTTCAGCGAGGAGGCGCAGAAGGCGGCCCAGTTCATCCAGCTCGCCAACGCGGCCGACACCCCGCTGGTCTTCCTGCAGAACACCACCGGCTACATGGTCGGCACCGAGTACGAGCAGCGCGGCATCATCAAGCACGGCGCTCTCATGATCAACGCGGTGTCGAACTCGACGGTCCCGCACCTGACCGTCAACCTGGGCGCCTCCTACGGCGCCGGCAACTACGGCATGTGCGGCCGGGCGTACGAGCCGCGGTTCCTGTTCACCTGGCCGAACGCGAAGTCGGCGGTGATGGGGCCGGCGCAGCTCGCCGGGGTGCTCTCCATCGTCGCCCGGCAGGCCGCCACCGCCCGGGGCCGCGACTACGACGAGGAGTCCGACGCCGCCATGCGGATGATGGTCGAGCAGCAGATCGAGTCCCAGTCCGGGGCGCTCTTCCTCTCCGGCCGGCTCTACGACGACGGGGTGATCGACCCCCGGGACACCCGTACCGTCCTCGGGCTCTGCCTGTCGGCGATCCACAACGGACCGGTGAAGGGCGCCGACGGCTTCGGCGTCTTCCGGATGTGAGAGGGCTGCCCACCATGATCCAGAGATTGCTGGTCGCCAACCGGGGCGAGATCGCCCGGCGGGTCTTCGCCACGTGCCGGGCGCTCGGGGTGGAGACGGTCGCCGTGCACTCCGAGGTGGATGCCGACGCGCCCTTCGTGGCCGAGGCCGACCAGGCCGTCCGGTTGCCCGGCAACTCGCCGGCCGAGACGTACCTGCGGATCGACCTCGTCCTGGACGCGGCCCGCCGGGCCGGCGCGGACGCGGTCCACCCGGGTTACGGGTTCCTCGCCGAGAACGCGGAGTTCGCCGCCGCGGTCACCGACGCGGGGCTGACCTGGGTCGGCCCGCCGGCCAAGGCGATCGCCGCGATGGGCGACAAGATGGCGGCCAAGGCGCTGCTCGCCGACGCGGGCGTGCCGATGCTGCCCACCTGGACCGAGGCCGGCCAGGTGACCGACTTCCCGGTCCTGGTCAAGGCGGCCGCCGGCGGCGGCGGCCGGGGCATGCGGGTGGTCCGCGACGCCGCCGGGCTCGCCGAGGCCGTCGCGGGTGCGCGCCGCGAGGCGGCCGCGGCGTTCGGCGACGGCACGGTCTTCATCGAGCGGTACGTCGAACGCGGCCGGCACGTCGAGGTGCAGATCTTCGGCGACAGCCACGGCACGGTGGTGGCTCTCGGGGCGCGCGACTGCTCGATCCAGCGCCGGCACCAGAAGATCGTCGAGGAGGCGCCGGGCGTCCTGCCCCCGGAGGTGCGCGAGCGGCTGCACGAGGCGGCGGTGGCCGCCGGCCGGGCGGTCGACTACGTGGGCGCGGGCACCGTGGAGTTCCTGCTCGCCCCCGACGGGCAGGTCCACTTCCTGGAGATGAACACCCGCCTCCAGGTGGAGCACCCGGTCACCGAGCTGACCACCGGGCTGGATCTCGTCCGGCTGCAACTGCTCGTCGCCGAGGGCGAGCCGCTGCCGCTGACGGCCACGCCGCCGGCCGACGGTCACGCCATCGAGGTGCGGCTCTGCGCCGAGGACCCGGCCCAGGGCTTCCGCCCGGCCACCGGCACGCTGCACCGGTTCGCGGTCCCCGGGGTCGGCGCCGAGTTCGGTCCGACCAGGGGCCTGCGACTCGACTCCGGCGTGACCGGCGGGTCGGCGGTCAGCGTCCACTACGACTCGATGCTGGCCAAGCTGATCGCCTGGGCGCCCACCCGGGCCGAGGCGGCCCGCGCCCTCGCCGGCGCGCTGGCCCGGGCCGAGTTGCACGGCGTCGCCACCAACCGGGACCTGCTGGTCCGGGTGCTGCGCAGCCCCGAGTTCGCTGCCGTGGACATCGACACCGGCTTCCTGGACCGGCACCCCGAGGTCTTCGCCCCGCTGCTCCCCGCCGACCGGCTCCCGGTGGCCGCCCTCGCCGCCGCGCTGGCCGGCGCCGCCGGACGCCGGGCGTCCGCGCCCCGGCTGGGCGGGCTCCCGTCGGGCTGGCGCAACGTGCCGGCGTTTCCGCAGGTCACCCGGTTCACCGGGACGGGCGGCGAGATCGAGGTCCGGTACCGGCTGGACCGCACGGGCGCGCTCGCCGACTGGTCGGTGTCCCCGGCCGGTGGGGGCACCGCCTCGGACGCCGTCCCGACCGTGACCGTGGTCGAGGCCGCCCCCGACCGCGTCGCGCTCGACATCGACGGGGTGCGGCGGACGTTCCGCGTACACCGGGTCGGGTCGGAGGTCTTCGTGGACGGCCCGGACGGGGCCGCGAGCCTCACCGAGCTGCCCCGGTTCCCCCTGCCCACCGCCGAGCTGGCCGCCGGGTCGCTGCTCGCGCCGCTGCCCGGCGCGGTCACCCGCGTGCACGTCGAGGTCGGCCAGCGGGTGAGCGCCGGCGACCTGCTGCTGACCCTCGAAGCGATGAAGCTCGAACACCCCGTGCTCGCGCCGGCCGACGGCGTGGTGGCGGAGCTGCCCGTGCCGGCCGGCGGCCAGGTCGACACCGGGGCCGTGCTGGCCGTCATCGACGGCTCCGGCCCGGCGCCGTCGAATCCCGAGGAGGACCCGCGATGAACTTCGACCTCACCCCCGAGCAGGACCAGCTCCGCGACGCCGTCCGGGCGCTGGGGCGGAAGTACGGCCACGGCTACTTCGTCGAGAAGGCCCGGGCCGGCACGCACACCACCGAGCTGTGGCAGGAGGCCGGGCGGCTCGGCTACCTGGGCGTCAACATCCCCACCGAGTACGGCGGCGGGGGCGGCGGCATCACCGAGCTGGCCATCGTCTGCGAGGAGCTGGCCGCGGCCGGCTGCCCGCTGCTGCTGCTCGTCGTCTCACCCGCGATCGCGGCCACCGTCATCACCCGGCACGGCACCGACGAGCAGCGCAAGCGCCACCTGCCCGGGCTCGCCGACGGCTCACAGAAGATCGTCTTCGCGATCACCGAGCCGGAGGCCGGGTCGAACTTCCACCGGCTCGGCACCGTGGCCCGCCGCGACGGCGACGACTGGCTGCTGACCGGCCGCAAGTGCTACATCTCCGGCGTCGACGAGGCCGGGCACGTGCTGGTGGTGGCGAGGACCGAGGATTCCGGGACGGGCAAGCTGAAGCCGGCCCTGTTCATCGTGCCGACCGACGCCCCCGGGCTGGAGCGGTCCAAGCTGGACATGGAGATCCTCTCCCCGGAGAACCAGTTCCTGCTCTACCTGGACGACGTCCGGCTGCCCGGCGACGCGCTGGTCGGCGAATCCCTGGACGCCGGGCTGCCGGCCCTCTTCTCCGGCCTCAACCCCGAGCGGATCACGGTCGCCGCGATGGGCGCCGGCACCGGCCGGTACGCCATCGAGCGGGCCAGCGAGTACACCGCCAAGCGGGCGGTGTGGGGTGGGAAGAGCATCGGCTCCCACCAGGGCGTCGCCCACCCGCTCGCCCACGCGGCGGTGCAGGTGGAGCTGGCCCGCCTGATGATCCACAAGGCGGCCACCCTCTACGACGCCGGCCGCGACCTGGAGGCCGGCGTCGCCGGCAACATGGCCAAGTACGCGGCCGGCGAGGCCGCCGCGCTCGCCGTGGACACCGCCGTCCAGGCGCTCGGCGGCGCCGGCATGACCACGGAGTACGGCGTGGCGACCCTGCTGGGCGCGGTCCGGGCCGGCCGGATCGCGCCGGTCAGCCGCGAGATGATCCTCAACTTCGTCGCCCAGCACGTCCTCGGCCAGGACAAGTCCTACTGAGACGCCGGTGCCCGGCGCCCCTGTTCGGGGGCGCCGGGCACGGGCAGCGCGGTCTCAGGAGGTGGCGATCCGGTCGAACTTCTCCCAGGGGCCGATCGACGTGCGATTGGCGATCAGCGGCTGGGTGCCCGCGTTCTCCGCCACCACGTACCGGCCGTTGGCGTTGGCCCGGAGGCTGATGCTGCCGTCCGCGTTGTCGATCACCGTGAACTTCTCCCAGGCGCCGACCGACGTCCGGTTGGCGATCAGCGGCTGGGCGCCCCCGCTCTCCGCCACCACGTACCGGCCGTTGGCACGCGCCCGGAGGGCCACGAAACCGTCGCCCGCGTCGACCATGTCGAACTGCTCCCACAGCCCGACCGAGGTCCGGTTGGCGATGAGCGGCTTGGCACCGGCGCTCTCGGCCACGACGTAACGGCTGTTGATCCGGGCGCGGAGGGCGATCGGGGCCGCGACCGCCGGAGCGCCGGTGAGCCGGGTGAGCGCCGGGTAGTCGCCGTTGAACACGTTCTGGCTGTAGCTCCCCGGCGTGCTGGGGTCACCGGCGGCGTACTGCCAGATGGTCTCCGTCGTCCAGCCGGCCGGCAGGGGCGGGCGGGTCGCGGTGTAGCCGGCGATGTCCAGCGGGTTGGCGCCGAAGGACGCGTTGTTGCCGGTGCACGGGTTCCAGTAGTTGGTGTTCGTGTAGATCATCACCGGCCGGCCGATGCGTGCCTTGACCTGGTCGGTGAAGGACTTGATCCAGGCGGACATCTCCGTCGTGGTGAGCCCGTAGCAGGTCGGCGCGCCGGACCAGTACGGCCACTCGATGTCGACCATGGGCACCAGCGTCTGGCTGTCCTTGGCGAACTGGGCGTTGTCGATGAAGAAGTTCGCCTCGGTGACCGGGTCACGCCCGTCCGGGCGGGCGAAGTGGTACGCGCCGACGAGCAGGCCGGCCGCCTTGGCCGCCGCGTAGTCCTCGGCGAAGTAGGGGTTGCGGTACGTGTGCCCCTCGGTCGCCTTGACGTACGCGAACTTGGCGCCACCGGCCGCCACGGCCGGCCAGTCGATCGGGCCGAGGTTGTGGTCGTGGCTGGAGACGTCGATGCCGCGGATCGTGTAGCCGGCCGGGATGGCGGCGCTCGTGGACGCCGAGGTGGTACGCGCGCCCGGCTTGACGCCGGCGTTCGCGTGGCCACCACCGTCGGGCGCCGCGTCGGCCGCACTGGCCGGCTGCGCCATGCCGAGCGCGCCGAGCGCGAGCCCGGCGGACATCAGAACAGAGATCCATCTTCGAGACATGGGAGTGGAGATCTCCTTGGTCGGGAGGTCGAGGGCCGCCGTTCGCCAGGGGGCGGATCACGGCGGCGGGGCGCCCCCGCCTTCCGGCCGGGGATCGGCGGGAGCGGGGTGCGGCCGTACTCTAACCCGCCGAAGCGCCTGCCCACTGCCCCGATCGCGTGCGTCGTCCGGTCGGCCCGGGGTACGGCGGGTGCCCGATCACCCGCCGTACCCCCGGGGTCCGTCAGCGGACGGTCAGCGCGCCGACCGCCGGCAGCGGTGCCACCACGGGCGGTCCGTCAAGCGCGGATGGAAGCAACAGATCGCCGATGATGTGCTACTCCTAGTAGCCAAAAGGCCCCTACGGGCCTCTGGGAGGCTCGTAGGGGCCTTTCCGGCGTTTTTGGTGCTACGTAACGTAGTTACGAGTGGTTCACGCCACTCGCCTGCGCCGCGTCAGCCAGAACAGTGCACCGCCCACGGCCACCAGCAGGCCACCGAGACCGGCCACCGTGAGTACGTCCGCTCCGGTCACCGGCAGGCCACCGTCGTCGCTACCACCACCTGCGTTGCCGACCGGGCTCGTGGAAACGCTCGGGGTGGCGGCCGGTGTCGTGGTCGGCTCGGCCGTGGGGGCCGGGCTGCTGGTGCTCGGGTCCGGTGACGGACTCTCCTCGCACTGCGCCCCGGTCAGCTTGGCCACCGGGTACGTCCAGGTGGCGGTGCCCTCCTTGAGGACGTAGCCCTCCTTGGCCGTGGCGGTCACCGTGGCCGACACCGTGACGCCGTTCTCGATCTTGCGCGTGGCGGTGTACGTGACGCCCTCGGTGGTCTTCGGCGTGACCGTGCCGGTCGTGGTGCAGGTCGGCGGGGTGTGGCCCGGCTCCTCTGCGGACACCTCCTTGCAGCCGAGAGCGTACTTGGTGCCGAAGGTGATGCTGGTGACCGTGGCCTTGTTGCCGGTGTCGTTGGCGTAGCCCACCCCGAAGCTGACGACCCGGGTGGCTTCGGTGTAGCCGCTCCACTTGCCGACCAGGTCGCCCGCCTTGTCGACCGGCTTGTTCTGCCCACCCTCATCGGTGGCGGGGATCTTGCTCGACCAGAACTTGCCGTCAGCGGTGACGTTGATCGTGGAGTACTGGGCCGTCGTCTCCATCTTGAACAGCGGCTTGGCCCCGGTCACGTCGGCGGCGGTGAAGCCCACCTCGTCGGGCACGTCGGCCAGCGCCACGTTGGTCGCGTGGTGGACCAGGCTCGGGCCGTCGAACAGGAACCCGGCCTCGGTCTGCTTCGGCAGCAGCGCGGCCTCGTCAGGGTTGACGTACCACCCCGTGTGGCACTCGCTGGCCACCGAAACCGGGCCAGCCTGCGCCGAGGCCGGGCTCGGGAGTACCAGCGCTGCCGGAAGCGCGAGCGCGAACACGGCAGCGCTCAGTACCTTTTTCAAGATCCTTCTCCTCCAGTTTATGGAACGGACGGGGCAACCATGCCCCGTCATCAGGGCGTGGGTCCAGTCGCGACGGGGCGTGTCGACCAAACAGCCGAGCGTCACCCAGCCGTCTGGTCCTTCACGCAGCCGCCTCGGGGTGCAGGTAGAGCACCGGGTACCGGGGCTGGTGACGGTAGGTCCCGTCACGCCCACCCCTGTTGCGCGTCGTGCCCCGGACCAGGCACTGACGGCATCGGGTCTTGCCCGCGTCGGCCTCCCGCTTCGGGATGTAGTGCGGGCGCTCCTTGGCCGGGGCCACGGCCGGGGTCACGATCTCGGTGAGTTGTTCATTGGCTCTCCTCCTCAGCCACGAGTCGCAGGGCCTCGGCGAAGCTCTGCTCGATCCTCGCCGGGAATAGCGAGGTGTCCGGCCTTGGCCGGTACCGGAGCTGGTCGGGTGACTCGCCCAGCGCCCGGACGATTTTGCGCGGCGGCGGCCACATGTTGACCCACCGCCGCGAGTTGAGCCGGGGATGGTCACTACCGCGCCGTCCGCCGACGCGGTGCGCAGGCAGGCCGCGCACCTTGTACCGGGCCAGCAGCACCGACCCGTCGTGCTCGTCGAGCAACCACCGGATCCGGTGGGGCTTGTCCTGGACGTGGCGGGGGATCCAGGAGTGCGGCGGGCACAGGACGTGCCACACCTCGCCCCGGGTCTCGTCCCAGCCCCAGCAGTCCCCGGTGTAGACCACGACCTCCAGGCCAGCGGGGTGCGGACGCATCCACGCGACGACCGAGCCGTAGTCCAGGGTCCGGGTCCAGCCCTTGCCCTTGGGGTGCCAGCGGCGGCTCATTCCACCCGCACCTCGTTGCCGTCCTCGTCGACCAGCCGCAGGCGCTTGACCACCTCGATCTCGTCGACCGTGTACTCGGACCCGAAGAACGTCCAGTACGGGTCGACCAGGAAGTCAGGGTCGTTTCCCCGCGTCCCGGCGGTCCTGGTCCAGGTCGTTGTACCGGCCGAGCCCCGACAGGTTGGTCGCCCGCACCAGCGCCAGGTCACCGTGCCTCAGCGGCGTCTCAATCGCCGCCTCCCTCTGCTTGATCAGTCCACAGTCGAGCGGCCGGTGCGCCGCCCGCACGTAGTGTCCCTGCAGCCCCCCAGACCAGGCCGGTGTCGACCAGTCGCTGGAAGAGGTCACAGGTCTCGATGTCGTCCAGCAGCCCGCGCTCGTACCGGACCATGTCGCCGCCCAGTCCCGGCGAGGACTGCGGCAAGCTCAGCTCGTCGCATTCGACTCCTCGGTTGGGTTGTCTTGCGGACCGTGCCGCCTGGCCCCCGTGGAGCGGAGCCAGGTCGGCACGGTCGCTGCGGCGCTTTGGTGTCCCGGACGCCACACCGGGCCGATAGGCTGCTCCGGCACCCCCGGATTGGCAGCAGAGACGACGGCCCTCCCCGGCTCCCCGCCCCTGCGCCCCGTCCCGTAGCCCAGACTTGAACCGGGGAACCTGCCGGTTATGTGTAACGAAATCGTATTGATCGGCGCCTTCATCGCTCTCCGTAGTGGAGGCTGGTCGGCTCGGCGGGCGTGGTCGGCGGGAAGCCGTACCGGTCCGGCAGTTGACAGCTCGACGCCCTGGGCCATGCTTGTCGGGTGAGTTCGTTCCCGAAGCCCGATGCGCGGGTCAAGGCCGTCGTCGCGTCGGTAACGGCGGTGGCGGCGCTGGTGACGTTGGTGGTGTGGCGCCCGGCCGGCATCCTGTCGGTGGTGCTGGCCCTGGTCTGCGTCCTGCTCGGCATGATCGCCGGGGTGGCGGTCACCGCCGCCCGGCAGGCTCCTCCCCGCGCCGACGCGTCCACCGACCAGTGGCCGGCCCCCATGGCGTACGGGGTGGACGCCGACACCCTGGAGGCGATCGACCCCCGCGCGGTCCGGCAGCTCCGCACGCCGGTCGGCGGCTACGCGGGCGACGCCGACACGTTGGAGGCGCTCGACCCACGGGCGGTCCGGGACCTGCGGGCGTCCGGCAGCGGCTACCCGGGCGACGCCGACACCCCGGGCGCACTCGACCCGCGGGCGGTGCGGCAGCAGCGGACGGCGAACGGGATCAGCGACCGGTGAGGGTCGGCACGGCCAGCGCGTCCACGCCCCGCCCCGCCAGGCACCGGTAGGTGCGGTTGGCGCCGGCCGGCGGCAGCACCTCCAGGTTCCAGCCGGTCAGCTGTCGCACTCCGCTGGCCAGCTGGAACGTGTCCACGCTGCAGACCTGCTGGACGGCCGGGTGGGCGACCACCGCGTCGTGGCCCGCGCCGACGAGCGCGGCCGGCAGGTCGCCCTCGGCGTAGCTCTCCCACGTGTGCCGGCCGTCGCAGGGCACCCGGGTCGCCTCGGCCCGGTCGCGGCGCAGCCGCACCGGGCCGTAACACTCCAGTTCGGACGCGCAGTGTGCGCCCGCCGGCAGGCGGACGTCGCCCGCCGCGCAGCCGGGCGGCACCCGCGCCGGCTCGACCGCCCCGCTGGCCACCGGCGTCGGCGACACCACGGCGGGGGCACCGTCGGCCAGCCAGGCGCCCGCACCGGCCGAGGCGGCGAGCGCGAGCACGCCCGCCCCGCCGAGGAACCAGCGCCGCGGCCAGCGGCGGCCGCGGCTCGGCACGGTCGGGTGGGCGTCCTCGGCCGGCGGGCGCGGGCCCGGCTGGCCGGCGCGGGTCAGCGGCTGGCCACCGGTGGTCGGGCCGCCGCTGACCGGAGCCCCCGGATAGGGCGCGCCGCTCACCGGCGCGGCCCCCGGGTCCAGCGGGAGCGCGGCGAGCATGCCGCGCAGCTCGACGGCGGAGGGACGCTCGTCCGGGTCGTTGGCCATGCCGAGCCGCAGCACGTCGATCAGCTCGTCGGGCACCCCGGGCAGGCCGGGGATCGGCTGCTGGAACATCTCCAGCACGGTGACCAGGCTCGGGTTGCGCTCGGACTGCCAGCGCGGCGGACGGCCGTGCATCACCGCGTAGAGGGTGGCGCAGAGCGCGTAGACGTCGACGGCCGGGCTGGGCGGGCTGTGGCTGAACATCTCCGGCGGCGCGTAGGCCGGGGTGAGCACCTCCAGGGTGACCGAGGCGTCGCGCACCTCGGCCAGCACCGCCAGCCCGAAGTCGGCCAGCACCGCCGAATTGAAGTGCGAGTAGAGGATGTTGGCCGGCTTGACGTCGCGGTGCAGCACCCCGGCCGCGTGCGAGTGGGCCAGCGCATCGGCGATCTTCACGCCGAGGTCGCGGGCCTCGACCGCGCCCAACGGGCACCGGCGCATCCGCTCCGCGTACGAGCCGTCGCAGAGCTCCATGATCAGGTAGGGGTGCTGGTCGACGGTGACCCCGACGTCGAAGAGGTCCACCACGTGCGGGTGGGAGGACATCTTGCCGGCGGCCCGCGCCTCGCGCAGGAAACGCGCCTGGTCCCGGTCGCTGTCCAGTGTGCGGTTCTCCACCTTGACCGCGACCTCGCGCCCCACCGAGATCTGGGTGGCCCGGTAGACGGTGGCGTAGCCGCCCCGGGCGAAGACCTCCAGGTCGGTCAGACCGGGCACGATGGGCAGCCGCAGGGCGCCGGGCGGGGTCTCGGTCACGACTCGAAAATACCCAACGGTCCCGGTCGCTCAGCGCACCGCGTCGGTCGCCGGAACCGGGCCCGGACCCGGAGCGGTGTCGTCGGCCGCCGCCGGCCGGCCCGGCCCGCCGGCCGCCCGGCGGGCGTCCCACCACAGGCCGACGGCGGTCGCGACCGCACCCAGGCCCTCCCAGGCCGCGACCCCGAAGAACCGGTCCGGGGCGACGTCGGAGAGCACCGCGATGCTGAAGACGGTGAACGTGACCAGCCGGAACCAGACGGTGAACCGGTAGAACGGCCGCCACTCGGTCGCCACCGCGAGCAGGTAGTAGACCCCCATGTTGAACGAGGCCATCGACGACGCCGTCAGGAACGTGCCGGTGTAGTCACCCGGGGCGCGCTCGGCCGGCACCTCGAAGCCGAGCAGGCGGAGCTGGGTCTCCGGCCAGATCAGCCCCAGCGCGCCGAGCAGCAGCGCCAGAAGCCCGAAGACCGCGATCGTCCAGCCGGCGCCGGAGCGCGGCAGCCTCATCGTCCCTCCCCCAACCGTGGCCGTCGGCGTGGACGGCCCGCTCGCTCGCCCCCACGCTAACCGCCCCCTCCGACGGGCACATCCCCGGAACCGGCAGAACCGGGTGGGGATCAGTGCGCGGCGAGGCGGACGCGGAGCGCGTCGGCGGCGGCCCGCTCGCTGCGCTGCTCGGTGGCGTACGCCAGCCGCACCGCCTCCTCGGCGCTGGCCAGCGCCTCGGCCGGACGGCCGCAGGCCTCGAACGACTCGGCGAGCACCATCCGCGCGATGACCTGGCTGCGCACGTCCTCGGCCGGTGCCGACACGGCCCGCTGCGCCCAGTCCAGCGCCTGCTCGCGCTGGCCGAGGCCGAGCAGCGCGGACGCGTACCGGGCCATGGTCTGGCGGCGGGAGAACAGCAGCGACGGGGTGTTGGCGGCGGTCGTGGCGACCGGGGCGAGCAGCCCCACCGCGGTCGCGGCGTCGCCGGTCGCGAGCCGGGCCATGGCGAGCAGCACCCGGGGCGCCACCTGGGCGGGGGCCTGCGGATTGTGCGGCTCCACGGTGGTCAGCACCGACCGGGCCTCCCGCTCGGCCGTCGCGGCGTCGCCCATGTCGAGTGCCACGAAGCCGCGCAGTGTCCCGGCCATCCCGGTGAGCAGCGGGTGCGTGGTGCGGTCGGCGTACCCGAGGGCGTCGGTGAGCAGGTCGGCGGCGTGCTCCGGCTCGCCCAGCCCGCGCGCCACCACACCGCGCACCACCAGCGCGAAGCCCTGGCCCCAGTCGTCGCCCACCTCGGCGAACTCCCGGTACGCGCGGCGTGCCGCCCGGTCCGCCTCGGCCAGCTCGCCCAGCTCGGCGGTGGCGTACGCCTCGACGGCGCGCAGGGTGCCCACCGCCCACGCCTCGCCGACCCGCTCGCCGAACGGCAGGAACACCTGCGCCATCCGGCACGCCTCGCGGAGCCGGCCGGCCAGCAGCCGGGCGAACGCCGTGGTGCCGCGAAGCCAGGCCCTCCCGTACGGGTCCTTCAGCTCGGCGAAGAGCCGGGCGGCCCGGCCGAGCACCGCGTCGGTGCCGGCGAAGTCGCCCCGGGTCGTGGTGACCCAGGCCAGGTTCTGCAACGACCAGGCCTGCCCGCGCGGGTCCTTCGCGGCAAGGCTGACCTGGTAGGAGGCCGCCAGGCGGCTGCTCGCCTGGCCCAGCCGGCCGGCGATGAAGTCGGCCATGCCGAGCCGGCGCATCGCCGAGGCGCGCATGGTCGGCAGGTTGGCCGCCGTGGCCACCTGCAACGCCTCCTGCCAGCTCCGCTCGGCCCGGGCGGCGTCACCCAGCGTCTGGTGGGCCTGCCCGGCCAGCAGGAGGGCGCTGGTCCGGGTGGCCGCCGCGTCCCCGGCGTTCGCGGCGATCTTCTCGCCGAAGGCGAGCGCGTCGGCCGGGCGACCGATCTGGAGCAGCGCCCGGGCGTGCACCACCTGGTCGGCCAGCGGCACCCCGTCGCGGGCCAGCTCGGCGGCGCGTTCGGCGTACTCGACGGCCATCGCCGGCTCCCCGGACCGCAGCGCGCGGCGGGCGGCCCGGCCCAGCGCGGCCACGCCCAGCGGGGACACCGCCCGGGCCGGCGCGTCCGGGCGGAGCTTGACCGCGTCGGCGAGCGCGGCGGCCCGCTCGACGTGCTGGGCGACGAAGTCGTCCCGGGCGGACTCGGTGAACCCGCCGGCCGCCGTGGTGGTGCCGTCGACGTTCTCCGGTGCCGCCCAGCGGGCCAGCGCGGCGTGCCGCTCGGCCAGCTCGGCCTTGCTCACCCCGGCGTACGCGGCCTCCCGCATGAGCGGGGTGGCGAAGGCGAACCCGGTGCGGGTGCGGTGCAGCATGCGGCGTTGCAGCAGCTCCTCCACGGCCCGGTCCAGCTCGACCGCCGCCACCGCGGCCGGCCGGCCGTCCCGCCCGACGCGCTGCTCGCGCAGCGCCTCCAGCGCGCCGTCGGGCACGATGTCGCCGACCACCGCGGCGTCCCGCAGGACCGAGCGGGCGTCCGGCGGCAGGGCGTCGATACGCGCGGCGAGCACGGCGGCCAGGTCGCGGGAGAGCAGCCGGCTGCCCAGCGAGCCGGGCGCGAGCCGCCAGCCGACGTTGGCGTCCCGCCCCGGGCCGGCGGTCAGCGCCCCCCGCTCCATCAGCAGGGTGACCAGCTCGGCCAGGTAGAACGGGTTGCCCTGGGCGGTGGCGAGCAGCCGGTCGGCGTCGCCCGTGGACAGCTTGCCGCCGCTCAGATAGCTGGTGAGCAGCCGGGAGGCGTCGGCGCCGCGCAGCGGGGGCAGCGCGTGCACCTCGGCGTCCGCGACGCGGGTCAGCGCGCCGGCGGTCCGCACCAGCTCGGGCCGGCCGAGCAGCAGCACCAGCACCGGGCCGCTGAGCCGGTTGAGGGTCAGCGCGAGCGCCTTGATCGTCTCGGCCGTGGCGTCGTGCAGGTCGTCCACCACGATCACCAGCGGCGCCTCCAGGGCGAGCGCGCTGAGCAGCTCGGCGACCGCGTTGGGCACGGCCTCGGCGTCCGGGGGCGGGGAGGCGGCGTTCCACTCGCCGTTCTCGGTGCCGGCGGGGAGTTCGGCGTACCCGAGCAGGGCCAGGAGCTGGTCCACGGCGAGTGGGGGCGGGTCGCCGGGGAGCCGGCCGAGGCGCTGCCCGAGCCGGCGCAGCCGCTCCTCGACGGCCGGCCGGGTGAGCGCCGTGGCCGCGTCGTTGGGCAGGCCGACCGCGGCCCGGACCAGGTCGGCCAGGGGGGCGAGCCGGCGCCGTTCGCCGAACGCGGCGCAGCGCACGGAGAGCACCCGGGCGCCGGTGTGCGCGGCGTACCGGCCGGCGCCGACGTCGTAGCCGGCGGCGAGGCGTTCCACCTCGGCGGCGAACCGGGACTTGCCGATCCCCGCCTCGGCGGTCATCAACAGCACCCGGGGCTCACCCCGGTCGATCACCTCGGCGAGCCGGCCGGCGACCCGGCCGATCTCGGTCTCCCGGCCCACGAAGGGCGCCTCGTCGCCGAGGCCGGACCGGGTGCCCGGCGCGTCCAGCAGGCCGAGCAGCTCGTACGCCTCGACCGGCTCGCGCTTGCCCTTGAGCCGCAGCGGGCGCAGCGCCCGCCAGGAGGCGACGTGCCGGGTGGCGGCGGAGGTGCGACCGCCCGCGTAGACCGCGCCGACGGCGGCGGCGTCGGCGAGCCGGGCGGCGGTGTTCACCGTGTCGCCGATGACCGTGTACTCGATCGCGGCCTGGATGCCGGCGATGACGTCGCCGGTGTTCAGGCCGACCCGCAGGCCGAGCGGCGCGCCACCGCCCCGCTCGTCGTCGAGCACCCGGCGGACCGCCCGCTGCATGGAGAGCGCGGCCCGGACGGCGCGCTCGGCGTCGTCCTCGTGCGCCACCGGCGCGCCGAAGACCGCCATGATCCCGTCGCCGGTGAGCTTGTCGACGTGCCCGCCGAAGGTCTTGACCGCGCCCGCCAGGGCGGCCAGCACCCGGTCCGTGACGGCGCCGACCCGTTCCGGGTCGAGGTCCTCCGACCAGGAGGTGAAGTCGGAGAGGTCGCCGAAGAGCACGGTGACGACCCGCCGCTCGGCGGCGGGCAGCGTGGCGGCGGCCGGCAGGGCGGCTCCGCAGTTGTGGCAGAACCGCGCGCCGGGTACGGCGACGGTTCCACACACCGGGCAGGTCACGGCAGCTCCAACCCCGTACCCCCGGCGCCGGATTCCCGGGGGCTCACCCCGAGGTACTCCAGCTGGGCCCGGACCGACCATTCGGCGGCCCACCACAGCGACCGGTCGACGTCCGCGTAGACGCGCTCGACGACCTCGGGCGCGGTGGTCGCGCCGGCGGCGACCGCCGCGCGGACCTGGTCGAGGCGCGCCCGCCGGTGGGCCAGGTAGAACTCGGCCGCCACACCGCAGTCGGCCAGCGCCGGGCCGTGCCCGGGCAACGCCCGGATCCCCCGGTACGTGGCGAGCAGCTCCAGGCTGGAAAGGTAGTCGCCGAGGTGCCCGTCCGGGTGGGCGACCACGGTGGTGCCCCGCCCGAGGATGGTGTCGCCGGTGAGCACGACCCGCTCGTCGCCGTGCCCGACCAGGAAGCAGACCGAGTCGGCGGTGTGCCCGGGGGTGGAGAGCAGGCGGATGTCCAGGCCGGCGTCGAGCGGAGTGTCCGGGGTCAGCGGCGCGCCGCCGACGGTGTGCGCCGGGTCGACGGCGAGGACGGGCGCCCCGCCGAGCAGCTCACTGAGCCGCGGCGCGCCCTCGGTGTGGTCGGCGTGCCCGTGGGTGATCAGCACGAAACCGACCGGGCCGTGCGCGGCGAGCGCGGCCAGGTGCTCCTCGTCGGCCGGGCCGGGGTCGACCACCACGGCGTGCTCGGCGCCCGGGGCGCGCAGCACCCAGGTGTTCGTGCCGTCGAGCGTCATCGGCCCCGGGTTGGGGGCACGCACCAGCGTCACCCACTCCGGCAGCTCGTCCGCGAGCGCCCCTGCGGCTCCGGTCACAGGCCCCATGGCAGCGATCGTACGACCCCGCCCGCCACTGCCCGCGATCTTGCGGTGCCGCCAGGAGTTATGTCCCCTTGCGGGTCGTCTGCCCCTCCGGCACCGGCAAGATCACGGGTACGCGGCGTCAGGCGACCTCGACGATGACCTCGACCTCGACGGGGGCGTCCAGGGGCAGCTCGGCGACGCCCACCGCGCTGCGGGCGTGCCGGCCGGCCTCGCCGAAGACGGCGCCGAACAGCTCGGAGGCGCCGTTGACCACGCCGGGCTGGCCGGTGAAGCCGGGCGCGCTGGCCACGAAGCCGGTCAGCTTGACGATCTTGACCACGTTCTCCAGCCCGACCAGCGAGTCGACCGCGGCGAGCGCGTTCAACGCGCACCGCTGCGCCAGGTCCTTCGCCTGCTCGGCGGAGACGCCGTTGCCGACCTTGCCGGTGGCGAGCAGCTTGCCCTCGGCGATCGGGAGCTGGCCCGAGACGTAGACGTGCTGCCCGGACTGGACGGCCGGCACGTAGCTGGCCAGCGGCGACGCCACCTCGGGCAGGGTCAGGCCGAGTTCCGCGAGCTTCGCGTGCGGTCCGTTGCTCATGCCCGTCAGCCCTTCGGGCGCTTCAGGTAGGCGACGAGCTGCTCCGGGTTCGGACCGGGTACCACGGAGACCAGCTCCCAGCCGTCCTCGCCCCAGTTGTCGAGGATCTGCTTGGTCGCGTGGACCAGCAACGGGACCGTGGCGTATTCCCACTTCTGCATCGGGTGAAGGCTCCCTTGCCTGACATGGACTGCGGTCAGGCACAGCCTACGGTCCGCCGCCGTTACGGGGACGCGGGACGCTGCTCGGGCGTACCGGAGGGCTCGCCGCAGGGGCCCTCGTGCTCGTACTGCTGGGGGCAGCGGCTGCGGTCGGACAGCAGGAGGTCGCAGAAGACCCGGTGCCGGTTGTTCTGGTCGTCGGCCGTGGAAACGGTGGTCTCGCCGGCGTCCAGCTCGCTGAGGAAGCCCAGCGAGGTGGCCACGGTGCCGGCGAGCGCGGTGGCCGCCGCCAGGTCGGGGACCCGGACCGGCAGGTGGATGACGTAGCCGGGCTCCTCCTCCTCGCGGCCCCGCCCGGCCGGCCGGCCCAGGGTGCGCACCACCTCGGCGGGCGGGCGGTAGGACCGCTCGTTGAACGGCGCTCCCGCGCCGGGCCCCTCGGCGTCGCCGGGCCGTCCGGCCCGCTCGCCGGGGAACTGGGCTCGGGGAATGTTCTCCGCGTCGCGCATCCGCTGCCTCCGGGCCTCATACCTGTTCACCGTCACCACCATCCGGCTCGGAACCCGTCGCCGGTCCGGCCCCCCGCGTCGCGACGAACGTAGGACCTGCCGGGAGTCCCGGCAACGGGACGCGCACACCCGGTCACCTCCAGTCACATATGCGACACATCCCCGATCGGGAAAGCGGCGGCGGGCTCACGTCCGGCGCGGCGCGGCGCGGCGTACGCGGGGCTGGCAAGCCGTCCGCCGACCGCTACCCTTCCGGTCTGGATGAGTGCCCGCGCTCGCCCGCCACGCTCGATCACGTGTCCGTCGCCTGGGGCGGCGTCGGCGCGCCGCACCCCGGGGGAACGACATGACCCAACCGCCCATCGGTGGCGCCGCCGGCTCGCCCGGAGGTCCCGCCCACCAGGAGCCGACCGCCGGCGCCACGCCGGCCCCCGGCGACCCGGCCACGCCCGGCTACCCGCCGCACCCGCAGCCGGCGGCTCCGAAGAAGCGGCGCGGCCTGCTGATCGCCTCGATCGTGCTGGCCGCGGCGGTCCTGCTCTGCGGCGGTGGCGGCACGGCCGCGTTCCTCACCCTGCGCCAGGCCGAGGACGGCCAGGGCGCCAAGGAGCCGACGGTCGCCGTGGACGGCTTCCTCACCGCGGTCTACAAGGACCGGGACGCCCGCGCGGCGGCCACCTTCGTCTGCTCGGCGTCGCGCGACGACGAGAAGATCGCCGCCAAGGTCGCCGAGGTGCGGAAGTACGCCGGGCAGTACCAGAACGCGCGGTTCCGCTGGACCACCCCGAAGGTGGACAACCAGACCGGGGACCGGGCCACGGTCAGCACCAGGGTCACCATGACCACCGCCGACGAGAAGACGGCCGACCAGGAGCTGCGCTTCACGGTGGTGCGGAAGACGGGTTGGTGGGTCTGCGAGGTCGCCTGACCGCGACGGCTGGATAGGCTCGACGGGTGGCAGCGACTGAGCAGCCGGCCGAGTCCGCCGGCAGATGGCCGGCCCGCCTGCACGTGGTGACCGGCAAGGGCGGCACGGGCAAGACCAGCGTGGCGGCGGCGCTGGCCCTCGGGCTGGCCGCCGGCGGCCGGCGCACCCTGCTGGTCGAGGTGGAGGGGCGGCAGGGCATCGCCCAGCTCTTCGGCACCGACCCGCTGCCCTACGAGGAGCGGCACCTGACCGACGCGCCGGGCGGCGGCGAGGTGCGTGCCCTGGCGGTCGACGCCGAGGAGGCGCTCCTCGAATACCTGGACATGTTCTACAAGCTCGGCGCGGCCGGCCGCGCGCTGCGCAAGCTGGGCGCCATCGACTTCGCCACCACCATCGCCCCGGGCCTTCGGGACGTGCTGCTCACCGGCAAGGTCAAGGAGGCGACCACCCGGACCAGCGGGCAACGCCGGGCGTACGACGCGGTGGTGCTGGACGCGCCGCCGACCGGGCGGATCGGCCGCTTCCTCAACGTCACCGCGGAGACCGCCCGGCTGGCCAAGGTGGGTCCGATCAAGACCCAGAGCGAGGGGGTCTCGGCGCTGCTCCGGTCGCCGATGACCGCGGTGCACGTGGTCACGCTGCTGGAGGAGATGCCGGTCCAGGAGACCGTCGACGCGATCGCCGAGCTGACCAAGCTCGGCTTCCCGGTCGGCCGGGTGATCGTCAACGGGGCCCGGCCCCCGGTGCCGGCCGACCGCCCGGTGACCGCCGCCGAGCTCAAGCGCGGGCTGGCCGCCGCCGGCCTGCCGACCGACGCCGGGACCGTGGCCGGCCTCGCCGCCGAGGCCCGTGACCAGCAGGTACGCCGGGAGCTGGAGGATTCGCTCCGCGCCGACCTGGTGGAGCTGGGCCTGCCCCTGACCGAGCTGCCGCTGCTGCCCGGCGGGGTCGACCGGGCGGGGCTGGAGGCGCTGGCCGAGACGCTCGTCCGGGCGGATTGACTCACACCTGCGGCCGGCACGGAGCAGAGAGACCCTCGAGACCGATACGCTCGATTGGTGCCTTCCGAAGACGCGGCGCCACCGCTGGACGTCGACCAGATCCTCGCCGATCCGGGCGTGCGGATCGTGGTCTGCTGCGGGGCGGGCGGAGTGGGCAAGACGACCACCGCGGCGGCCCTGGCGCTGCGAGCGGCCGAACAGCACGGCCGGCGGACGGTGGTGCTCACCATCGACCCGGCCCGCCGGCTGGCCCAGTCGCTCGGCCTGACCGAGCTGGACAACACCCCACGCCAGGTCAAGGGCATCGACGTCGAGTCCAGCGGCGGCCAGTTGCACGCCATGATGCTCGACATGAAGCGCACCTTCGACGACGTGGTGCTCCAGCACACCGACCCGGCGAAGGCGGCGGAGATCTTCGCCAACCCCTTCTACCAGGCCATGAGCTCCACCTTCGCCGGCACGCAGGAATACATGGCGATGGAAAAGCTGGGCCAGCTGCACGCCCGGGGCGAGTGGGACCTCATCGTGGTGGACACCCCGCCGTCGCGCTCGGCGCTGGACTTCCTGGACGCGCCGGCCCGGCTCTCCCGCTTCCTGGACGGGCGGATGCTGCGGCTGCTGCTGGCCCCGGCCCGCAGCGGCGGACGGAGCATGTTCAGCCTGGTGACGGCCAGCTTCGGGATGTTCTCGAAGGTGGTGCAGAAGGTGATCGGCGCGCAGCTGCTCACCGACCTGTCCGGCTTCGTCGCCGCGCTGGACTCGATGTTCGGCGGGTTCCGGCAGCGGGCCGAGCAGACGTACCGGATCCTCCAGGCCCGCGAGACGGCGTTCCTGCTGGTCGCGGCACCGGAACCGGACGCGGTCCGCGAGGCCGCCTACTTCGCCGGCCGGCTGGGCGCCGAGCGGATGCCGCTCGCCGGCCTGGTGCTCAACCGGGTGCACCGGCCGGCGGTGCCGGACCTGTCCGCGGCGGACAGTCTGGCCGCGGCGGAGCGGCTGGCGGGTGCGGGCGGGCACGAGCGCACCGCCGAGGTGCTGCGGGCGCACGCCACGCTGGCCGAGCAGGCGGCCCGCGAGGAGCGGGTGGCGGCCCGGTTCACCGAGGCGTTCCCGGCGGTGCCGGCGGTGTCGGTGACGGCGCAGCCCGCCGACGTGCACGACGTCGACGGGCTGCGGACGATCGGCGAGGCGATCAGCCGGCACTGAGCGGCGCGACCGACCGGCGCGTCGGTCAGTTGGCCGTGGTCACGAGGACCTTGTCCCGACCGGCCTTCTCCTTGGCGTTCTTCTTCATGGCCGCCTCGAACATCTTGCGCCAGCTGGTGACCTGCGGATGACGCCGCAGCAGCGCCCGGCGTTCGCGTTCGGTCATGCCACCCCACACACCGAACTCGATCCGGTTGTCGAGCGCGTCGGCCAGGCACTCGTACCGAACTGGGCAGCTCCGGCAGATCCTTTTCGCCACGTTCTGTTCGGCGCCCTGTACGAACAACGCGTCCGGGTCCCCGTTCTGACACGCCGCCAGTGACGGCCAGTCAGTGATCATGCCCATCTGTACACGTCCCCCCTTGCAGTACCTACCGACTTCGCGCGACCAGCCGTCGAATTCCCCCCGGTCGTCCGGGCCGGCCTCCCCAGGGCGGCGCGGACGACGTGTGGCTGCTGTCGCCGCCACCATCATGCTGTGTAGTCGCCTGATTACGCAACGTTGTCGGCGAAATCCATCATTCCGGACACTCCCGGCTTCCCGGGCTTTCGCCCGCCGTCTACCCCGCCGGAGTAGGTGGAAACGCTGCGCCACTCCTCCGTTCGGAGGAGACTTCTGCCAGGTTTCACGCAACCACGCACCGGGGTTCGTGCGTTTAGCACAACGAGACCGGCGCGCGCAGGAAATGGGGAAACTTCCCCGCGCGCCCCTCGTTCCCTACTCGCGTACCCTGTCGAGGTGACCTGGATGCGGAAACGTGACCACAACGTGCTGACCAACGCCGCATCGCTACTCATCTGTGGCCTGTTGGCCGGCGTGGTGGTCGCTGCAGCGGCCTTCCCCGCGGTGGCGATGTCCGGACTGGCCGCCAAGGCCGGAGCCGAGACCTTCGGCGCGCTCCCCACCGAACTGACGGTGGCCCGGGCCCCGCAGATCACCTACCTGCTGGCCTCCGACGGCAAGACGCCGCTGGCCACCATGTACGACGAGAACCGGCGCGACGTGAAGCTCAAGGACATCTCGCCGCTCATGCAGAAGGCCATCATCGCGGCCGAGGACCACGACTTCTACAAGCACAACGGCGTGGACCTCAACGGTGTGGCCCGGGCCTTCGTCAACAACCAGTCCGGGACGAACTCGCGGCAGGGCGCCTCGACGCTCACCATGCAGTACGTCCGGCTCGCCATCTCCTACTCGGCGACGCACCCGGCCGACGTGGTGGCCGCGACCGAGGACACCAGCGCCCGCAAGCTGCGCGAGATGCGCTACGCGCTCCAGATCGACAAGGAGCTCTCCAAGGACGAGATCCTGGAGCGCTACCTGAACATCGCCGCCTTCGGCAACGGCGCGTACGGCATCTACGCCGCCAGCCAGGTCTACTTCAACAAGCCGCCGAGCAAGCTCGACATCCAGGAGTCGGCGTTGCTCGCCGGCCTGGTGAAGGCGCCGACCTCGTTCGACCCCACCACCCCGGCCGGCTACCCGGACGCGGTGGACCGGCGCAACTACGTCATCGACAACATGGTGCAGATCGGCGCCATCACGAAGGAGCAGGCCGACCAGGCCAAGCAGATCAAGCTCACGGTGGCGAAGAAGCGCACCCCGAACGGCTGCGTCGCCACCAACACCCGGTCCTGGGGCTTCTTCTGCGACTACTTCTACCGCTGGTGGCTCCAGCAGGAGACCTTCGGCTCCACCTCCTACGACCGGGAGCGGCGGCTGAAGAGCGGTGGCTACACCATCGTCACCTCCCTCGACGTACAGGCGCAGAAGGGCGCCGACAAGGCGGTCCGCAACCAGCTGAGCGAGAGCAGCACGGCCGCCCGGATGGTGGCCGCCATCGAGCCGGGCAGCGGCCGGGTCCGCGCCATCGCGGTCAACCGGAACTTCAAGCTCGACGACCCGGACCACCCGCAGAACAAGATCTCCAGCGACCCGAAGAAGGCCAAGAAGAAGATCCGGGGCAACCGCCCGAACACGGTCAACCCCCTGGTCACCGGCGGCGGCGGCATCACCGGCTACCAGGCCGGCTCGACCTTCAAGATCTTCACTGTGGTGGCGGCCCTGGAGAAGGGCTACCCGCTCAGCTACACCATCAACGCCCAGCACCAGTTCAAGTCGGAATACATCATCGACTCGGGCAACCCGGCCGCCTGCACGGGCACGCACTTCTACTGCCCGCAGAACGCCGGGAAGTCGATGGCGGGCGTGCACACCATCTGGAGCGCCTTCGGCGCCTCGGTCAACACCTTCTTCGTCGAGCTCCAGCAGCGGGTCGGCGCGGAGAACGTGGTGAAGGCCGCCGAGAAGCTGGGCATCACCTTCCGCGCCTCCAACGACGCCAAGTTCGCCGCCAACAAGGACGCCGCGCACCAGTGGGGCGCGTTCACCCTGGGCGTCTCGCAGACCACTCCGCTGGAGCTGGCCAACGCGTACGCCACCCTGGCGGCCGACGGGAAATACTGCGAGCCGATCCCGGTGCAGGAGATCCGGGGCCCGGACGGCGAGAAGCTGGACATCGCCAACCCGCACTGCGAGCAGCGGATCAGCACGCAGGTGGCCCGGGCTGCCGTGGACGCCGCGCGCTGCCCGGTGGGTGACCACTCCTCGACCTCGAAGTGCAAGAACGGCACCGCGGGCAACGTCCGCGGCATCGTCGACGCCCCGGTGGCCGGCAAGTCCGGTACCACCGACGGGGACAAGACCTCCGCCCTGGTCGCCATGACCAAGCAGTACGCGGTGGCCGGCATCGAGGCCGACCCGGACTGGCCGCAGACCAACCAGCGGATGAAGCACAACGAGGTGCCGTGGGGCATCAACCCGGCGGTCTACCAGACGCTGCGCGCCGCCATGATCGGCAAGGAGCGGATCGACTTCACCCCGCCGAGCGGGAAGATCATCGAGGGTGACCAGCGCGCCATCCCCGGGGTGAAGTGCGAGTCCATCGACACCGCCAAGTCGCGGCTGCGCGGCGCCGGCTTCGAGCCGGTGGTCGCCAGCCAGAAGACCCCGTCGGAATGTCCGGTGGGCACCGCGGCCGGCACCAGCCCGGACGGGCGCACCATCAAGGACGGCGTGGTGACCATCGAGGTCAGCGCCGGCGGCGGTCAGCCGAAGCCCGGCACCGGCACCGGCCCCGGCGGGCCGGTGGTCCCGCCGCCCAACGGGGGCCGCCCGGGCCGACCGCGCGGCTGACCCGAGCAACGCCAGCGGGCGGGCACCCCACCGGGTGTCCGCCCGCTTCGTCGTCGGACGAGTGCGGTCAGAGACCGAGCTGGCGGCGTACCTCCGCGGCGACCCGGCCGCCCTCGGCCCGGCCCGCCACCGCGGCCTGGGCCGCCTTCATGGCCGGGCCCATCTGCGCCTTGCCGGTGAAGCCGCCCGCGGCGAGCGCCCCCGAGACCAGCTCGGCCAGCTCGTCGTCGGAGAGCTGCTTCGGCAGGTAGCGCTCCAGCACCTCACCCTCGGCGGTCTCCTTGCCGGCCTGCTCGGCGCGGCCCGCGTCGGCGAAGGCGGTCGCCGCCTCGCGGCGCTTCTTCGCCTCCTTGGTCAGCACCGCGAGCACCTCGTCGTCACTCAGCTCGCGCTTCTCCCTGCCGGCGACCTCGGCGTTACCGACGGCCGCGAGGGCCATCCGCAGCGTGGAGGTGGTCAGCTCGTCGCGCGCCTTGAGTGCGGCGCGCATGTCGGCGGTGAGGCGGTCCTTCAGCGTGCTCATGGACGGTCAAACTACCCTGAACGCCATGCGAAAGCGCACACTATTCCGGCTCGCGGCCGGCACCGTCGCCGCCGGGGCGGCCACCCTGGCGTACGCGTCGCTCATCGAGCGCAACATGTTCACCCTGCGCCGGTACGACGTACCGGTGCTCCCGACCGACGCCGAGCCGCTGCGCGTACTGCACCTGTCGGACCTGCACATGATGCCCGACCAGCGGCGCAAGCAGGACTGGGTGGCCTCGCTGGCCGCCCTCGACCCCGATCTCGTGGTGGTCACCGGGGACAACATGGCCCACCCGGACGCGGTGCCGGGCGTGCTGCGCGCCCTGCAACCGCTGCTCGACCTGCCCGGCGCCTTCGTCTTCGGCTCCAATGACTACACCGGGCCGGTGTGGAAGAACCCGTTCACCTACTTCCTGCCCGACCGGGAGTACACCGAGGGCGTGTCGCTGCCGTACGAGGAGCTGCGCGACGTCTTCACGGGCGCCGGCTGGGTGGACCTCAACAACGCGCGGACCACCCTCAAGGCCGGAGGCCGGGAGATCGAGCTGGCCGGCGTGGACGACCCGCACATCGAGCGGGACGACTGGGCGGCCGTCGCCGGGCCGGTCAGCGCCGGCGCGGCGCTCTCCATCGCCCTGGCCCACTCCCCGGAGCCGGCCGTGCTGGACCAGATGGCCGCCGACGGCTTCGGGCTCCTGCTCGCCGGGCACACCCACGGCGGACAGGTCTGCGTGCCCGGCTACGGCGCGCTGGTCACCAACTGCGGGTTGCCCCGGTCGATGGCGCGCGGGCTGCACCGCTGGCCCGGCTCGGACTCCTGGCTGCACGTCTCGGCCGGCCTGGGCACCCATCCCACCGCGCCGGTCCGCTTCGCCTGCCCGCCCGAGGCGAGCGTCCTCACCCTGATCCCCCGCTGACCTCACGACCCCAGGGGTACCGAGTTTGACCATCGGAGCGGGTGGGCTACTATTTGTCGGCACGCCTCGGGGTGTGGCGCAGCTTGGTAGCGCGCTTCGTTCGGGACGAAGAGGTCGTCGGTTCGAATCCGGCCACCCCGACCAGAGGTAAAGGCCAGGTGAGGACTCTCCTCACCTGGCCTTTTGCTATACCCCGACGATCTTCTTCACGGCTCTGATCGCCTGCTAGTCGCCAGTTCCGTCCCCGTCAGCATCAAAAGTCAGCGGAAAGTCAGCCAACGAGTCTCTGACCTTCTCCGCGCCGGCCTCCAAGGCGTGCCGTACCGGTCAAGGACGACCAGGGACCTACTGCGTGTTTGAAAAGGTGCTCCTAGCCGGTTGATCTCTAAACGGCCAGGTCTCGGGCGGACGGTTGCAGGAGTTGGTCCTTCTGCGGGAGTCGATACCGTACGCCCCATGTCGCAGTGGAGATCCATCCGACGCTTGGTCCGGCAGCATCCCCGGCGCCTACAGCTCGCCCTGCTCGTCGCGCTGGGGCTCGTGACCGGCTTCACTCTCGGGCGACTACTACCCGGTCACACCGTGACACCCAAACGAATCACCGGCACGGTGACCTGGTCGAACCAGGAGACCAGCACAATCGGTTTTGACGCCGACGGCGACGAGCCGACCAGGTTTTACTCCGTCGTCGGTGAGTACTGGATCGACGCGAACGGTGGTCGGCACCTCGGCGGCTATCCCAGCTGCCTGTCCGGCCAGCAAGACGACCCCGTGCGCTCGGACCGAAGGCGGGTCGAACTGGGGGTCATCCACCCAGAGGACTACGACCCTGCTCCCGACATCGCCGTAACCGTTCGGTGCTTCGGCTGAGCGTCGGACTCGGACTCCGTCTCAAACACGCTTAGAAGACCTCGGGGCTCCGCCCCGAACCCCGACCCTCCTCAGAGATGCCGCCGCGGATCACCTCGCCGGGCACCACAAGGCCTACCAGCCTCCCCGGACGTTGCCAAGGCCGTTCGGCTGGTGAGGCGCTCCACCTTGTCCCCCGTCCGGGAGGCTGGACGGTCTGGCGACTGCCCGATGAGGAGATCCGCACCTATTAGCCGACCGCAACCAAACAGTCCTCGGCCTTAATCCCAGCAAGATCGCAGATCGCCACGTCTGCTTCCCCCTCGGATCGGTGCTGCTGGATTACGGCTGCCGCCCCGCGCATCCCCGCGCCAAAGCAGGTCGGGTTCTGCTGCACGACCTCTGCAAGAATCCTGCTGCGCGCGTCCTCGACGGTCGTTCGCTTGCTCTCGTTCAACCCGAGCTGTCGCGGTGCCTGTATTTGCTTCCGGAGCTGATCGGCGCGGCTCGCGAATTCCTGCTCGGCCTGCTCACACACCGCAGACTGCTTGGCGGGGCCACGATGGCTGACGGTGCCGATGGCGTACCCGCCCCCCGCAAGTGCAACTGCCCCTGCGCTCAGCAGCGCGATCACCGCTCGTCTCATGGCGCGGGATCCTATCGGCCCAGGTCTGAGCCCTCACCGGGCCATCCACGGGCCAGTAGCCGGGGTGCGCCGCGGTCATGAGGGGCCACGAGGCGCAGTCGCGCCGACTGCCGACCGCAGGCGCTTCGGCCATCACGACCGGCTGAGCGCGCTCTTCCAAACTGAAGGTGCGACACGACCTCACGGCCGCGGCGCCCATTCACTCGCCATCGAAGCCCCTGAACGTGCCGGACTCATCGGTGGCGTCGGCGAAGTCGTCGAAGCCCATGTTCGCGATCGTCAGGTTGGCAGAGACGTCGGCGTACCAGCGGGGCGGCAGCCGGAACGTTCGACCGGGCTCGGTGTACAGGTCAACGGCGAGCAGCGGGTGCTCGTCGTCCGTCATGGTCGTCGCGTCGGCGAGGAAGAGGTAGGTCAACTTGTCGTCGTCGCTCGCGGCGGCATCAATGTCAACCAACTCCTGGACGGTCATACCGACGTACACCGGGTCGCTGACGTAGGTAGCGCTGGGGTACGCGTCAAGGCTGTCGATGGCCGCTTTCAGCGTGTCCCAGGCTGGGTCGTCGTTGAAGTCGGTACGCAAGACCACGGAAGTCAGGTCGGCCGGTTGAGGCAGGGAGGCCATGCCATGGATCTTCGCAGGCTGCGCGTCAGCAGAAAATCAGCGAACGCCTGACAACGGTTCCCCATCAACGAACCGGAGACTGCTGCCGACCCTAGGTCACGGCGAACGGCCAACAGCGGCCGATAGCGGCTGACAGCACCGACGACTGTTCGGGCCGAAGAGGTCGTCGGTTCGAATCCGGCCACCCCGACCAGAGGGAGAGAGGCCGCATCCGGGTCCACCGGGTGCGGCCGCTTCGCTTAAGCAGACCCGCCGCCACACGACGGGCTGTGGCGGGGCTCACGGTCATCCGGCACGGCCGCGTAGCTGGTCCGGCGCCGGATCGCAAGCGTCTCGCCACGGGCGGTTGATCCATCTTCCTGGCAAGGTTGATGTCATGGCCGCCATGATCCGATCCCGCCTGACCGATTGGACCACCGTCCTACCCGTGATCGCGGTCCTGGTGCTCGCGGCCACCTGGGGCCGGGAGCTGCCCGGCCCGCTGGTCGTGGTGGTGTCCGCGCTGCTCGCGGGGGCCGTGCTGGCGGCCGTGCACCACGCCGAGGTGGTGGCGCACAAGGTGGGTGAGCCGCTCGGCTCGCTGGTGCTCGCGGTGGCGGTCACCGTGATCGAGGTCGGGCTGATCGTCACGCTGATGATCAGCGGCGGTGACAAGACGCAGGCGCTGGCCCGGGACACGGTCTTCGCCGCCGTGATGATCACCTGTAACGGGATACTCGGCCTGTCCCTGCTGCTGGGCGCGCTGCGCCGCCGGGTGGCGGTGTTCAACCCGGACGGGTGGGGCGCTGGCCACCGTGGCCACGCTCGCCACTCTCAGCCTCGTGGTGCCGACCTTCACCAGCCGGCCCGGCCCGCAGTTCTCCCCCGCGCAGCTCGCCTTCGCGGCGGTCGCCTCGCTCGCCCTGTACGGCCTGTTCGTGATGGTGCAGACCGGCCGGCACCGCGACTACTTCCTGCCGGTGACGCAGGAGGGCAGCATCATTCCCGAGGACGCCGACGGCGACGGGCACGCCGATCCGCCGTCCACGCGTACCGCTCTGGCCAGCCTGGTGCTGCTGGTGGTGGCGCTGGTCGCGGTGGTCGGCGACGCGAAGACCATCTCCCCGGCGATCGAGGCGGGCGTCGAGGCGGCGAACCTGCCGCCGGCGTTCGTCGGCGTGATCATCGCCCTGCTGGTGCTGCTGCCGGAGACCCTCGCCGCCGCCCGGGCGGCCCGCCGGGACCGGGTGCAGATCAGCCTCAACCTGGCGCTCGGTTCGGCCATGGCCAGCATCGGCCTGACCATCCCGGCCATAGCGCTGGCCTCGATCTGGCTGGAGGGTCCGCTGCTGCTGGGCCTGGGCGGCACGCAGATGACGCTGCTCGCGCTGACCGCGGTGACCGGCGTGCTCACGGTGGTGCCGGGTCGCGCGACCGTGCTCCAGGGCGGGGTGCACCTGGTGCTGCTCGCCGCGTTCGTCTTCCTCGCCGCCAGCCCGTGACCCGCTCCGGCGGTGGTCAGTCCTGCAGTTCGGTGCGGGCGACCTCGGTGAAGGCCGCCGTCAGGTAGTCGGCCAGGGGCCGGCCGGTGGCCGCCAGCAGGTCGGCGACGAGCAGCGGGGCGTGCCGGGCGATCGCGGCCGGATCCGGCGGTGCGTCGTCGTCGCCCGGGTCGTAGACGCCGAGCGCGCTGGCCAGCAGCACGAGGAGCACGTGCGGGTCGACGTCGGGCCGCCATCCCGCGGTGGACCGGACGCACCGCTCCAGCACCTGACGGACGTCGTCGCCGTCCAGCCCGTCCGGGTGGCTCTCCTCCAGCAGCAGCCGGACCACGCCGCCGAGCACCAGCCCGGCCCGGTCCGCGGCGGTGAGCCGCTCGACCGCCGGCTCGTACGCCCCGGCGTCCCGGGCCTGCGCGGCGCCGACCGCCTCGGTGGCGGCCTGCGCGATCTCGCGGGCCGGGGCGGGCAGGTGGCGCCAGGTGGTGGTCACCGCGCCAGCATGGCAGACGGCGTTAATTTGCTCACCCGCCGGCTCTGCCGAGCGCGTAACCGGCGCTAATCGGGTCGCGGGTCGTCGTACCCGGCACCAAGAATGCAGCCATGCTGCGCCGCGCCCTGCCCGCCCGTCCCGAAGCCCGCCGCCTCCTGATCGGCACCCTGCTGTCGGCCGTCGGGCGCGGCCTCACCCTGCCCTTCCTCTTCATCTACCTCACCGACGTCCGCGGGCTGAGCGACGCCCGCGCCGGCCTGGTGATCGGCTGGTTCGGCGCCGTGACGCTGGCGCTGTCGCCGCTGGGCGGCACGCTGATCGACCGGTTCGGCGCGCGCCGGGTGGTGCTGCCCTGCCTGGCCGTCGAGGCGATCGGCACCGGCTCGCTGGCGCTGGTCGACTCGACCGCGTCGGCGTTCGGCGTGATGACGCTGATCGCGGTGGGCAGCTCGGCGATCTGGTCCGGTCAGAACACGATCCTCGCCTCGCTCACCGGCGACGGTGAGCGGCAGCGGGTGTTCGGGTTGAACTTCGCGCTGCTCAACCTGGGCATCGGTGTGGGTGGCCTGATCTCCGGCGCGGTGGTCGACGTGGCCCGGCCGGTCACCTTCCAGGCCATCTACGTGCTGGACGCGATCAGTTACCTGATGCCGGGCCTGATCCTGCTGACCCTGCCGCATGTCGGTCACCGCCTGGTCCAGGACCGGGCGGCGGGCGCTGCTTCGGGGGCCGGGGGCTACCTGACCGTGCTGCGGGACCGGCCGTTCCGCCGGCTGGTCATCTTCGGCCTGGTCCTCACCACCTGCGGCTACGCGCAGATCGAGGTGGGCTTCGCCGCGTACTCGGTGCGGGTGGTGGAGGTGTCCCCCCGGGTGGTGGCCTGGGCGCTCGCCGGCAACACCGTGATGATCGTGCTCTCCCAGCTGCTGGTGATCCGCCGGATGGAGGGCCGGAGCCGGACGGGCGCGCTCGCCGCGGTGGGCGCGGTCTTCGCGACCGCCTGGCTGGTCCTCGGCGCGGCCGGTCTGATCGGCACGGGCAACGCGCTGCTCGCGGCGCTCGGCGTGGTGGCCTGCTCGGCGATCTTCGGGTTCGGCGAGACGATGCTGTCGCCGGTGATGCCGGCGCTGACCAACGCGCTCGCCACGGACGAGCTGCGCGGCCGGTACAACGCCATGAGCTCGATGATTTTCGGGATCAGCGGCGTCATCGGCCCCGTCACCGCGGGCCCGCTGATCGGCGCGGCGCACGGCCGGCTCTGGGTGGCGGTCGTGGTGGGCGGCTGCCTCACCGCCTCGGTGCTGGCCCTGTCCCTGCGGCGGCTGCTCACCGGCGTCCAGGACGGCCGCGTCGCCGCCGTGGTCCGGGAGCCGGCGCCCGCACACGCCTGACCCTGTCGCGGCACACGAACGGGCCCCGGAGCGGATGCTCCGGGGCCCGTCCGTCGTGCGGGTCGGCCCGTCAGGCGGCCGGGACCTCCGCGGTGGTCTGGATCCGGTCCAGCGCCGGCGCGGAGACCGGCGACTTCTCGGTCAGGTACGCGGTGAAGGCGTCCAGGTCGATCAGGCCGGTGACGGCGTTCGTGCCACCGGTGAGGACGCTGAAGCCGTCGCCACCGCCGGCGAGGAAGTTGTTCACCGTGACCCGGTAGGTCGCGGTGTCGCTCACCGGGGTGCCGTTGATGGTGAGGCTGCCCCGGACCACGCGGGTGCCGGTGCACGGCGACGCGGCCGGCGCGGTGGTGCCGTTGACGTCGACGACGTAGTGCACGGTCGAGGACGCGTACAGCACCTTGGCGGTGGTGAACTGCTGCTCCAACATGCAGTAGAGCTGCGCGCCGGTCAGGTCCAGGGTCACCAGGTTGTTGGCGAACGGCTGGACGGTGAACGCCTCGGCGTAGGTGACCGGGCCGGCGTCGAGGTCGGCGCGGACACCACCGGGGTTCATGAACGCGGCGACCGCGTTCTGCTCGTTGTCGGTGGCGGCGAGCTGGGCGTCGGCGATCACGTTGCCCAGCGGTGACTCACCGGTCTGGTACGTCGGCTTGCCGTTGACGTCGACCCCGGTCTGGTACAGGTTCTCCTGGGTCTTGGTGAGCACGCTCGTGGTCTCGCCGACCACCTTGTCGGCCACCGGGCCGAGGGCGGTCTTGTAGTGGGTGATCAGGTCGTTCGTGTCTTCGTCCGGATCGATGGTCCGGGTGACCACGACGTTGTTCGCCGACGCGCTGACGATGTCCCGGCTCCGCCGGTCGATCTTCAGGTCGATGTCGGTGACCAGACGGCCGAAGGAGCTGGCGCTGGTGACCAGCTTGCCGTTGATGTTGCAGTTGTACGCGGCGTGGGTGTGCCCGCTGACGATCACGTCGATCGACGGGTCCATCCGGTTGGCGATGTCCACGATCGGGCCGCTGAACCCGGTGCAGTCGTTGATCCCGCCGCCGTTCTGCACGCCACCCTCGTGCAGCAGCACGACGATGGACTGCACGCCCTGGGCCTGGAGGATTCGGGCGTACTTGTTGGCGGTGTCCGCCTCGTCGGCGAAGGACAGGCCGGCGACGCCCTGCTGGCTGACGATCTGCGGGGTGCCCTCGAGGGTCATCCCGATGAAGCCGATCTTGACACCGTCGATCTTCTTGATGCCGTACGGCGGCAGCAGCGGCTTGCCGGTGGCGGTCTTGAAGGCGTTCGCCGAGAGGTACTGGAAGTTGGCGCCCGTGAACGGGGTGCCGTCGGCGCAGCCGTCCACCGGGTGGCAGCCGCCGTTCTGCATCCGGAGCAGCTCGGTGGCGCCCTCGTCGAACTCGTGGTTGCCGACGCTGGTGAACTCGAGCCCGGCGAGGTTCATCTCCTCGATGGTGGGCTCGTCGTGGAACGCGGCGGAGAGCAGCGGGGAGGCGCCGATCAGGTCACCGGCGGCGACCGTGACGGTGTGCTCCCGCTCCTCCTCCGTGGTGCCACGGAGCTTGTCGAGGTGGGCGGCCAGGTATGCCGCGCCACCGGCGGTCTGCCCGTCGATGGTGCCGCTGGAACCGGTCGGCGGTTCCAGGTTGCCGTGGAAGTCGTTGATGGCGAGCAGCTTGACGTCGATCGGCTTCGAGCGGGCCGAGGCCTGGTCGGGGTGTACGGCGACCGCGGTGAACGCGGTGGCGGCGAGTGCGGCCAGGCCGACGGCGGCCCGGCGGCGCATCCCGGGGACGGACATGGAACTCCTCGTGAGATACCGGCGCGTGGTGTCCGGACGATGGTTCGCCCGGTGACCCTGACCGTGCCGTGACAGGGGTCGATCGCGGAAGGCGGCAGTCGGGGGACACCGCCCCGCCGGGGGCAAGCTTCTCATCCACCGGCCGGGAGGTCGACCGGAGAGCACAGCGGAATGCTGAATATGGACGGCGACCTGTACCGGTCTGCCCGACGAGTCGGACATGACGGGCAGGTGAAATCCTTCACGGCTCTCCGCTGTCGGCGGTGTGCAGTAGGAAGGAGTCATGACGTCGAACGGCACTTGGACGGTGGACTCCGTGCGCTCCGCGGACGGCACCACGATCGCCTACGAGACGGCCGGCGACGGGCCGCCGATCATCCTGGTCGGTGGGGCCTTCAATGACCGGAGCACCACCCGCGCGCTGGCCGCCGCGCTCAGCGCCGACTTCACCGTGTACGGCTACGACCGCCGGGGTCGCGGCGACAGCGGTGACACCGGGCCGTACGCGGTGCAGCGCGAGATCGAGGACGTGGCGGCCCTGATCGACCGGGCGGGTGGCGCCGCCCACCTCTACGGCCTCTCGTCCGGCGCGATCCTCGCCGCGTACGTGGCGGCCGAGGGGGTGGGGGTCGCCGGGCTGGCGCTGTTCGAGCCGCCGTTCCAGGCCGGCCCGCACGGTGGCCCCAAATCCGGGCTGGCCGAGCGGTTGAGCGAACTCGTCTCGGCCGGCCGGCGCGACGACGCGGTCGCGCTGTTCCTCACCGAGGCGGTCGGGGTGCCGCCCGAGGCGGTCGGCGGGATGCGCGAAGCCCCGGAGTGGTCGTGGATGACCGGGCTGGCGCACACCCTGGCCTACGACACGACGGTCACCGGCTCCGCCGGCCTGCCCACCGAGCGGCTCGCGGCGATCGCCGCCCCCACCGTGGTGGTGGACAGCACCGGCAGCCCGCCGTGGCTGCGGGACGCGGCGGTGGCGACCGCCGAGGCGATCCCCCGGGCCAGCCACGTCAGCCTGGCGGGTGGCTTCCACGAGGTGCCGCCGGAGGTGCTGGCCCCCGCGCTGCGGGACGCCCTGCTCGGCTGAGTCGGTCCGGCGCCCACGGCACCGGCCCCCAGGGACCAGGGAGCCGGCGCCGTGCGCCGGGTGGACCAGCAGGAGGGTGCGGCGCCTGCTGGTCCACGAACAACCGCCGGCCGGGCACGCCCCGCCGACGCTGCCAATGTCACCGAGAAACGCTTGCGCCGACAACCTCTGCGTCGACAAATACAGCCACCGGACGGCCGATCCCGACCGAACGGCGCTTCGTTCTGCCGGTCCGCCCGGTGGCGCTCCCGGTCACGGCGCCGACGTCTCCACGACCAGCCGGCGCACCCGCGAGCGGGACCAGTGTCCGGCGACTCCGGGCCGGTCCGCCAGGTAGTCGGTGGTCCGGGCGACGTCCCAGCCGTGCGCCTCGCGCAGCCCGCGGGCGAGCATGCCGAGGTAGACCGGAGCGGGTGCGGCCCACTCCACCTCGGACGCCGCGTGCGGGGCCGTGAAGGTGAGCATCGGCAGGCCGTCGCGCTCGCCGACCCGGAGCAGGGTCTCGTAGCGGCCCGGGCCGAGCGTGGCCCGGCCGGTCTCGGCCGCCACCCGGATCAGGTCCAGGTCGGCGCCGGGCGGCCGGTACATCTCCTGCGCCGCGATGTCGGCGAACTGCCCGACCGTCACCAGGTAGCCCCGCACGGCGGCTCGACCGGGCAGCTCCGGGTCGTAGAACGCCATCCCGCCGGTCCAGGCCCGCGACTCACCGGCGAAGTAGACGCCGCCGGGAATCGCCCCGGCGACCGTGCGGCGCGGTGGTCGGCAGTCCCGGCAACCCGGGTACGTGCGCAGCCCGCCGGGCGGGCGCCCACCGCGCAGGTACCGGTCGAGCCGCGCCGCGTGCAGGTTCGAGCCGTACGCCACGTACCAGAGAAGCCGCTCCACGCCGGATCAGAACCAGCAGGTCCGCCCGGCGGCGTGGCTGACCTGGACGGTGTGGGTCACGCAGCCGCCGTCGGCCACCCGGTGCAGCAGGAAGGCGGTCGGCTCGGCGACCCAGCCGATCTCCTCCTCCGCCGTCATGGCCAGGCTGACCTGCATCCAGGTGCTCGGTGCGGTGGTCAGCACGGTGCCGGCGAAGGCGCTGGTCACCGCACGGTGCAGGTGCCCGGCGGCGACCCGGACCACGTGGGGGTGGCGCCCGATCACCTCGGCGAGGGCGTCGGCGTCGGTGAGCCCCATGGCGTCCATGGCCGGGACGCCGACCGCGACCGGGGGATGGTGCAGGCAGACCACGGCGGGCACCTCGGCGCGGCCGGCGAGCACCCCGTCGAGCCAGCCGAGCTGCTCGGCACCGAGCCGCCCGGCGTCGTCGCCCGGGGCGAGCGAGTCGAGCACCACGAGCGTGCCGTCCGGCTGGTCCACGTGGTAGTAGGCCGAGAAGCCACCGCCCAGGTACGGGGTGCCGCCGAAGGTGTCGAGCAGGGACTCCCGGTCGTCGTGGTTGCCCGCCGCGAGGTGGACCGGCAGCGGGAAGCGCCCGATGATCTCGCGCAGCGCCAGGTACTCGTCCGGCCGGCCGTTGCTCACCAGGTCGCCGGTGATCACCACGCAGTCCGGCCTGGGGCGCAGGGCGAGCACCCGGCCGAGCGCCCGGTGCAGCCCGGACGCCTGCTCGGCGGCGAGCAGGCCGGTGGTCACGTGCGGGTCGCTGAGCTGGGCGATGAGCATCGGCGCCTCCTGACGAACCCGGGACCCCTCACGCTATCGCCGCCGTCCCCACCGCGCGGCCCCGTCGCCCACAGGCTGCGTCCACAGCCTGTGGATAGCACATGTGTACGAAGGTCGCCGGCTCCCCCGCTGGGTACCCTTGATCGCGCCCCGCCCCCTCCGAGCAGGAACGACGTGGATCACGAGCGAGTCGTCCGGGACGTCACGGTCCGCCTTCCGATGGCGTCGACCGCGCTGGAGGCGTGCCAGTGGACCGTCGCCGCACTCGCCCGGCACACCGCGGCGACGATCTCCATCCTGCTCCAGGTCCACGACCGGCTGCGCTGCGTCGCGGCCACCGGCGCGTGGCAGGTCTTCTCCACCGTGCCGCTGAAGACCCCGAGCGAGAACTCCGGCCCGCCCCGGCGGGAGCAGGAGCGGTCGATCGTGGCCCGGGTGTACGACTCCGGCGAGGCGGCCACCGTCCCCGACGTGACCGCCGATCCCGACTACCTCCCGGTACGCCCCGACGTCACCGCCGAGATCTGCGTGCCGGTGCGGGACCGGGCGGGCCGGCCGCTCGGCGTGCTGGACCTCCAGTGGAGCGGCCCGGTCGAGACGGACCGGTGGCGGCGGACCGCGCAGCGGCTGGCCGACCGGCTCGGCGCCCGGATCGCCGCGCTCGACGGACCGCCGGCCGAGAGCCGCAGCGAGAAGCTGCTCCGGCACACCGCCGCGATGACCACCGCGCCCACCGACTGGGACCTGATGACCGCCGCGATCACCGCGGCGCGGGACGTGTCGGCGCTCTCCGCCGCCGTGCTGATCCTCCCCGGCCCGCGCGAACCCCGGCTGGGCTCGCCGACGGGCACCCCGGGAGCGCTGGAGGCCCGGATCCGGGCCGAGCTGGCCGAGGCCGGCCCGGCGGCGCTGGCCCGGATGATCGCCCGTGCCCACCGGCACGGCTCGACGTACACGCTGGGCGAGGAGGGGCATCCGCCGACCGAGGACTACCTGCCGCTGACCCGGGCCGGGGCGCGCACCCTGGTGGCCGTGCCGGTCGGGCCGACGGAGGGCGGCGGCGTGCTGCTGGTCGCCGACGAGCGGCTGCTGCGCCCGGACCCGACCACGGTCAACCTCATCGAGCTGCTGGCCGGGCAGGCGTGGATCTGCCTCGACCGGCTGCGTACGCTCGCCCGGCTGCGCGAGCAGGCCAGCTCGGACCCGCTCACCGGGCTGCGCCACACCGGGCCGTTCGGGCAGCGGATCGCGAGCGCCACACCGGGGCGCACGGCCCTGCTGGCGATCGACGTGGACGGCTTCAAGGACGTCAACGACACGTACGGCCACCAGGCCGGCGACCAGCTTCTGGTGGGCCTGGCGCGGGCGCTGGAGGGGGCGCTGCGCCAGGGCGACGAGCTGTACCGCACCGGCGGCGACGAGTTCGTCGCGGTGATCGAGGTGAGCCGCCCGGAGGAGGCCGTCCGGATCGCCGAACGGCTCACCGAGGCCGCCCGCCGCACCGGCCGGACGATCAGCGTCGGCGTCGCCCTCCCGCGACCCGGCGAGACAC